>DASYJM010000233.1:0-4454 GCA_035996445.1 Candidatus Acidiferrum sp. | reverse complement strand
GACGAAACGAAGCATGGAGAATATTTCAGACAAAAACTAGCAATCCCAATGCCGTTTCGCCACGAGATGGGAGTTTTGCACAATATTCACAGGCCACTAACAGATGAGATCCCGTCCTATCGTACCAACGCAAGCCTTTGGAATGCCGTTCAAATGCATCCGCAGTTCAGCACACGTAATGATTTGGAGCGCAAACGGTCGCCGTCTTCGAGGTGAGCGTTTAGCCTCCGTCATACGTTCAAGGACGCCTTGCGGGAAGCCAATGTCCACCGGGACATCGCCAACATGCTGCAAGGACACACAGCCGGAGATGCGTCCAGCCGCTATGGATCGAACGAACTGCTCGATGCGAAGCGACAACCAACCGGCAAGGTTTGGAGCCAGTTTGGCTCCGAGTGTTGGTGGATGCGGGGGAAACCAATCGCACTGGTAGGTGCTGCTGGTAGAGCGCAATTGAGAAAACAATTCTGAGCGTCCTTAGCTCAGAGGCGTTTTCACCCAATCCAGACATCGCTCCTCGGTGACAAATATCGGGAATGGTGAAACGCCTCGAATATATTGCTATGGACGATAAATCAATCGAGCTTCACAACAGCGGCATTGCAGTGTTAAGGGGTTTGATCAGCATGCCCGCCGAACCGTTGAGGATAGCCTGATGTGAGTGCATCTATCCGATTTTAGGATTTTTCTGAGACAACACATCCATAACGGACCGCTGGGCGGTGATCGAGAAAACGGCGACAGTAGCAGAGATGGCAAGCAAACCTGACGCGATGCCTTCCGGCTAGACATCAATGCGCTGCGGGCGCTTTCGGTGGTCGCTGTCGTCGGCTTTCACTTCCATTTATCGGGATTCGCCGGAGGATTCGTCGGTGTCGATGTTTTTTTGGTGATCGCCGGCTCCCTCATGACAACGAAGGTGCTGAACCGAGCTGAAGCTCGGTCGTTTTTCATTTTGGGCCTTCGGCATGATGCGGATGCGCCGGATTTATCCCGCGCTTGCGGTCGCCGTCGTTGCGTCCATCGTCATTGGCTGGTTTGTGACCTTGCCGGGCGAATACCAAAAACACTTACTGTAGGTGCTGTCTGCGCCAGAGTTTGCAACCCGTACCAACAAGGACGAAAACCAGAACAGATTCTACTTATAGACGAGGACAATCAAGGGTGCAGGCCAAAACCAGCGTACCATCCCGGGCCTAGTCACGCATTATTTGCTTGCGACGCGATGTCAAGGGGATTGGTCGATATCGTACCATGGGATACGAGTGATACTGTGTGACGACATTAAGCATAATATAGTGATCAAAGGAAAACCAAATTGAAATTTCGTCAGTTTCTCAAGAAGGGCGCGCTGCTACTGCTTTTACTTTTTGTAACAGTTGGGGGACTCTCCTTATTTGCGCCCAGTGCTATCGCCCCGTTCTTGCCGGCCACTAAAGGTGATGGTCTTGCTGAGAAGCTCGCTTGGCGCCTCCGACTCTATGTGAAGAAGGCGAAAGGAGACGTGCCAGAGCTTTCCTGGACCGAGGTGATCCAAGGTACGCTGCCAATGTTGAGAGGGGTGTGGCCAGGTAGCGGCTTTATCGCTGACTGGGCTGTGAATGATGGCAGCAGTCTCCATGCTGTCGTCAAAAATCCTCTCGACGACTTGGAAAGCATTGCGGCGGGAAAGAAGCTGTTTCGGACAAACTGCGCGCCGTGCCATGGGAATGATGGCGAGGGTACCGGGCACGCCCCTTCATTGGCAAAATCGAACTACCAGGTTGGAGCGAGCGACCTTGCTCTCTACAAAACATTGCGGGACGGCATTCCGGGCACAGCCATGCCATCCCTCCCTCTTTCGCTTGAAGAACGGTGGCAACTCACGGGCTTCTTGCGCACCCTGGACCCAGGGCGCACGAATAAAACTTCTTCTGCCCAACATATTACGCCGACTGACATAAGTTGGGAAATGGTGTTGGCCGCAAGGGGTAGGACTGACGATTGGCTCACATATTCAGGCACTTTGGACGGTTGGCGTCACTCTCCGCTCGGGCAAATCACGTCGGAAAATGTGTCAGGCTTGAAATTGCTCTGGGCGCATCAATTCAAAACAACGGGGAATAATCCCTTCGAGGCGACTCCCATTGTAGCAAACAAGACGATCTTTGTTACCGAGCCTCCCAGCAACGTATTTGCCCTGGACGCCGTAGATGGTCACGAAATCTGGCAATATGTTCGGCGTCTTCCGGAGGGAATCCGGACCTGTTGTGGGAGCGTCAATAGAGGGCTCGCAATTCTCGGGAATAATCTTTATCTGGGGACACTGGATGGCAGTTTAGTTGCGATTGATGCGACGACCGGCAAACTCAAATGGGAAACACATGTCGCAGATCCGCACGACGGTTTTGCAATTACGGGTGCGCCGCTCGTTGTAAAGAATGCTGTCATCATCGGCGTCGCTGGCGGCGAGTTTGGCATTCGTGGCTTTCTTGCTGCTTATGACGCGAACACCGGCAACCAGCTCTGGCGCTTTGATACGATTCCCGGTCCCGGCGCGTTCGGTCATGACAGCTGGAAAAACGATGCTTGGAAAACCGGGGGCGGCCCCACTTGGGTCACGGGGAGTTATGACCCGAAGCTTAACCTTCTGTATTGGGGCGTCGGCAATCCTTCACCGGAGTATAATGCGGAGGTTCGGCCCGGCGACAATCTTTTTACAGACAGCGCGATCGCTCTCGACGCCACAACAGGAAAGTTGGCCTGGCACTTTCAGTTCACGCCTCAGGATGCGCATGACTGGGATTCCAGTCAAACACCCGTCTTGGCCGACCTGACAATCGACGGCACTCCGCGAAAGGTTATCTGCTGGGCAAATCGAAATGGTTTTTATTACGTGCTTGATCGGACGAATGGCGAGTTTTTGCGCGGCGTTCCTTTTGTTAAGGTCAACTGGGCCAGCGGTCTTGATGAGAACGGCCGGCCGATTTTGACCGACGCGGCAAAAGTCACTGCGGCAGGCACTTTTACGGAGCCGTGGACCGGAGGCGGAGCGAACTGGCAACCGCCATCTTTCGACCCCGCGAGCCAGACTTTTCTAGTTCATGCGACTGAAGGCTACTCGATCTATACCCGACAAGCCTCTGGCGTGGTCAAGCCTGGCCCAAATGGATTTTTCATGGGTAGCGCTGCATCGGAAAATCCGGCGGATATCGCCCATGTCGTGAAAGCTATCGATGCTGCTACCGGAACCATCAAGTGGTCGCAGCCCGTCTTGCGCCGACCGCAGACAGAAACCGATCAGAGCTTTAGCGGTGTGATGTCGACTGACGGCGGAATTGCATTCTCGGCCTACGCTGGCACCGTTTTCGCCCTCGACACAGCTACAGGAAAGGAATTGTGGCACGTAAATCTGGGGCCGCCGACGAAGGCGACGCCCGTCTCATTTATCTTGAATGGCAAGCAGGTTGTGGCCGTTACCGCGGGCAAGACCTTTTTCTTATTCGGCCTATAGAGGGCTGGTTCATCCGGGCGAATCTCAAATCGACCGAAGCAGCTCAAAGCAGAAGATCGTTTTGGGCGGATCGGCTCGCCAATCTTTCGTCAAGATCCCAGCGTTGGTCGCAGACCGACCAGAGGTTCATCGCGTGGTCTTCTGTTGCGAGCCTTCTGGTTTGCGCTGAGGGACGCGCTAGAGGCCCGTCTGCGCAATGCTCAAGGAGACTACTCGCCGCATCCGAAGTCCGAGCGATTCCCTGCATGGACATCGCCGCTCAAACCAGCTTCGGCATCGGCAGCCATTAGAGGCGGCTCGCTGACAGCGTTGGTTGAGGAGGGGTGGAAGGAAGCCAAAGCAGCGGGCCGCAAGCCCAGCACTTACGAGAGTTATCGCAACACCATGGCGAAGCTCGTTGCGATCCTGAAGCATGATGAGGCCAGCAGCGTTACTCCAGGGGACATTGTGCGTTTTAAGGATGTGCGTATCCAGAATGGTGTGAGCCCGAAGACTGTCAAGGATAGCGATCTCGCAGGCCTCAAGACGGTTTTCGGATGGGCCGTGATGAACCGACGGATGTCCATTAATCCGGCGGAAGGCCTCCCCATCAAGACTTCCAAGCCGCCTAAGCTTCGCGCCAAAGGCTTCTCAGACAAGGAGGCCTTGTTGATATTGCGGCATGCGAAGACCTATATAGAATGTCTATTTCCGAATTGGTCAGCTGGCTAATGCAGCGCATCGTCGCTCGTTGGCAACTCGGTGTCTTCAGAAGAGGGTGTAGACAAGGCAAGTTCGCCCGAAACTTGGGGCACGTCCAAGAAATAGTTTCAATTTTGTTCGCTTTTATCGTCGCAAGGGGATTTGATCATGTCGACCAATTCCACCGGCCCGAATCCGCCAAAGTCTGTCGCGCACGGGATAACGGCTGCGCCTTCGGCCGCAGCCGCTAAACCATCGGCTCAAAGTGAACCGCAACCTT
>DASYJM010000232.1:0-36461 GCA_035996445.1 Candidatus Acidiferrum sp. | reverse complement strand
ATCCCAGGCGACGCAGGAACTCTCCGAAGACTGCCTGACCGGTCTGGTTAAGAGGCAACTTGGTCTGTGACTTGCCGGCACGAAGGCCGTATAGTTTAGGTTCCCACGAGCGAACGCCGCAGTCGTCCGAAAGTATTTTCTCTAAAGTAGAGTTCGCCAGCCAGGACGAAGGCCCGGGTGCCATTGTTCGTAACCAGGCCAGCTGCCCCAACTACGCCAAGGGAGAGAAGTCTTGTCGCCCCTCTCGAGCGGGAAAATGTACGCAAGTGCGGGCACGATTCCCGAACCCAGAGCCGGACTGGAAATCGGCAGCGGAACAATCACGAATGAACCGCCGGCTTGCTTGTTTCCAGTGGAGGCACTCTGTTGGGCAGATCCACTGGAGTCCCGAGCGTGATCTTCGGTTGTCTGCGATACAGAGGCTTGGCCTTCGTTGACGACGGCTTCTTGTGCCGCCAGCTTCGCTCCCCCAATTGACCGGATACAATCCGTCGGCCAGAAAGAGCAACAGCCCCTCCCGAATCGCAGCGAATTCAAGGACGAGCCGGTCACAGGAAACCTCGAACCAATCCTTTAAGACTACGGCCGGCCCGGTGACTTGCAGACCGCGCTGCGCGGGCACACTGAGCAACTCAGGAACGGGTGCCCCTCGAAATTCGTAAGCGTTACTCTCGACTACCTGCGTGTCGGTTTCGCTCTTCGCCAAAGCGTTTCCTGGATGCGCGTGAATTGGTTAGGATAAAAACAGATATAGTCGGACTGGCGCAACCAAACGCTAGTTCCCCGGCCCTGTCGGAGAAACTGTGGATATCGGTGTGACAGGAGGTCCCGTTAGCCCTCCAATGCGGGACAATTCTGAGCAACGGCGCTGGCGCTGACTAGGGCCTTCTGTGTCTTGAATCTTTTCGGTAGGCTATTAACTTTCTTTCGGAGAAAGGGATCCGGTCGAGAGGGAAAGGGTACTTGAAGCATCTCTGCTTCATCTCCTGGTGTGGAGGAATCTCCGGCCGGATCCCTTTCTGAGGTTCGGAGGAGTAATCGCACGATAGGGTCTTTGCGGCGTCTATCGGAACTGTCAATAATACCAGTAAAGAAAACCTCCCTGCTGAAACTTATGTGTACTCCATCGCAGGAAGAATTTTCGTTTCGGGAACTGAACTGTTGGCCGTGGGAAGAGCAAACAGATTATTCTCTGCAGCGCTGTCGCGGTCGGAAGAGGAACAACTTCCATAACGCGCCTAGTCTCTTGCGGAGCTGTTCGACATCTTCATACTTCCGTCGCACGCCTTATGCGAGCGAAGGGTTTATGGCACTCTCCGCGCGTGCGTCTTTATTTTTCAGGGACGATGGCGGGCTACCGGATGTAGGAGTGTAAACGGTGAACCAATTTAGGCGTTTAAATCTTCTACTGCTCCAAATCCGAAAACACAGTCGAGATCGAAAGTTGAGCTCTGCAACCAAACGATCAGGCAACCACACCTCAGACTCAAGTTACCAGGATTCGTGATTTGATTGCGTATTGAATCAACTCGGCGGTCGTCTTGAGATTAAGTACTTCCATGACGCGGTACTTGTGAAATGCCACCGTTCGTGGAGTCACGTTCAACACGCTGGCGATTTCCTTCATGGATTTTCCCTCAGCCAACAGATGCACGACTTCGCGCTGTCGAGGTGTCAAGGTTTTGTCTCGGACTTTTAACACGGGATTGTTGATGAACGCCTTTTGCATTCCTCTCGCTATCTGTGGTGTAACGTACGTTTTTCCTTTAAGCGCCATCTCAATGGCGCGAATGAGTTCCGAACCTGCCGAACTCTTTAGTAGGTAACCGGATGCTCCGGAGCGCATTGCTTCCATAGCCAGTTCGGGATCTCCATTCATAGTTAGAAAGATGAGTTTGACTGCAGGCATGAGTTCTTTCAATCGCAACCCAGCTTCAAAACCGTTCATGAGTGGCATTCCGATGTCCACGATGATTACGGCGGGTTTAAGTTGTGGCGCACTCTCCAACAACGCGCGGCCATCGGATACGCTACCCACGATTTCGCAGTGAGCTTGCAACAGCATCCGAAATGCTTCGACAAGAATCGTGTGATCATCAGCGAGCATGACCCGGGGAAGTGGCATGAACGCCTCACTTGACCAAAAGCCTAAAGAAAACGATGTGGCCGCGGACACTGTCAATTGTGACAGGGCTTGACCTGCCAGACCAACTTACCCATTGAAGAGGCCGCGCAAGCCACCCAGTCTATCAGTATTGACAGACTCAGCACGCTCTTCGAGCGAGAGCCCGCCGACAGAGGTTTGCACAAGGAAAATCGGCCTGCCATCGATTTCTACGGGAGCGCGCCCTTGGCTTCTGCCGAACTGGCTGGTGCCGTCACGGTTCGTCACCGCAAGCGCCTAGCTCGGCCGCTGAGCGAAGGAACCGGCGCTCCAGGCAAATGCCCCTTGCGCAAGTCAAAATGAGTCTCAGAATCCACGGTGCAACCACGTGGCACTTGGACCCTTCTGTAATCGACGATGCGAGCACGAGCGTTTCGCCTGTTTTAGAGAATAGCGGTGGGCTTCCAAGTAGGCGCCGACGGAAGGCTTTAACATGTCGAGACTCCGTCAGGGAACTGCATTCGCTGTCGGGTAACCGTAAAAGCGGCACGTGAGTAGTCGAGTAGTCCTTCCGGAGGAGACCGCTCCAGCTTGGTTGTGTGTTGGAATCGATTGCCGCCTGGTAAAAGTGACAGTTCATTTCAGTAGTGCCCCATTCCAGAATCCAATTGCTGAAACACCAATCGCGGTTCTCCTTGGTGTTACTGGATCCAGTTTGCAATCCGTGTAGCCAACGGTGGTGGCACTCAGGGAAGCGGATGTCGGAGTTCCAAAAACATGCCCTCGAAGATAGTGGTAATACTGGCTACCCTAGTAACGATTGCCCCGAGGATGCGACTCGGTTTGTACTTGTTGGAGGAAGTTTTCGTCGTGCTTGTGGCGATAGCTGCGATGCTAGTTCTTACCTCCTCCGTTGCTATAGGCTTAGTCTTGTTTTCGAATGGAGCACGATTCGGATTTCTCTGGCTGAAAGCGCGATTTATCAGGATGCACCATCACTTTTGCCCTCGCCAAACCACTGGTTAATGCATTTCTGCGGCGCGGTTAGCAGACGCAACGAGGAAGCATTCCTCATGCCATATGCCAAAAGAAATTGATACAGCGCTTTCCCCGTTTATTTCTCAAGGTACCTGTTCACAGTAAATCTATGAATCTTCGCGCAACACCGTAGAAGAAATGTTTGCTAGACCGGAACCAATGAACCGAAAGTCCGGGAGTCCGCCACGTAAAATCTTACCTACAGGCACAACGGCCCATCCCTTCGGCATGGGATACTCAGCACGGATTACGCGAAGCGCACTCTCGGTGTCCAAAAGGAATTCGTGGCGCTTTCCATTCTCCAAGCGAGGTTTTGCTGACCTCACGCACGGACACTCCGTTCCGTCGAGTCAGCAGAAGGTGCAAGCCGGCCCGCCACGTTTTCTGTCATCGATACATCGATGCTGCGAACATGAAGGTCTCGCTGGGGAAACGGGATTTCGATGCCTGCTTCCTTTATCGCTTTGGCCACCGCGACAGTCACATCGCTCTGGAGTTGAAACCAGGTGTCCTGCTGGTCAGACCAGAAACGCAACTCAAACCTCAGCGCGCTCTCGCCGAATCCAAGGAAGAAAGCCATAGGCGGGCGCGCAAGCAAGACTCCCGGATGGGATTGCGCGACTTCAACGAGCAGCTTGATCACTCGCTCGGGATCGGTGCCATACGCAACTCCGATGGGCACGTCAACCCGTCGCCACTCGGACGAAAGGGTCCAATTGATCACCTGGTTCGAGATTAGGTTGCTATTTGGCACGATCACTTCGGCACCCTGGAACGTCACGACCGTGCTCGAGCGTGCGCCGATCCGCCGAACCATGCCCACGAGACCACTGACGTCCACTGTGTCGCCAACGTGGATGGGGCGCTCAAAGAGCAAAATCAAGCCGGAAACAAAATTATTCACGATATTCTGAAGCCCAAAGCCCAGGCCAACACCAAGGGCGCCTGTGAGTACCGTAAGCTTGTTCAAGTCGACGCCCGTCGCCGACAAAGTAGCCAAAGCAACCAGTAGAAGGAGCACGTAGTAAAAGACAGTCGAGATGGCGTACGGCACGCCGCGTTTGAGCGGCAATCTCGGAAGCACAAGCTTTCCCACGAAGACTGTAAGCGCATTTGCGAGGGCATAGCCAAACAACAGGATCAGTACAATGCTTAAGGCGCCACCTAGGGTGAAATGCACCTGATGAAAGCCGATGGGGTGTTGTAGCAGATTGGAGAGGGCGCCCATCACGCCCTCGTAAATAGTCAGCAGGCGCAACATGGACCTCAGCCACAAACACAAGGCCCCAAGCCCCAAGAGCCGGCCACCCCAGCGTTCTACCGATTCCGTCCGCAGTTCGAACAGGGCGCGCGACCATTTTGTTTGCAGCACGGTGCTGAGAATTAGAGTCAAGACGCGGACGCCACAATAAAGAGCCACGGCAACGAATGATCCGACCAAGGCACTCAGCCCCAGAAGCTGGGCAAGGGAAACAAATCCGGCCACGTTTGCCACAAGAGATGCGGCCAGGAACACAATATCCGCGCGAATTCCGATCAGGAAAATTCGCACTCTTCGGGTCCAACTCAGTGGCCCACCCATCCTGGACCAGCGTGCCAGCCAGAGAAAACTGACCAAAGCGGCAAGGACCAGCAGAACGTAGCAGTCGCGCCTGAAAAGAGGTGGAAGCTGAATGAGCAGGTATGCCCCGCCAAGCGCGTAGAATGCGGATAGGACATAAAGAAGAATTCGAAGTTTGGACTCGACCAACGGGGCCAGTAGTCGCAATACAGGAACAAGGTAGAGCATGTAAAAAATAAACGAGATGCCGATGGGTGCTGAAACAAAATATTGGCTTGTTCCGATGAGAGTTACCAAAAGCGCCACTGAAAACGGGCGGTGGAAGACCTGTACAGCTCCGGCAGAAATATTCGGCAGGGATGCAACGGAACGTCTGAGCCTGAAAACACCTAGGAGAGCCAAAAGGTAAATCATCGGAAGACCGATCGTGGCGACTATATGGGAGCTCAAAAACTCCTGAGCGCTTGAATAGACCCGATCAAAGGACCTGCGGAAAGAAGGTCTGATGTCTTGCCCAGGTGTTTGCAAATCACGGGCTTCCCACAACGGACGACCGTCCATCTGCAGCAGGCGACCACGTTCGCGCTCGGACTCTTGACGTATGCGCAATAAGACGTCCGAGATTTGCTGGTCTTCCTTGGCGACCTGAGTTTGCAAGGTGAGCACTACATTGAGCTGCTCCTGCGTTTGCGCTTTTGCCGCTTGAATCTTGTCCAGTTGTTCCTTTATGCGCCCGACAATGGCTTCGATTGCCGGCGATTTGCGAATCTGGATCCAGGTGGCCGCCCACTCCGGCTGTTGAGCCTCAAGTGTTTGGATTTGCTCTTCGAGTTTCGCAGCACGCTGCGTCAGAAGCTTGCGTTGTGCGGCATATTCGAGACTGCGCGAGCGCCAATATCGCTGCTCGTCCTCCAAATCCAGCTTTGTGGGGTTTCCCGCCAGGAGATCTGTAGTTTGCAGTGCTCGCCGACGAATCTCGGCCGCTTGTTCTTCCGCTTTCGTTTGTGACTTCAGTAATTCAGATTTGGGCGTAAGCTGACTGCTAATTTCCTGCAGCAAGTGGTCTAACTCTTCCGCGCGGTCGGCAATCTGCGGCAGAGGAATCGTTTGGTCGCCCGATCGAGCTGGAGTAACTGCCTGAGCGGCATTCTCCTGTGACTGCTTCGAGTTGTTCGAAGGTGTGGATTGTACTGGTAGCGTCTGGGCCCGAACCCCACCAATGAACGGCGCGAAGGGAGCGAACAACAGCGCGACGGTCACAAAGTAGTGGATAAGCCAGTCAAGAATCTCCCAAATGAGAACTCTTGTGCTGATGCGATGAGATGACCCTCGTTGGGTCAAAGGTATATACCCTCTTCTTCTCACATCTAGGCGGGCTGGAGCAGACTACCTGATATGCTGTTCCGCGGGTTCGGTGTCTTACACTGTCAGAAGTAACAGACAGGTATAGCCCTATGTAGGTCAGTGTGCCGAGTTAGACTCTGTTCGAATTCCGTCTCGAGCAGCCCTGTGGAAAGCTTCCGGCGAACGCGTTAGGTGTCGAGCGCGGCTTTAGCTTTCTTGAGCGAATGCAATTCACTCTTGGGAACAATGAGCTCAGCGAACCCACAGTCCAAACAAACCAAAACGTTCTGGCAAACGTAAACCGGGGAGAATTTCACTCCTTTTGGGTCGGGCAGGCTGGCTGTCAGCTCCCCGTCGAGCTTTTGAAGGTTTTCGGACTTGCAAGCCTTACACGGCATTTTCACTCCAAACCGTCGCTGCCCGCCGTGGACAATACCCCCACAGGGTACTTTGAGTTCTTGAAGGCAAGAGTTTAACACAGCAAACGCGGTTATATTGATCCCCTGCCTTTGCGGTTAATTCGTGCGATGGACCCCTGGCGACCCGGCCGGGTGGGATTTCCGCAAAACTGGCATTCTTTACAGTGACAACCGCATTTCTTCGAGAATATCTTGAATCCTGGCGAGCGGGGATTGCCGCAGTTCACGGTCATCATCTCAGGTATGAACAATGCGCTTGATCCTGGGCATGGATGCTTCCTGAGTGCGCGGCCATCGGACGGCTGATTGAGCAAAGTGAGAATACTTCTCGCAGATGATCACCCGCAATTTCCGGAGATCGAACAGCGTCTTTTAGAGCGGGAGTTTGAAATCATCGGAAAGGTCGGCAATGGCCAAGCCTTGTTCGAGGAAGCCATGCGGCTGAAGCCTGACGTAATTGTAACCGATATTTCGATGCCCATTCTAAATGGCATCGAAGCTATCAACCGATTAAGAGATTCAGGCTGCAAATCGCTGATCGTCTTTTTGACGGTTCACTCGGACAGCGAGTTCGTGCGTCAATGTATCTCTGCCGGCGCTCATGGATACGTTGCAAAGTCCCGAATGGTGAGTGAACTGGTACCAGCCATTCATGAAGCTCTAGTGGGCAACATCTTTGTCTCGAGAAAATTGCGCCACGACAACGAAGTGTAGAGGCCCGCTTCTTGGTTGATTCGGCTCCTACGGTCGGTGACGCTTATAAGCCTAATGCGACGCGGCGGATCGCCCAGAATCTGACGGCTGATCATGCCCTCGCCGCGAAGGCGTTTGGGGTTGGCGAGGCCATCGCTTATGCTACCTTCGGAATCTGCTGCCACAGCAGCTCATTTGAAGTCTCGATTCCTCGACGGTCTCGGCCCGGCCGAAGTCAAAGTTGTTCTGGCAGCCGCTAGACAGCAGCACTTCCTTGGGAAATGTGTAGTTATAAACCAAGGTAATCCCGCCGATCATCTGTTCCTACTGACCAGAGGGCGAGCCCGATTCTTCTTCAATACCCGCGAGGGGAAAAAAGTCGCTCTTTTTTGGCTAACGCCCGGCGAAATATTCGGAGGCTCTGCACTTTTGTCGACGCCTTCCCGTTATCTTCTCAGTACGGAAACGCTGAAGGACAGCACAATATTGGTATGGAACCGGGCCACACTCGGAACTCTCGGGGCGCGCTATCCAAGATTGCTGGAAAACGCGCTACTCATCGCCTCGGATTATCTCGCTTGGTATCTTGCCGACCACGTAGCGCTCGTTAGCCAAACGGCTCGCCAAAGGCTCGCCCGAGTCCTGGTGTGCCTAGCCGAGACTATTGGTAACAAGAGTTCAGAAGGTTTCGAATTCGATGCCACGAACGAGGAACTGGCAGGTGCCGCGAATGTCACTCCGTTCACGACAAGCCGGCTCTTGAGCGAATGGCAAAGAAATCGCGCTGTTGTAAAACGTCGCGGCAAAATCCTCCTCCGCTCTCCCCAAGGGTTATTCCCACATTCAACTTGACCCGGTCTCCTCTCCCTACCCTGCTTTCTCGGGTGAGATCGTCTCGGATTGCCGTAGCGCAAGTTGGTAGCTGCTTTGGCGCAACGACCGACCCGCCCCTGAAATGCAAGACTGCCACGTGGCCACCCTCCCAGAAAACGCGGTGGCGACCTTCTGAACACGGACGCGGAGGAGAAAAGTGGAATTGCTACAGTCATTGGTGCGCTTACTCGTGGTAGATGATGTCGAACTTTGGCGAACCTTTGTTCGCATGCATCTTGAGAAAGAGCCGAATCTGCATGTCATCAGCGTCGCGGCCGATGGATTGGATGCTGTTCGGAAAGCAGAAGAACTGAGACCGGATTTGATCTTGCTGGACATCAGCCTTCCCGGGTTGAATGGCCTCGAGGTCGCTCGACAAATTTGCGCGGTTGCCCCTAGATCGACAATTCTTTTCTTGAGCGGGGAGTCAGATGCGGATGTGGTCCGGCACGCCTTTAGCGCGGGCGGACTTGGCTACGTTCTTAAGTCAGATGCCGGACGGGATCTAATTCCAGCTATCGAATCTGTACTTCTCGGCCGAAGATTTGTAAGCAGCAGTCTGCGGGATTTCAATGATGTGACTTGAACCTCTAACAATGCAAGGAAAGCTGATTTGAATTCATGTTCGTTTGATAACTACGGCGGTCAGATCGTCCTGTTGTTGTGTGCCACCTGAAAACGCGAGTGTCGCTTGGTACAACGCAGAAATAATTTCCCTCGGCTGCTTTTCTTTCGAAGTTCGAATGACCTCCTCTGATCTTATGGAGCCGAAGAACTCCCCTTGCGAATTAGCCCACTCAAAAAATCCGTCTGTCGCCAAGACAAGGAGGTCGCCGCGATTTAGTTCGAGAACTTGTGGAGGCTCAGAAACGAGTTTGGCTACAATGCCGAGCGGCAGCCCTTGCGCGCCGATCTTTTCAAAACAATCTTCTTTCATTACATAGAAGAACAGCGGTCCGTGGCCGGCTGAAAGCAGTTCCACACGCGGGCTTCCTGGAGTGCATACCGCCGCGACAAACGTCACAAAACGGCCCTCCCCGATGTCACCTGCGAGCGCAGCGTTCAGGTGTTCCATGGCATCCAATAACCCGTTCCCCACTCTAAAGTTGGCTCTCGCATAGGCACGACAGACTGATGCGAGCAGCGCGGGACCTATTCCGTGACCCGTCACGTCTGCCAAGGCCACGACCACCTTGCCATCCGGTAGAAGTTGCCAGTCATAGTAATCTCCACCGGTCTGATCGGCGGGTTGGTTCCATCCGGCAATCTCGAAACCTGCGATCTCCGGAATCGTTCCAGGAAGCAACGACTGTTGTATCGATCGGGCCACCGCAAGGTCATGTTCCAGGCGATCCACCTGACCCCGCAATTCTGCTTCGCGGAGCGCGGCGTCAACCTGCTTTCGAAACTCGCCTGCCACCACGCCGGCAACAAATCCCGCAATGAGAAGGGTAGCGGCATAACCGAAGACAGCTCTTTGCGGAGAAAGCAAGGACATGTCCCAGTTCAGCGTAGGTCGCCAACCGAGATACGTTGCTGCAGCGAGATAGCTGGCAGCAGAAGCAGCTCCGGAGAGTCTGCAGAACGTAGGGTTTAGCCGGAGAGTCGAAAGGCTGATGAAAACAAAGAAGGCAAGGAATGCAGGGTTTGCCAGAGGTCGATAGGCTGGAACCATAGAGGCACTGGATAAAAACGCGACGGCAAAAGCGGGCAAGAGAGATTCCAACACAATGTTGCTAAGCCATATCCAATTCGCAATGTGTCGGACTTTTTGAATGGCGCGATTCACAACGCTGAGCATCACCAATTCATAGACGACAAAAAAACTCAGCAGGTCGAGTGTCATTAGCCATGAGACGAAATTTTCGCGACCGCCGCCCATCATAATGCCTCGAATACTTCGTATCAGGAACGCCGCGACAATGGTTCCCAAGACGATGCGGATTCGGAGGTACTCGCTCTTCAGGAGAGCTTGCCGAAAGGCAATCGATTCGGTGCGTTGGTTGCTCATAATTTTTTAGGCAGCGCGGACAATAAACAGAACTTTAGTTTATCTTTGGCCGCTGATGACCTCGGTGATGAAGCATCCGGGAGGCCAGAGAACTCGTAGGTGTGCGTCAACCATAAGGTCAATCGGAAAGAGAAACGATTCGCTCTCGGAAGACGGTGCCGAACTCATTATGATCACATATCGGACCTTATCCGCTGTGCGTTTCAACTTGTCACTGTAAGTTTTGCCAGATGACTCATCTGCCTACGCCGTCTAAGATGCACCTCCTGGGCGTCTCGAAACTCAATTTTTCCATTGTGCGCCGAAAATGAAAATCTCACTGTCGCGCAGCTCAGTTCTAACTGCGCTCGCCATTGCGGTTCTATTGGCCGCACTTCCGGGCACAATAGAAAGGCTTGTCCGGACAGGTGATCCCTATCTATTATCCAAGCAATTCTTTGAGGACATGCTGGCCCGTCTTTCAGGCGCCGGCCGTTTGCGGTTCATACTTCAACCCTTGGTCGCGATCTTCATAGGATTGCGTGACGGGATAAAGGATTCACGCGTTGGATGCCCCCCTTTTTTGTTGGCACTGGTGTACCATCCGGAGCGCAGATCCCATCTCCTACGAAGCGCACTTGCGTCGGTCCGCGACCTAGTAGCGGTCGCGATTATCTTGGACGTTATCTCGCAATTTGTCATTTTCGAGACGGTTCATGCAGGCGCCGCGCTGGTGCTTGGACCGGCGCTGATCGCAGTACCCTACTCAATAGCGAGGGCCTCAGGAAACCGAATTGCTCGGGGTTGGAATCGGGAGTCGCCAATCAGTCGCGCAGGATGATTTATTCCCCCTACAGGAATGCAGACTCCACGTGCAGAATCACATCGCAACAATTATCAACCCTTCATAGCTTCCCGAATCCTTTTTGACTGAACTTTTGCATGTGATTCGACAGCAGGCAATGCTCGAACGAACTTTCACTTTGAAAGAACTGCAATAACTCTGCTACAAACGGGTCAGGTTTCGATCCACCGCGTCTTCCAGAGACTCGGAAGTGCGAGGTAGCTTTACAGTGTGTTGTGGCGACGAAATCCCATAGCGCGCCCGCGCCGCGATCAACTTCTGAACTTCGGCGTCCGGCAGGATATGCGGCCCGCCCAGTGATTCGGCGACCAACAAAATCCTCGCGAATTGTTCGACGGTTTCCAGTCGTTGATAAGCGGTAGCCAAGTCTGGGCCACAGGTCACCACGCCGTGGTTCTCCAGCAGAATCGCATCATATTTCTTCGCCAATGGCTCCAGTCCTGCGCAAAGCTCCCAAGTGCCCGGAGTTCCGTACGGTGCCAACGGAATTTTGCCCAGTCCCACGATCACTTCCGGGAGAACCGCGTCTTCGAGTGCGCGCCCCGCAACGGCAAATCCGGTTGCTGTCGGGGGATGTGCGTGGCAGACGGCGCGAACATCAGGCCGCAGTCGATAATAGAGGAGATGCATTTGCATTTCGGTGGAGGGTTTCGTCGCACCAGAGAGAGCGGCACCGCTTAAGTCAGTAACCAATAGATCCTTAGGCGCCAAGAGCCCTTTGCACGTACCTGCGGGAGTCACAAGAATTCTGTCCTGATCAAGTCGTACCGATAGATTGCCTTCGCAAGCGACCACAAGTCCATGCGCGTACATCTTGCGGCCGGTTTTGCAGATCTGGTGCCTGAGATCGCGTTCCAGTTGCAACAGTCCAATGTCGCTAACCACCATGAGACATCTTGTCATCGAGCCTCGTTTTTCTGCCCACCGCTGGGCGCCCATCCCGCTTGCCCTTGAGCTGCCGAGTACCGCGGGCTGGGTTCCATAGCGTGTTTGCTGCACGGAGGACGGGGTAGGTTCAACCCACCTAACCCATCCCTCGCACTCGCACTCGCTGGTCAGGTAATTGCCAAATGAATGTTCTTAGCTCCGCAAACTGGCGAATCGTGAAGCGATGTTCCGAATTGTCGTCGCCGTCAACGACAAACCACAGAAAAGCACTCCCAGCAATCCGATGAGAGGCAAGTCGCTGGCCGTCGTTGGAAGTTTCTTGGGTGTCGGCTCTTCGGTCGTTGCGGACTTCTTGGTCGTTGCCTCTGCAGTTTCAACCGGTGGAGTCGGCTGGGCCAAGACAATTAGAATCGGCACACCAGGTGTTGGTGCTGCCGGTGTCGGAGGCGCGGTTCCGCTGATCTTAACCTGGTGTTCGATTACGGTTTCGGGAACCTCAGTGACTCTTTGAGCTGTGACATTCATTCCTTTCTTGAGTGCAAAAGCGTCCGTATCTATTCCATCAACAGTAAACTTTTGGCCTTTCGGGATCGTGAATTTCTGATTTTCGCCGTTCTCCATCGTCAGGATGACATGGTTCGGAGGTGAAACGTGCCACACCTTGCCTGTAACAGTTTCGACCGTTGTAACCACCTTAGGCTTGGTTATCATCGCGGTCTGCTTTTCGAGCTTCATGCCAACTTTTGCGTCGGCAATATGGACTGGCTTGCCGTCAACCATGAACGTACTGGTCTCCGGTACGTCATCGAACTCTCGAAGCGATCCGTTTTCCATTCTGACAACAAGACTGTTCCCGTTGAGGTACACAATTTCTCCCCGCTCGACGCTGACCTCCCTGGTTGCCTCGCCGTGCGTTTCTGTTTTGGTGGTTTGCACTTGCGCGACTGAGGGAAGTGAGAACGCGAAACACAGAACGCCTCCGCCCAGCAGGCCGCGCAACATTTTTCTTGAGAACCTAGTTGAGATCATCTTTTCTTCTCCTTATTTTTTGGTGTCGTTGCCTGAAGAACTGGTGTTTTTAGCGGCAGCCAAGTAGGATTCGTGCGCACTCTCGAGTACTGCCGTGACGATGTATCGCTTGGGGGCGTGGCCGACAAAATAAAAAGGAAAGCATGTTACCAGCGTCAACGTCGGCACTGCCGTAGGATTCAAAACCGAAATATCCTCGGGCGTAACAATCCGAATCTGGCTCACTGCGTACCAATCTGATTGTCGTGGCCGGGCGAGTTCAAGCACGTCTCCTGGGGCTAAGTACTGCAAACCCCGGAAAAAGCCATCCCGATGCCCTGCGATCCCTAGATTGCCTGGCATCCCAACTTTGGCGGTCCCTAGAATTCTTCCCACGCCGCGATTGAGCGTTAGGTCATTCGTATTATTGAAGATCGGAACTGCAAGGTTGATCTTGGGAATGCGGAGAATTCCCAAGGGAGCATCGGTTTTCCTAACGACGCTATCTTCGTAGGCTGAGATGCGTTTGGCCGACCATAGACGCAAATCAACGGGCACCCCCAAGACAGAATCCGGCAATCCAGGGCCCCGGTTCGAGGAGGCAGAGGTTCCTTGAGCCTCAAATTCCGCGATAGCTTCGCTGGAACCGATGGTCCTGTGAAGTCGGGCGCCGATCCACATTGTCAAGAGCGTCAAGCCCGCGGCTAGAAGCACCCGTTCGATTGTCCGAGTCCTCACGGTGTCGCCTGCGATTTCTTTAACAATTTATCGCGAATTATCGCGAAACTCTTCCGGCACCACTCTAAAACTCAGGCCATGCAGCAACAAACGGCAACCATAGACGACTCATCCAATGCTTTACTCCAGCTAGGAGTGGACCCGCGTTATTCGGGGCTAGGGCGCAATCAATCGTTGTGACTACGAGCCTGCCTAACAGGGCGATAGCTTTGGCCACAAAATCCGTTTGCTTCATCTTACCTTCCTAGTCGTGAGTCGGGCGTCAGGGTGGTACGGCTAAACTGCACCGTCGCTCCGTTTGCGATTTGTACAGTATGGAGATCTCTCTCTATCGCAAACTGTCAAAACTTACAGGTTGAAGGCCGAGGCTTTGAACGTCCATCTGTTAGTTCTGCCAGTGTTTCGAGTGGGAGAGGCCAGCTATAAAAATAGGAAAAATGAGTAAAGGGGTAGCGAAATGCAGACATTCGCGCAAAACCTGCGGAGCCAGCTGACGGCGGTAATTTGCTCGATGCTGCTACTAGTTGGACCGCCGGGAACGACGGCGCAAGACCCAGTCACCCAACAGACAAATGCGCCCGATACACCAGCGCCAAAGATTCCAAATGATCAACTAGATTCTCTAGTTGCACCCATTGCCCTCTACCCGGATCCGCTGCTTGCTCAGGTCCTTGCTGCATCCACGTACCCTCTGGAAATCATGCAGCTCCAGCAATGGCTTGCGCAACACAAAGACTTAAAAGACAAAGCGCTCGTGGACGCGGTTATGAAGCAACCCTGGGACCCGAGCATTCAGTCGATGGCGGCACTCCCTGATGTTGTTAAGCGGCTTGCCGATGACATCCAGTGGACCACAGACCTTGGAAATGCAGTACTGGCCCAGCAATCTGACGTCATGGACGCTGTCCAACGCATGCGCGAGAAGGCCCAGGAGAAGGGAAACCTGAAATCCAACGAACAGATGAAAGTAGAAACAAAGGTCATCGAGAACAAAAGCGTGCTCGTGATCGAGCAGACCAAGCCCGATGTGGTCTACGTTCCCAGCTACGACCCTGCAGTTGTTTACGGTGCTCCTCCGTATCCTTACCCGCCGATTGCCTACCCGCCCCCCGGCTACTACGCCGCAGGCATGGCGATTTCGTTCGGAGTTGGGATGGCTATTGGAGCGGCCTGGGGCGGCGGAGGAGGTTGGTGCTGCAATAGTGGATGGGGCGGAAATAATAATATAAACATAAATAATAATAATACATTTGTTAACAATTCAAATAGACAGAACGTTAACAACGTCGGTAATCGGACGGGAAATCGCGCCGGGGGCAGTAACAACTGGCAGCACAATGGGCAGCACCGTGGCGGCGCACCGTATTCCAACAAAGCAACGGCTAACAGATACGGCGGTACCGCTCGTGGCGATTCCGCTGCGAGCCGGCAAACAAACGCTCGCCAAAACCAAGGTCAGCGTGGCGGCGGGATGCAGGCGGGCACCATGGACCGTGGTGGCAGGCAGCAATCTGGCGCTGGCGACCGCGCCGCTGGGGGTGCAAGCGGGGCAAACCGAGCGGGTGGCGGTGGGGATCGCGTGGGCAACCGAAGTGTATCGCAAAGCGCTGGCGGTGGCTCAAGAGGCGGCGCCTTGGGCGGAGCTTCGAATGGAGGAGGCCAAAGCGCTGCGAGAGCGAGCAGTTCGCGGGGCTCCTCCAGCATGGGCGGCGGCGGTGGCAGGTCACGTGGCGGCGGTGGGCGACGGAGGTAATCAATCGTGATCAAGGAAAATCACATGAACTCAAAAGCAGTGACGACTATTCAAGCCATCATTCCCGCATTCCTCTTCTTGGTTGTGGTGTTCGGCACCGCGGCTACCTTCTCAAAGGCGGCGCGGCAATCCGGACAGGGCACCGCCGCATCCTCACAGCCCGCGCAGAAAGTGTTCGCGACACCGAAGGAAGCCTCCGAAGCGTTGATCCAAGCGACGGGGACCTTCGATCAACCGGCTCTGAAAGAGATTCTTGGTCCAGATGGCGAGGATCTCGTAGCCTCGGGAGATCCTGTGCAGGACAAGAGGATTGCCGCCGCGTTTGCAGCAAAAGCCCGGGAAAAAAATGAGATCGCCCTGGATCCCAAGAATTCTGGCCGTGCCATCCTATCCGTTGGCAATGATGAGTGGCCAGTTCCGATCCCGCTCGTCAAAAAAGGGGGCGAGTGGTCTTTCGACACCAAGGCGGGCCGCCAGGAAATCCTCTTACGGCGAATTGGCGCCAATGAACTGGATGCCATCCAGATTTGTCGCGGTTACGTGGACGCGCAAAACGAATATGCCATGCAAAAAAATGACAATGCCGAAGTAAACCAGTACGCACAACGGATCATCAGTACACCTGGTCATCACGATGGTCTTGCCTGGCAAAACCCTGATGGAACTTGGGGAGGCCCTGTCGGAGAGGGCGCCGCCAAGGCCCTGGAACAAGGCTACACGGATCGAAGCCAACCCTATCATGGTTACTATTTCAAAATCCTGAAAGGCCAGGGCTCATCAGCGCCTTTGGGCAAGATGGATTTCATGGTTGAAGGAGCGATGATTGGGGGATTTGCACTCGCGGCCGCGCCCGCAGACTATCGCGTTACAGGCGTTAAGACGTTTATCGTCAGCTATGAAGGAATTGTTTACGAAAAGGACCTGGGACCGGACACTCTCAACATCTTTAAAAACTTGAAGCTGTACGATCCGGATAAAACCTGGAAGCGCACCAATGACAACTGGTGATCGACACATGTGTCCGTTCCTATGAAATAACCCTGTCACAGAGCGTCCAGACGTGACGTGCCAACCGTGCACGAGAGCAAACCGAGTTGCTCACAATTTGTTGCGTTTGGAATTGAAAAGACTATCTAAAAAGGAGAAGGCTCTATGAATAGATTTGCGGTGTTAATACTTGGTCTGCTCGTTCTTGGGGCGACTGCAGTGGTCGCCCAAGATGTGCGATATGACTTCGACAAAGATAAGGATTTCTCGAAATATAAGACCTATAAATGGGTACCCATCAAAGGAGCCGACCAGCCAGATGAATTGACATCGAAGCAAATTACCGCTGCTTTCGACACAGAACTCGCCACAAAAGGGTTCACGAAAACGGACTCGGACACCGCAGACCTGTACATCGGCTACCAGACGGCCATCGGCACGGAGAAACAGTACACGTCGTATAGCAGTGATTGGGGCTACGGCGGTGGGTGGGGACGAGGGTGGTACGGGTACGGCGGTGGAATGGGATCGTCCACTACTTATGGATCGACCTCCACGGTCTATGTCGGCCAGCTTGACGTAAGCATCTACGATCCCGCACAGAAACAGCTCGTTTGGCGAGGAGTTGCGACGAAAACCTTGGATCCGAAGGCCAAGCCTGAAAAAAAGCAGAAGAATATCGCCAAGGCGGTCCAGAAACTTCTGAAGAATTTTCCGCCAAAGCCGAAGAGCTAGTGGGTAAATCGGTTTACCGTTAGTAATTGCATGTGGCTCGAACGGCTGCCTCAAAGACCAACGGCTCCATTTGACTATAGGCCATGACCAGCCATGACCACGCAGTTAGTTTCTACCTGCCACAGGGATTCCTGCTGGAATCTCACTGAGAGCGTGAGATTGCCCTAGGCTGAGTAGAAAGCCACAGTTTTCGTTTTTTTGGAGATATGTAACCTGCGCCTGCTAGGTCAACGGGGAGTTTTTCCCCGATGCAAGCCGCACTCCACGCAATGCTGGAGGAAGTGCCGACTGTGCATCAGTCGTTCCATGTTCGAAGCAAGCCCATCATCGACTCTTCCAGCAACTCCCAAACATGTTCGAGATAAAAAAATGCGGTGAACCGTTAGCGCGGCCGTCTGAGGGGTGAGATTCTTTGCAATATGACCGGCTTTCCGTGGGAGGATTACCAAGTGCCGATGCGCAGCGTGAGTCCCGACGTAAATCGCACTGCCTCCGACGCACGTATCTGATCCACGTTTGGTAGCCAGGAATGAATATATTCAATATTTCCGATGCGCCAGGCCAACGCGCGATTGACCACGAGATCCACGCCCATACCCATCGCCAGCGCAACTCCATTCTCCTGGTGCTCTACGGACCAATCACTGCGCTTCGGATAGTGTGGGAGTGTGCCGCTTCCATCATTCCAGGCGTCTATCAATTCTTTCCTCTTTTGTGGATCGTCGATTTCATGCGTGATTCTCCGGCCCCCGATAAGCAGCTGCGCATATGGTGAGACCCGCTTCGACGCGCGCGGGGTCCAGCGGGATCCCACGAAATACATCTCGGAGTCTCCACTTTCATTTTTAGGCATATTGATGACGAAGCAACCCGTGAATTCCCCGACGATTTGCCAAGAGGGATTTATCCTGAACGCGCCTGATCCGCCGCCGCCGATACAGCTTCCACCGGCCAGGAAACTTTCATATTGAGTGGAGACCATCAGTTCAATTGGGGCTTCCAGAGGAAATTGCCGTTCGACGTCCGCTGAGGTGTTTTTCACAAACTCGAAGGGTTTTAGGCCACCGTTTCTGTAGTCTGCCAGTAGTTGTTTCCTCAAGGTGTAATTCTCCCCGAAAAGTCCAAAGCGCGTCCTCCGATACCACGGCTCCTTGAATTCCATCATATTTGCAAAGGTACGGCTCGGATTCAGAAAGCTGCGTGCGAGGATCAACACCATGCGGTTGGAAGTTCGGTTTTCTAGCGCTGTGATTAGATAGCGATCCGCGATATCTTCGCCCATCATTTCGCAGATTCCTATGGTAGGGGTATTTGCAAAGTCGGCGAAACCTGGCCCCTCGTGGAGTTGCACGTTTCCCAACGACGCCTCGCTGGCAGGCCCGATCTTCCATTGTGTGCTCATCACCGCAGAGAATGACAGGGCGCGCAGGCGGCTAATCCAATAGTTACGTCCCGAGCCCCACACTACATCGCGATATCGCGGATCGTTATTCTGCTGAATGAATCCGAAAATGGAGCCTTCCAGCGAGTGAGCGACGTAGTTGGTAATAAAGGGATCATGGTCATCCCATCCGCGAAGCCCGGACACGGATGCCATCCAGTCTTTAAACCACGGGCCTTCCAAGGCGTCGCGCGTTCCTGGCTCGGTGGCAATGCGAAATGCGTGCATAACACTTGTATAAAGCAATGCCTGGCGCATCGCGGTGTGCCATTGAAATTTACCGTTCATCTGCCTCTGAGTTTGTATAGCGGGATCGTTAAGTGTTGGGGGCTGGTCCGGAGGGGAAAGCGTGCCCACGTCAATCGCGGCGCCACCGCCACCAACCATGGCGGTGCTTTGGCCTGTCGCTACGTAACCAAAACAAAGCGTCAGCAGAAAACTCACCATGCATTTGTAGAACGCCTTGTTCGAAGGTGCGTACAATCTGGCATCTTTGTAAATATGCTGAATTCGTGTCATCAATTTGGTCTGTTACTGACGCGCAGATTGAACGTCGGAAGGCACTGTGGACCAGCGAGCCTCAACAAGGATGGTGGTTGGTTGCTTCGCGGGCCAGCCACTGGCAGAAGTGCTAGTTTTGCAGCAGACGAACATCGCAACTTGAAGGATCAAGGAAGTGGGGTCGGCCGCAAACGAAACGGATTAAAACGACAGTCTTGCCCAGCACGAAATTGTCGGGCGAACTTCGGTCGCAAAAATGCCGTAGCAATGTTCAGGGTGGCTACGATTTCGCCGGCCGTCGCCGACTGTTTAGCAAAGTGTGTTCCCGCCTCAAGGTCTAAGATGCTCGTCAGAACGCGCCGATTTTGGAGCGCTGACCCGGCGAGGAGTATTCGAATGCGGCGTTTGTCGCCGATCTCTCGTTGAAGTCCTACACCTGTTGTGGCCTCAACGCCTTAAGCGCTGTACGTTTTGATGGAGTTCCGTTAATAGGGCAAACGCTGCCAGGCTGTGCAGCGGCGCCTAGCCTCTTCTATGGCCAACACACTCGTTTTCGGAATTTCCACATCAGAACCAACTTCGGGTCTCATCAACAGGGTCTCGCTGTGATCCTTCAACAACGTCCCTCGCAAGCTCAACTTGACTCGTCCCAGGTTCACCTGTACCAAGACCGCTTGTCCAACCCAAGGCTCAAATGCCTCCTTCATCGTCTCCCCCCTCAAATGCTTGTCTCCCAGCGAAACGTAGCATCTGTTTCAGCGCAGGATATGGTCACTGTTAAAATTGACAGTCTGTCGACAGTCGGCCCCCCAAATGGCCTTGGGGCATGTTTTCTAATCTGATGGGCGGAGAAAGAACTGTGAAGTAGTTCTGTGAGAAGGCCCTGGTGAATACTCTCGGAGGTTATTCCGTCTTCTTTTTTCTCACGTTCCCAGCTTGTGGTCCTTTCGGACCGGCGGTGATCTCAAATTCTACGCAATCTTCTTCGGCTAGAGTCCGATATCCCTCTCCAAGAATTGCCGAGTAATGAACAAATACATCTGCGCCATCTTCTCGCCCGATAAAACCATACCCCTTCGCGTTATTAAACCATTTCACCTTGCCAATCACTTTCTTCTCCTCGTTGAGCATAAGCAGAATCGCCAGAGCCCGAAACATGGAAAACGTAGTGCAGGCCTTCGAACTAGGGCCACACGCCGTAATCGACTTGAGATCTGTGCCCTTTCGGACGAATCTACAGTTGAATGCTAGTATCGTGACCTGGCGAAGTCGTTGCCCTGGAGCATCGTTCGATCAGAAATACTCAGCGGATATTTGCGCGTTTCGCGTGTAGCTGGGAACAAACGAGACTTCCGTTTAAGGCGAGAATCAGCACAGACCAAAGTAACCTGAAACCACACAACCAACCTATGATCCCAGATCGTTCAGCAAGGCACTTAAATACGAAAAGTGAAGGATCATTCGCAGCCCGGGGAGACGAATCGACGACCATCTTTTGCGGACTCGATCGCCGGAATTAGATCACTAGCCAAACGAAGTTTCAGCACGTAGCAAAAAGCGCCCGTCTCCATGGCGGCACGACAGGTCTCAGGATCGTTGAGAGCAGTGAGGAAAACGATCTTGATCGGCAGATTGAGCTCCAGCACTCGCCTGGCTGCACGAATTCCATTAAGGACGGGCATGGAAATGTCGAGTATTAGGATATCCGGCAGGAGTTGGGCCACGGCCTCCACGACGGATTGCCCGTCAGCCGCCGTGCCAATTATTTCGAAACCATTGGCAGTTAGAAACTCACGCACATACTCGAGTACTTGCTTGTTGTCGTCAGCTAACAATATCCGGAGTTTGGACAAGCCTGCGCACCATCTTTCTTGTAAGCAATAACGCGTCTTTCAAAAAAGTTCTGGTTGCAAAGGGGTGGGTAGCCTCGACAAACGTCTCCCCCAGCGACGGGGATAAGTGGGCTCGCTTGAAAATAAGCGTGCAGACGATTCAACTAAATGTCAATGCGTGACTCATCTTATAAGAGTAACGATGTAATGATCTTGATTCACGGTTTCAATTGCGATGCAGGGATATGCTTGACCAGCAAAACCTCGTTCCCCTTTTCACTGAACACGAGCTCGTCAACGAGGTGTCTTGCCATTAAAAGACCGTAGCCGCCCGGGCGCAGTCCTTGTGCTTCGCGGAAAAAATCGTGACGAATCGGATCATACGCGGGATTGTTGATCGCGGCGTGGTGTATTTCTGCCAGCGAGAATCCCTGGCCTGGATCCTTGATCCTGCACAAGACCAGTTTTCTGGTGCGCACGTAGGCGACTTCGACGTATTGGCCGGGGTCGAAGTTACCTCCGTGCTCGATGGCATTCAGCAGCATCTCCCGAAAGGCAATTGCGACGTCCTCCTTTTCAGAGTCCGGGAGATCCGACAGCTCCTCGATGAATTGGACTAGTCTGTCTGCCGTTTTCTGATCGCAGCGGGCAATGACGCTTATCCATTCCGGTGTGGCAGAGATAAGCTCGATGCCGTCATCCCAAACGAACCTCGACGAGGCGATGCGCACCATTTCGGCGAGTGAGGCAACCGAAAAAGGCTTAGAGAAGTAGCTGAACGCACCTTCTCGCATGGCTGCGACGACGTCGGCGGGAGTCCTTTGATCCGTAAGAATGATGAAGCGGACATGTGGGCGGATATAGCGGATTTTGCGAAGTAAATCGACATCTTCTCTGCCTGTGGACTCTGCTCCGGTGATTATTAAATCAAAGTGCGCTTTCTCCGTAAGCTCCAAGACAGCTTGATTGTCCGCGGCATAGACAATGTCCCATTCGTCAGACTTGAGAACATTGCTGAGCACCGCGGTCACGTCAGGGTCTCTATCAACTACAATCACACGTTTTACGGAAGCTGTTGAAGGCTGAATCGGTGAGGCGGGCTTCATACTTTGTGACCCCAGATGCTTTCGTTCAGAAAATCAAACACCCGTCCGAAAAAAAATAAAGATGAACAGATGACGTGTTAACTGTCACAAATACCGCTAGCTCTAAATCCTTTTCGAAAGCCACTCAGTTTGCCTGCTATGCAAAGTCAAAGTTGTCCGCGTGTCTCCCTCAAAAACGATCCAGAGTGCCCCGAGGACTGTGAAGACACCGACTCAATTTTTAAGATCCGCATTTAATGCTTTATTGATTTGTACTTGTCTTCTGCGAACCCTCAGCCTGTTAGTTTTGACAGTTCATCTTCAGGAACCTCCAGCCTAACGTAGCTAAGGAGCGATCGAATCACGATTTCAAATGCGAATCGGTAGATTTTGCGCTGCGTGTTTGGGACGCGCTCCGACGGAAGTCTGTTCGCAGTAGCTACGGAAAATTAATTTGAGCTTGAGTTGAGAGCGACAGGCGCCAGCAAAGCTTGAGCAGAACAACTTGCATTGATCGCAAAACGAGTGAGGGGGAACGATCATGAATGTTGCAGCAAAAGCATCCGACGTCCAAGTGGATCAGTTCTTCACCGGGACAGAGGCCCGCTTCGACCGCTGGCGTTCGCTGCTCCAAGCGGCACGCGCCTGGGAAGCAGCGGTAGGCCAACAGCGTCCGGAGAAGGGGAAATACCTGGCCGGCGTATCCACTTCGCTTGCGGAACTACGTCAATGGGAAGATTTCTTCGCTTTTCCGGGCCAGGCGCTACTGCGAGCGCTTGAAGAACGCGTTGCCTCGGGCGACCCGGCAGGAACGACTCGTCTGGCACAGTCCATCAGCACCGCGCTTCTCACACACTCATATCGGACCAACCATGCGGATTGGGAAAACGAAGAACAGTCGCAAATCAGCTTTGCCGGAAAAGCAAAGGGCACCGACGAAGACGCAGCGCCATTTCGGCCTTATTTCGAAGTGCTGGTGGTGAGCCCGGCTCGTCCGTCAGCATGGGCGAACCTGGCACAGGAACTGCGAAAGTTGCGAAGAGCAGAGGACAAGTTCATTTACGAGCCGGTATTTGTCGGTAGCTTTGAGGACGCCGTGCTTGCAGTAATTCTGAACGGCAGCATCGAAGCGGTGATCATTTATGAAGGCATCCCTTTCGCGTCATCTCATCACAGTCCGGTCTTGCGTGAGTTCCTGACCGCACATCTTGCTGCTACAGGAGTCGGACCTGAAGCTGGGCAGTACGGTCTGCCGCTAACTCGAGGACTAAAGCAAATACGCCCCGAGCTTGACATCTACTTTTTAAGTGATCGCGAAGTAGAGAAGGTAGCCGGCGACATGAGCACAGACTGTGTCCGGCGCCTATTCTATCAAGTTGAAGAGCCGTTGGAGTTACACCTCAGCATTCTCGACGGCATCGGAGATCGCTTTGATACCCCGTATTTTGACACCCTCCAAAAGTATGCCCAGCGTCCCATCGGAACGTTCCACGCACTGCCGGTAGCGCGAGGCAAATCTATTTTCAAATCGAATTGGATTCGCGACATGGGCAGGTTCTATGGGATCAACCTGTTCCTTGCGGAGTCCTCGGCGACTACCGGTGGTCTCGACAGCCTCCTGGAGCCAACGGGCAACATCAAGCTCGCCCAAGAAAAGGCCGCCCGAGCCTTCGGTGCCGACCGCGCCTTCTTCGTAACCAATGGCACTTCGACTTCGAACAAAATGGTCGAGCAGGCGTTGCTCGCACCAGGGGATATCATGCTGGTCGACCGCAACTGCCACAAATCGCACCATTACGGCGCAGTGCTCGCTGGTGCCCTTCCTTTCTATGTAGAGGCTTATCCCCTGACCCAATACTCCATGTATGGAGCGGTGCCTGTGCGCACGATCAAGAAAGCTCTGCTCGATTTGAAAGCAGAAGGAAAGCTCGATCGTGCGCGGCTCTTGGTCCTGACAAACTGTACGTTTGACGGACACATATACAACGTCGAGCGAGTCATGGAAGAGTGTCTTGCTATCAAGCCCGACCTGATTTTCCTCTGGGATGAGGCCTGGTTCGCTTTCGCGAGATGGAGTCCGTTCTACCGCAGACGTACCGCAATGGGAGCGGCAGCCACCCTTGAGCAAAAGTTCAAAGACCCTGCTTATCGTGCGGCCTATAAAGAACAGGAAAAAAAATTGGGAGGAGCTGACCTCGATCCCAACGACAAAACGCTTCTCGAAACTCGCTTGCTGGCAAACCCGGACCAGGTACGTTTGCGCGTCTATCAAACAACCTCGATCCACAAATCAATGTCGTGTTTGCGACAAGGCTCCATAGTTCTTGTTAAAGACCCTGATTATCACCAAGTCGAAGAACAGTTTCATGAGGCAATTTTCACTCATGCTTCGACCTCACCCAATCTGCAGATCATCGCTTCCATTGACGTCGCCAGGCGCCAAATGGAACTTGAGGGCTATGAATTGGTAAATCGCGCCATTCAATTGGCCTTGGACGTGCGCCGCATAGTGAACTCTCATCCGCTGGTCTCCAGGTACTTCCGAGTGCTTGGCGCAGACGAAATGATTCCAGCCGAGTTTCGGAATTCGGGATTTGTAGATTACCTCGTGCCCGGAACAAACTGGGCAACCGCAGTGAAAGCACTGAGAGACGACGAATTCGCGCTTGACGTGACTCGACTCACCCTGGTTTGCGGTTCCGCAGGCTTCGATGGCACGCAGTTCAAAAATATGCTTGCTGCCGACTACGACATTCAACTTAACAAAACCTCACGCAACAGCGTGTTGCTG
The DNA here is from genome assembly GCA_035996445.1 of Candidatus Acidiferrum sp. Lineage (GTDB taxonomy): Bacteria > Acidobacteriota > Terriglobia > Acidiferrales > UBA7541 > Acidiferrum. The sequence goes on along the minus strand of DASYJM010000232.1, from coordinate 11,815 downwards.
CAGACCAACATTAACAATACGCGCAGCGACATCGCCCAGCTGATTAAAGTGCTGGTTGAGATTTCACAAAAGATCGAAAAGAGGCTTGCGGAAGGAGGTAGTGCAGCGCAACAAACCTTTGCCTCACGCGTGAAGTCGTTAATGACGGATGTGCCCAATCTTCCGAACTTCACCAGCTTTTTCAACCGTTTCCGCGAAGACCCGTCGAGCATAAGTGGCGAAGGAGACATGCGTGCTGCCTTCTTTTCCGCCTATCGACAACGGCAATGCGAGCACTTGAAGTTATTCAGCTCGGACATCGACAAGCGCCTGAAGGAAGGGCCTGAGCTGGTTTCAGCAAATTTCGTAATCCCCTACCCTCCGGGATTCCCGATCATGGTTCCCGGCCAAGTCATCAATGCGGAAACCATTGAGTTCATGCGCAAACTGGACGTCAAGGAAATTCACGGTTACACCGCCTCCCTCGGACTAAAGCTGCTGAATCCAGCGTTTCTGCAGGCGGTTAAGACACCAAGTGAGCGGGTTGCGAACGCGGCAAAGAGTGTTAAGCAGAAGTCAGCGGCGGCTCACTAGGGTGTCGCACTCGGCAGGAGAAAGCGCTTTTCCTAGGGTAGGGATTCTCTAGCAGAGCGCGGTTAGTCGCGGGAAGTTCATCACAGCCCGGTCCTCAAAGTAAGGCCAGGGGCGAAATAAGGAGCAAGGCGATGTTCATATTTGCTTGGTTTGCTGCAACCCTTCGGCAATACCCGGAGATCGCGATCTTTCTTACGCTCGCCATCGGGTACTATTTTGGCAAATTTACTTTCAAAGGCATCGGCTTGGGGTCGGTCACCGCCACCCTTTTGGCCGGCATCCTCATTGGACAGCTCGGTATCACGATCTCGCAACCCCTCAAGTCCACTGTCTTTCTCATGTTTCTCTTTGCAGTCGGCTACGCTGTCGGGCCGCAGTTCGTCCGCGGCGTCGCCAAGGATGGCTTGCCGCAAGCAATCTTTGCGGCAGTCCTATGCTTGTTCTGTCTGTTGGCGCCCGTCGCGATCGCCAAGATCGCAGGCTACAACATGGGCTACGCAGCGGGATTGTACTCAGGGTCGCAAACCATTTCCGCCGCCATGGGATTGTCAACCGACGCGATCAACCGATTAGGCCTCCCCGCCGAGGAAGCTAAAAGGCTACTCGACTCGATGCCGATTGCTTACGCCGTGACCTACATGTTCGGCACGGTTGGATCAGCTTTAGTGATCGCACTGCTCGGTCCAGCGCTCCTCCGTATCAATCTCGTGACCGCATGCAAAGACTACGAGGAGAAGCACGGAGGTAGCAAGGAGCTCGGCGGTCTAGGTACGGCGTGGCATCGCTGGGAAGTGCGTGCGTTCCGCGTACAGCCGGGCGCCAAAGTAAACGGCCTCCGAGCCATTGAAGCCGAGGCGTTAGTCCCTCAATCACGTGTTTTTGTCCTGCGCATACGTCGAAACGGACTTATTGAGGAAGCAACCGCGGACACGGTACTACGCGAGGGCGACGTGGTGGCGGTCGCGGGTGCTCGTGAAGCCCTCGTGAATATTATTGGCGAACGCGCAAAGATGGTGGCAGTTTCAGGTTCTCGCGAGACGCTGGCGAGCGTCAGCAGCGGGGTCGCGATGGAGGTTGATGATCCCGAATTGCTGAGCGTCCCCGTGGAAGGCGTCGACGTCTACGTAACCAACAAGGAGGTGGATGGCAAAACTCTCGCTGAACTTGCCCAACTGCCTGCCGCCCGCGGCGCCTTCCTGCGGAAGATCACACGGGGCGCGGTTGCCACCTCGATTCCCATCCTGCCAAATACAAAAATCTTCCGAGGCGACATCCTTACCGTAGTCGGCCGTACGCAGGACACCAACAACGTCGTTAAGGTGCTGGGCGTCCCGGATCGCGCCACTGATGTCGCTGACGTCGCATTCATCGGTGCTGGCATCGCAGTGGGTGCGCTGGTCGGCGCGCTGGTCTGGAAAGTGGCAGGTGTGCCGCTGACGCTTTCTACGGCTGGAGGGGCGCTCATTTCTGGCCTCATTTGCGGATGGCTACGCTCGGTGCACCCCAAGTTCGGCCGCATTCCGACATCGACGGTCTGGTTCATGAACTCTGTCGGTCTAAACATCTTCATCGCAATAGTCGGCATCTCCGCCGGGCCGGGCTTCGTCAATGGCCTGCGGACGCAAGGCATTGGCCTGTTCCTGTGGGGAGCCCTTGCGACGAGTGTGCCCCTGATTATCGGCATGTTCATCGGCAAGTACATCTTCCGTTTCCACGACGCGCTCTTGCTTGGCATCCTCTCTGGGTCGCGAACAACCACAGCTTCGCTGGGTCTGGTCTGTGACCGGGCCCAGAGTCAAGTCCCCGCGCTCGGGTACACCGTCACTTACGCCGTCGGCAACACTTTCCTCACGATCTGGGGCATGGTCGCCATCATGCTTCTGTCGTGACTTCTTCTGAAAGGTGAAAATCATGGACCTAGTGAAGCTACGTAAATTCGAGACGTTGGGCCCCTTCGAGATTAAAGATGAACTGATTAAGCTCGCCAAGAAGACTTCCCGAACGACCCAATCGGCATTCCTCAATGCCGGTCGCGGCAATCCCAACTGGATCGCCACCACGCCGCGCGAAGGCTTCTTCCTGCTCGGTCAGTTCGCGGTCACCGAAAGCAAGCGAGTGATGGAGCATCCCGCCGGTGTTGGTGGAATGCCGCAAGCGCAGGGCATCGCCGGTCGTTTGGAGGCTTGGCTCGCGAAACACGCCGACATGCCCGGTGCATCCTTTCTTTCCGCAATGGTGCCGTTTGCGATAAAGACGTTTGGATTCGAGCCGGACGCCTTTGTCCACGAGCTCGTGGACTCAATCATCGGCGACAACTACCCCGTTCCCGACCGCATGCTGGTCCACAACGAGCGCATCGTGCACGAGTACCTGATGTGGGCGATGTGCGGGAAACCGGAGCCGTCCGGAAAGTTCGACCTCTACGCGGTTGAGGGTGGCACGGCTGCGATGTGCTACATCTTTAAATCGCTGAAGGCCAATCGCCTGCTGCGTCCCGGTGACACCATCGCGCTGGGCACGCCGATCTTTACGCCCTACATAGAGCTGCCGCATCTCGAGGATTACGGCTTGAATTTCGTCACCATCCAGGCCCCGCAGGATAACCGCTTTCAGTTCACAGACACAGAACTCAAAAAGTTGGAGGACCCCAAGGTCAAGGCGTTCTTCCTCGTCAATCCCGGCAATCCAACAGGCGTCGCAGTCAGCAAAGAAGTGCTCAGCAAGATCGCGAATCTGGTGAAGACAAAACGTCCCGACCTTATGCTCTTGACCGATGACGTATACGGAACGTTCGTCCATGATTTCCGATCCTTGCTCGGCGAACTACCGCAGAACACCATCGGCGTCTACTCCTACTCCAAGTATGTCGGCTGCACGGGGTGGCGGCTCGGCGTCATCGCGGTCCACGAAAACAACATTTTCGACAAGATGATCGCCAAGCTCCCAGATGCCGATCTGAAAGCGCTCGACAAACGGTATGGTGCGCTAGTCCTCGAGCCGCGCAAAATCAAGTTCATCGACCGTATCGTCGCCGACAGTCGAGATGTGGCACTGAACCACACGGCTGGCCTCGCGCTGCCGCAGCAGGTCATGATGAGCCTATTTTCTCTTGCCGAGATGATGGACGGCGCCAAGCTCTATCAGAAGGCATGCATGGAGATTGTGCACCGGCGCGCCAAGGCCATGATCGAGGGCCTCGGCATCGAAGTCTCCCCAAACCCGCTGTACAACGCCTACTACGGCTTGATCGACTTTGAGTTCTTTGCCCGCAAGAATATCGGCGAGGACGCTGTCGAATACCTTAAGAAGAACGTCCACCCGCTCGACCTCGCCTTCCGTCTGGCAGAGGATCACGGGATTGTGTTGCTGAATGGCGGTGGCTTCGAGGCGCCGGACTGGTCGCTGCGCGTATCTTTGGCCAACCTGAACGATGAGGTGTACGACGAGATCGGACGCGGCGTTCGATCGGTCGCGCGCGGCTACCGCGATGCCTTCGAGGCTTCACAGCGCGCCCAAAAATCTAAACAAGCGGCCGCGCCATAAGTCTCTACCGGGGCCCGAGGAGCAGGCGACATTACATGCGGGATCGCTTTGGCTCGGTCGCGAATCTAGCCGTTGTCGTATGCGTTTTGTTGCTTCACGAAAACCGTGCGCAGAAACGGGGTAGTTTGCTGGCCAGATTCGTTTGCAAGTGAATTCGGGTCAAGGAAATTGAGTTCGCATGCAACCGAGCCGGTGCGTTGGCTTGAAACAAATAAAAAGTGCTCCGAATAAACCACCAGGCTAAGAGAGAAGCATAAGAGTCAGCAATCCGATTAACGACTTTCCCGCAAGCAGTGGCAGATAAACCTATCGACTCATGACATGACCTGGACGACTATGACCCAGAACTCGCTCGTTAGGTTCAGACGAGGGACGCCTTAGAAGGGATAACAGATGGAATGGCTTGCGAAACTATTTACAAAGTATCCCGAAATGGGAGTCTACCTGGCAGTGGGCATCGGCTACTTGATTGGGCGGGTGAAGTTTCGTGGCGTCGGACTTGGTGCAGTGACAGGATCTCTCTTGGGAGGGCTTCTTATTGGGAACTTCTTTCGCGTTCCCGTCTCCGACCAAGCCAAATCGATGATGTTTCTTCTATTCCTTTTCGGAATCGGTTACTCACTGGGGCCCAGCTTTTTTCAAAATCTGAAAGGAGACGGCTGGCGCTGGGCCGTGCTCGGAGCATTTGTTCCCGTCATTGGCCTGATAGCTGCTTATACGGTCGCCCATTTCTTGAAGCTAGACCCGGGCTATGCTGCCGGTTTGCTTTCTGGATCATTGACCGAGTCGCCCGCAATCGGCACTGCAAGTGAAGCAATTCGTTCCCTATCCCTGCCCGAGGAACAAAAGCAGCTATGGATCAGTCACATAGCTGTTGCAGATGCGATCTGCTACATCTTCGGTACGTTGGGTGTGATCTGGTGTTGTAGCAGCCTAGGACCGAGGCTCCTTCGCTTCGATCTGCGAGCAGAGTCGAAGAAAGTGGAAGCGCACCTGGGAATGCAACGCTCCAAGCTTGGCGTTTATTCCGCGTGGCAACCCATTGGCTTTCGCGCATATGCAATTCCTGAAGGCGGGCTAGTCGTTGGTAAAACAGTTGGAGAAGCCGAGCTGTCTGTTCCCGGAGCCCGCCTATTTGTGGAGCGAATTCGACGTAAGGGCGACATCTTCTTTCCCGTCGGCACGACAGTAATCGAGGCGAATGATACGGTGGCTGTTCTCGGGCGTACGGAAATTATGATCAAGGCACTTGGTCCGTCGACGCATGAAGTCGCAGACCCAGAATTGCTGACGATTCCAGTAGCGTCCTTTGATCTATATATCACCAGCACAACAATCGCAGGCAAGACACTCCAGGAGATCGTTGATCGCGTGGAGAATGCTCGCGGTGTCTTGCTCCGCGGTATTACGCGCGGTGGCCAGAAAATTCCGATCGGGACAAACACGGTCATCAGACGCGGTGACACCCTTCATGTGACCGGATCTGAGGCTGCCATCGAGAAACTGGCCCCGTTAGTTGGCCGGGTGATTCACCCGACGGAGGAGAGCGATCTTGCGGTGCTCGGAATAGCCATTTTCATTGGAGTATTGGTCGGGGCTACGCTGATTATACCTCTAGGCGGTCTAAGAATAGCGTTGGGTACCAGCGTGGGAACTCTGCTCGCAGGAGTGATCGTCGGTTGGGTGAGGTCCGTGCGCCCTTGGTTCGCAATAATCCCAGATGGCGCAGTTCTTTTCATGCGGTCGATTGGTCTCGCAGCGTTTGTCGCCATGATCGGGCTTAAGTCAGGGCCAATCTTTGTGCAGGCCGTGAAAGAGTATGGCTACATACTCTTCCTCGGAGGCATAGTGGTGACGCTCGTACCACTAATCGCGGGACTTTTCTTCGGCCGCTATGTTCTCGGACTCAACCCTGCACTATTGCTGGGAGGGATTGCCGGCGCCCAGACGATGATCGCGGGTGTCGCTGCCGTGCAGGAAAAATCGGACAGCCCAGTTGCCGCGCTAGGTTACTCGTATACCGCAGCAATCGGTCACATCTTTTTGACGACCTGGGGGACCATCATCGTCTCTCTCATGACTTAGCTCGGTTCGATGATACGCCAATTCCTCGAAGGGGCGGGTTCTTTGACGAACGAACAGGATGATAGATCGTGGCTAAACAAATGCAACTGGCACGATGGCATATAGTGCTAACTTCGATGCTCTTCTCCTACCTTTGTGTTCTGGTCTTTGCCCATGCTGCGCAGGCGAATAGGACATTCACGGTTGCGGGACATTCTGGGGAGATTCCCGTTGCCGAGATGGGTGGACGTTCCTATGTTGAGATCGAAGCATTGACCCGTCTTGCGAACGGTTCGCTGAGCTATTCCGGTAATCAAATCATAATGACTTTGCCTTCCTCCAACGCACACGTGTCATCCACGTCCACATTGGGATTCACGAAAGAGTTCCTGATGGCAGCCATCGAACAGATGTCTGTTATCAGGGAGTGGCGGAGCACGCTCATCGGCGCGGTCCAGCGCGGATTCCCAGTAACCAACGATTGGATGACCACCTTTAGCGAGCGCGCACAACACAACCTCAGATTGGTTTCGGTGGCCGCGTCAACCGAATCGGACAAGAATGCACTTCAGTTGCTTACAAACGAATTCAACAACATGAAACAGTTGAGCAATCGATTCGTCGAGGCAAACAGATCGAGAATCTACGTCCATACAGATGCCCTCGAGAACGATCCGCTGGACCGCCGGATCTTGAATTGCGGGCACTCGCTTGCCGCAATGGCTAGTAGTGGCCAATTTGTCGACGACGGGTCGTGCCATTGAGTACCTGTATTTGACCGTTGTTTTACGAAACCAAGATCGTAAAGAGCTCAATTCGTTCGCGGTTCTATAATTGGAAACGAATTCGGACTCCGCGTGTCAGGTGAAGAAGTGGCAGGTCTACAAGTGCAGAGAGTAATTCTTACCTTCTTAACCTGATCTACCTTCTTCCTTCACTTGTCTTCTCTAGAATCCGGCCACGCACACGGGCAAAATACAGGAAGGAGTTTCTATGTAGGCTGGAGCAACCCAGGCATCACTTTGGCCACGGAATCGTGTGCAAAAGTGGGATCGCTCCAGCCCAACACGCTGTTTCGCCCAGCCTCATCGCCAGCGATTAACCCGGATAGGGATAACCCTTCGCGAGAACTCCTTCGAGCGCGGCGTCGTGCCCGTAGATGTCGTCGTAAAAATGAACGATTCCATCCTCAGTTACGATTGCGGTGCCGTACACGATTAATACTGGAATCGAATGGGCCAGATTCACCTGCTGATTTGGCGTTCCATTCATCGTCGCGTGAACGCGATCCATGTCCCAGCCCGGATTCTTGCGCAGGACCCACACAGCTAGATCGGCCGGCTTTTCCAGACGAATGCAGCCATGGCTGAAATCCCGACGCGACTTCGCGAAGAATTCCTGCGCGGGCGTATCGTGCATGTACACGTTGGAGTCGTTCGGAAAAATAAATTTCACGAGTCCGAGTGAGTTCTTAGGGCCCGGAAGTTGCCGGATGTACAGTTTCCCTACCCGGAGCTGGGCGAGGATGTCGCCGGTCACCGCTCCCGACGTGACGACATCCTGGCCGCTATTCACTACCTCGAATCCCTTTTTAGCCAGGTAGTCGGGATCGCGAGCGAGGCGCGAGAGGAATTCAGCTTTGGCGATGGAATAGGGAACATTCCAGTACGGCCGAAATACGACGAATTGCATGGTGTCTGTAAATACGGGGGTATCGTGGGCATAGGCTTTGCCCACCACGACATTCATCGACAGCACGATCTTGTAGTTCTCATCGTATGCACGGAGGCGAAATTCGGGGATGTTCGCGACGATGAGAGCCGAGTGGAGGCCAAGGGGTAGCCACCGCCAACGTTCCAGAGTCAGTTGCATCTGACGTATTCGATTTGAGAGAGGAACATTAAGATCGGCCAGGGTTTGTGCGGTGATTCGCCCATCCGGGGTTCTGCCATGCCTCCGCTGAAAACTCTTCACTGCGTCCACCAGAGGAGCATGATAGACCATTTGATCAGCGGGAACGCTCGCATCCGCGGGGAGATCGCCTACCAGCCGGAGTAATTTGATCAGTTGAGGAACCCCCGAATACGAGTCGCCCGATGCGGCCGTTTTTTGTATGGCGGGAAGCTGATTCCCATCATATTCCCTCGCGAACTCCAAGTAAGAATGCAAAGCTTGAATCGTACGTTGGTATCCAGGATAGGGGGGTTCCACTTTGGCCAGGATGCCGGCAACATCGGGGGAATCGACCACATCTTCTTTCAGGAAATCGGGCAAATCGTATTTCTTGGCTTCGATGTCGAAGCCAAAGTCAAAATGCTTCGGATTCACCTTCCCGATGTGAAGGTCCGAGACATACCTCATCAGGCAAACGGTGAGCGCAACATCGAATCGCAGCGCATCTGCTTCGGATGGTTGCACAGCAGCGGGTTTAAGCTTTGCCAATCGGTCGCCCCACCTCGGCCCGTCGTAGTCCTCGGCCGCCAATCCCTTTTGCTCGGCTTTCAACAGAACCGAGATTACCTGCTGCGCCTGCGTAGTTGGTTGCATTCCCGTGATCCACGGCAGGGAATACCTCTGCGACTCGTAAAACTTCGCCACGTGCTTGTCATAATCGCTAAAGTCAGGCCAGCGCAGTTCCGAAAGACTCCCGGACTGGATGATGCCGCGCAATGAGGCTTGGCCATCAGAGCTAAGTTGCTGAGCCAGTGCGGCGGGTCTTGGCGAGCTTTCTGTTTGTCTGCGTGCGCGTCTTGCCGTGCCGATGCTGTGATTCCACAATAGGAAGATAGCGACGAGCGGCAGCACTAAACCCCAGGCCCGTCCAAACCCACGACTCTTCACGGGATTCCTCACAGCTCCACCTACCATTTGATGGATCCAATGCCTGATAAACAAGTGCCAGCTCAACTGGTCGATGCAACATCCTCTAATCAGTTGACCCGACAATGCTTCCCCTAGAAACCGATCTGTCCAGCTGTACTCAATCAGAACTAAACAGGGTAGTTGTTCCGTTTGAATCAACGCTCGCGAACGATTTGGCCGTAGAGACTCCTGCAAATAGACTTCGAGCTAGTGTTGCGTCGACCCATTGAGACCGCCAAGGCCTACCGTACAAGTCAGCACCGCGACGATTATGTGTAGTTAGTGCAGATGTAGAGAGCGGGAATCTCAAGTTGCGTCGATTCCGGAATTCTTGGCCACAAGCCAATTCGACAGTCATGCGGTTGCCGCTGCCGATTGACCGAAAGACTTAATGGCTGTGGCCTCATCGTCCATGGTTTCGAAAACGGTATACAGCCTTGTTAGTTGCATCTCATTGTGAAAGTTTTCCGTGAGGTTGAGCAGCTTCAGATCTCCCCCTCGCTTTCGCACACTTGTAAAAGCGCTGACCAGATGGCCCAAGCCTGAGCTGTCGATATAACTGCCCTCGCTAAGATTAAATAGAATCTTCTTGTGTCCATTGCTTAAGAGGTCGCAAACCAGGTCGCGCAGCGCCGCGCTCTCTTCGCCGAGCTGAATCCGGCCGCTGATGTCCGCAATGGTGACGCCGCCTACTTGCCGAATGATCGTAGTCATTTGCATTGGCAACCTCCTTTGATACGATGCTTGTCCGGTTCTGGTAACGCGCCTTATTGGGCAAGTAGGATTACTTCCGAATCGATCCTGAGTGGTCAAAAGTCGGCCATCTCAGTAACTCCCCGTTTCAGGTTCGCCTTGAGTCATTGTCACGTGGCCTCGATCGGCTCGGCGCCTGACAAAACTGACAGGCGCCCAGTGAGTTGAAGAGGTAGTACAGGGCCAGGACGCATTCCCACTAAGTTCTGAAGGATGAGCTCAGGTTTTGTCTAACAGATGAGATCGCGTGAAAACAGACGGAACAATTCGCCAGGTAAGACGGTCAGTGGTGGTGAGAACCGTGAAGCATGTAGCCAAGCTTCAGGCCATCGAAGCGCTCAGGCGGCATCTTGACGCGGTGAACCTTGTGGCGATACCAAAGGCCAAGACTGGCAGGGCACTCAAAAACTTTGTGAAAGAGCGGAAGCGCAACGTGGCACCAACGCTCACACCTTCAACGGTGCGGGCAGCGGAAAGCCATCTGCACACACACATTTTCCCGACGATAGGTGATGTCACTGACGGCAATCAACACACGGAACGTTCAAGCATTCATCTCAGCGCTAAACAGCCAAGGGTCTGACGAGAAAAACCTGTGACAACGTGTTGCAGACACTTTCTGGTTTACGCAGGACGACAAGGGCGTGGGGATACAGTGTTCGCACTTAAGCGCATTGACCTAGATTTTGAAGGGCGTGTAATCCGCATCCGCTGGACGCGGCGATTTATTGGGTTCCGGGTGTCGAAGCCCTATTTAGACTCTAGAATTTCACGGCCCTTCGTTGGCTGGATGGGTCGTGCATTCATCGTGTATATCTTGGCAAATGCAGCCACTTGCTGCGGGGATACTGTGGCAGGGCTCCTCAGGACATACCAGGATACCCCTTCGCTGCAAGGCGGAGTGGTCAGCGACCCGGCATAGGTGAAGTAGCCGAGGTCATTGGGGAGCAAATTGTACACCTGAATGGAGACTGAGGGGATGTCCTGAGACTTCTCCTTTTCTGATGGAATGTTTTTCCACAAGGTATCGATAAGCGAATTGGCGCTTCCCAACTCGAAGAGGACGGCAACGACAGCCAAGCGCCCGTCGGCATCTGCATGCACAAGATGGGCGACCAGATGGAAGCCCTTGCCGTTCACGTGCTCTTCACTCGGATGGTGAAAATGAAATTGCTTCAGAGTGTAGGTTTTTTCACCGACCGTGAGCGTGCTACCGGGAGGGTAATAGACCTGTATCGTATGGCCATTGTCAATGATGCTCAGAGGAACGGCGTGGTAATCGAATTTGAGCACCGGCAAGTCCGCCTTTTTCGCATCCTTGATATCGATGGGTGATTGTGTGTGACCGATCGAGCAGGCGGCGTAACTGGAATTCAACTTGCCCCAGTTTTCGGCCCCCTCCCTGCCCTCATAGGCCCAGTGCGGCGGGTGGGCTTCCTGAGCAGCGGTGAAGGCAGGCAAGGCAAGCAGGCTCGAGATAAAAGCAAACAGAACAGCCTGGCAGGGGGTTTCCCCCAGATGTAACAAACTTTTTGTATTTAGCATGTGTTTCCCTCTGAAATTGTTAATTTTGCGAGGTGTTAGTGCGCCCCAATCTTTTGACCCTTGCCGGCCACTGAAAGCTTGATAATCCTGTATTCAGCAATTCCGCGATGGAACTGCCAAAAGTGCCAGTTATTTGCGCTCCGTCCAAAAACAGTGTCGGCGATCTGCCACCAACGGGGGAGACTCGATAACTATCGGAAACAGGAGACTTCCCTCTAACTAGTGGACCCAGTGCCTGGCTTAACGGTGGAGTCGAGGTGTGGCGCGGTGGTTTAGATGGGACCTATCGGTTGCCGGCCCTTTCGTTTGCTGGTGCCTCACTAGGGAGTGGCGGAGCACGCTCATCAACACGGTCCAGCGCGGATTCCCAGTAACCAACGATTGGATGACCAGCGCTTGCGCGCACAACACAACCTCAGATTGGTTTCGGTGGCCGCGTCAACCGAATCGGACAAGAATGCACTTCAGTTGCTTA
>DASYJM010000231.1:0-4398 GCA_035996445.1 Candidatus Acidiferrum sp. | reverse complement strand
AGCAATTTGACCGGAACACTTACGCTCAACGGTTAAGGTAACCTCAACGCTTTCTGGGTCTTCCAGATGCCGAGCACCTTGCTCCACCAAGCTGGACACTGTTAGGTCACTACGTCGTTTGAAGGAAATATCCTCACGCTGACAAGCATCACGCTAAACACTGGGGCAACCGATCAATGCGGTCGAGCGTTGGCCCATACCGGTGCTGTGACTATGGGCACCAATACCATCGCCATAGGCTGCAGCAATCTGTTCAGTGCTGGCACAGGAACAGGGGGCACAGGGACGGGCGCTGGCTTGGGCGGCGGCTTAACCATCCCACCGGGTGGCGGCACGCCAATACCTTCACCGCCCGTGAGCGCCCCGGAACCGGGCACGATGCTCCTTCTGGGCTCCAGAATCGCTGGCCTCCTCTTATCGCACGCCTCAGGCGTTAACAGTCGCGACCATCAGCAATTCTATTTTGCCCATCCTTGTTCCAGGACCTTGCCGGAGGGACTAAAGCGGACGCGGTAGGTGAATGGCTGGCTAGGGGCTCTCCCCAGCCTGGGGAAGCGCATGTCGGAAAATTCCACGATGGGCTCACCGTTTTCTTCGTGATAGCGCGTCACGGGAAAGCGGTCAAACCACAAAACTTCTTGTACCTGCGGAAGCTCTTTTGCCGCTTCAATATAAACGTTGGGGTTCGCTTCGGGGTAGAAGCGGTATTCGATCGCTGGCCGTTCTGGCTGAATCCCTGGCGAGCGTTCGTCCGGATTAGCGCCCGAGGGAATCTCGAAGGGCGATTTCTGACTTAGATCCATCCGTATCTCATAAACGCCGCCAGCGGTGCGCACTAATCCGTCCCAGCGCCACAGCGACGGAGGGCACGGCAGCGCGCCCATCGATTCAACGTTTAGTTTTTCCATACTCGCAAAGCTTTTTACTCGAGAAAGCGCAGAGTGATGCGCGAGAACTGCCAGCGCAAGATACGCGCATGCGCAAACGAACCCAAATTGATTCCAGCGCCGGCGAATATTTGTTCTCCCCAAGTCTTGTCCTTCTCGGTCGGAACGCTGTGCTTGTTTGACTTTTTCTGTGGTTGGAAGCGGCAGCAAAAAGAATGCGGCGAGGATCAAGACAAAAAGTAAAACAGTGGCCGACGAAATTGGCGCGCCCACGGCATCGGCGATTCTCTGAATTACGAAAATCGCCAAGGCAAAAATTACGAACGAGGCGATGGCGCGGCGCCTGGCTTTTTCCGGCCGTTCCTGTACCCACGCAAGAATCTGCGGAACCAGCAACATTCCGGTGAAAGTGAAATCGACGATAAAAATTAAATCCCATGCTGGTCTCGACCATTTTAGCGGCGACCACACCATTGTGCCGAAGCTGGTCACGAGATCGAGCAAGATGTGGCTAAGAATTCCCGCGGCGTAAATCCCTGTAAGAGTGAGGAAGGAAGGTGTGTCCCATTTTCGCCATCGAGCTATCCACCGGGTCAGTGCGGCGAGCAGCAGCGCAAAAACGGGAAGACATAACAGCGAGTGGGTGATGCTGCGGTGCCAAGCGATGACTAGCAAATCGTCGTGCGAGAAAATGTCACGGACCACGTCGGAGTCGGGAAAAATCGCGCCCAACATAGTTGACCAGGTCACGAGACGCTGCCGAGTAATTGGGCGCGACGCGAATAGATCGTCGCCGTTAAACAGCGCTTTGCTTAGGAGCGCTCCGGCAATTCCATGTGTGATGGTGTCCATTATTTTTAATGAGAAATTTGAAAGCCGCGATCCGAGGGTATGTAATTCATCTCACGTAGTAAATCACTGATGGCACTATGAGAATGGCAATCACTTAACAAGAATTAGCGGCGAGCGCTTGGCGATCACGCGGCCCACTTGACGGCCTTGCACACCATGACGGGCTAGAGCCGCTATGCATTCGGCGGCGGAATCAGGAGCGATTGCAGCGAGCAGGCCGCCTGAGGTCTGTGGATCGAAGAGTAGATCGCGAAATTCCTGCGGTACGTCCTCGGCAAATTCAGCGCATTCGGCTACAAACGCACGATTATTTTTGAGCCCGCCGGAGAGATGGCCATCGCGTGCGGCTTCGATCGCGCCTGGGAAATAAGCAAACGCCGCGTAGTCAATTTCAAAGGAGGTTGGTTCAATTCCACTACGTTTATCACTGGGGGCGTCTCCGAGGGCCATTTCGCGAGCGTGTCCGAGTACACCAAATCCGGTCACATCGGTTACCGCGTGTATCGGCGCCAAGCCTTCCTTTGAAAGATTGTTGGACTTTTCAGCAAGCTCCGCGAACCCAGCAGCGGCCGCGCCGTTTATCGTGGTCATGGCTTTCACCGCGGCTTCTAACGACTGCGACGAGGCTTTGTTTTTTTTCAAAGCGGTAGTGATTACTCCGGTGCCGATCGGCTTGGTGAAAATGAGGACGTCGCCTGGACGGGCTCCCACATTGCGCCATACTTTTTTTGGGTGCACCGTTCCGGTCACGGCATAGCCGAAGAGCATGTCGTCGGTACGAATAGAATGACCGCCCAGGACGCTGCAGTGGGCTTCATTCATTTTCGATAAACCGCCGCGAATAATCTGCTCCAGGATTGCGGGATCAGCGTTCTCGGGAAATCCCACCAGAGAGAGCGATGATATTGGGCGGCCTCCCATGGCGTAGACATCGCTCAATGCATTGGCGGCGGCGATCTGGCCGAATAAAAATGGGTCGTCCACTATAGGAGTGAAGAAATCGACGGTCTGGACGAGCGCAAGATCTTCATTGACAAGATAGACGCCGGCATCGTCGTTAGTTTCAAATCCCACCAGCACATTTGGATCTGTCTGCCGCGGAAGTCTTCGTAAGACTGATTCGAGTATGGCGGGATTCAGTTTTGCCGCGCATCCCGCAGCCTTCGCCATTGCTGTGAGTTTCAGAGCTGAAGCCACTGTTGCCACCTCTTTTCTTACTAATCAGAACTTGAGCCGTGGCCATTATAGGGATGCGGCTGATTTATCTGCAAAGATTATCGAGTGCTACTGACTGCCCGCAATTAAGTTTGCACCGATGATGTGAATTGTGTTTTCATCACGGCGGCAAATGGACCAGAACTTTTTTCATCAGTTGTGCATATCAGCCTGAGTTTAAAGGAGCACTTCGCCGTCAATGACCTCGATCGTTGCGCCGTCCGAGTCCGCCATTCGAAAGGCGTTGAGCGAATTTCAAATCGATGTCGATGCGAATCAGATTGCTCAGATTCAGGAATACATCCGATTGTTACTTGTGTGGAACGAGAAAGTTAATCTTACGGCGATACGCGATCCGTTGGAAATTCTTTACCGTCACTTTTGTGAAAGCATGTTTGCCACAAAAGTTGTGGACTTGGGGCAATGTCGACTCGCCGACATTGGAACAGGCGCCGGGTTCCCGGGTTTGGCATTGAAGATATTGCTCCCTGCCGAGCAGGTCGTCCTGGTGGAGTCAAACATCAAGAAAGCTACTTTTTTGGCGGAGGTTGTCCGGGCATTGGGGATTACTGGGGCGAACGTACTGGTGAGTCGTTATGACGAGCTGGGTGAGGAGATTGCGCCGATCGATTTTCTGTTGGCGCGGGCTTTAGGGGAATTTGATGCCTTTTTAAAGTGGGCGGCTTCAGCGAGGGTTGATGCCAAGAAAGTCGTTCTGTGGCTGGGCGCTTCGGATGTCGAACAGGTGCGGAAAAGTCCGCGCTGGGCTTGGGAACCGGCAGTGACGGTCCCTCAGTCGCTTCGGAGGGTGCTCTTGATCGGCACTAAAGTGGCAGCCTAGCGTCATTCCTTCGATTGTGGTCAATTGGGCACGCCGACATTTGGGCGTGCTGCTCGAGCAAATCCCCGTTATGCATCCCGATTTACGTGAACGTCCATGCAATTGTCGAGATGCCGACAATTTTGCTTATTTTAGGCATCGCTTTTAGCGTGGCCCACTCGAAATCTCTGTTTCACGTGAAACCACGAATTGGCGATTCGCTATCCGCAATATATCAAAGCCAAGGGTATCAGAACCAAACACGGCATATCCCCAAATGCTTTGTTTCACGTGAAACAGCTCTGACCTAGGGGTAGGAGAGGTATTTTCATTGGCAGTAAATCTCCGAAGTCCCGTCTCCCGCGAAACGACCGTCACACTGCCCTTCTGTTTCACGTGAAACAAGCAATTCGGGAACTTTTCCGTCCTATTGGAGGTGTTTCATGTATTTCACGTGGAACAGTTCTGACCTAGCTAAGGCCGTTTTCATTGGCACTAAATTCTCCGGAGTCCCGTTTCTCGCGAAACGATTGTCATGCTGCCCTTCTGTTTCACGTGAAACAAGCAATTCGGATCTTTCCGCCCTATTGGAGGTGTTTCATGTGTTTCACGTGAAACAGCTCT
>DASYJM010000230.1:0-40200 GCA_035996445.1 Candidatus Acidiferrum sp. | reverse complement strand
TCTGCTTAAAGATACCGTGACCGAGATTCAGGATGTGGCCTACTCCGTTCAATACTGAAAGGGCGGTTTGTGTAGCCTCGCGGATTTTGCTGGTGGGCCCGAGCAAAATAGCGGGA
The DNA here is from genome assembly GCA_035996445.1 of Candidatus Acidiferrum sp. Classification (GTDB taxonomy): domain Bacteria; phylum Acidobacteriota; class Terriglobia; order Acidiferrales; family UBA7541; genus Acidiferrum. The sequence goes on along the minus strand of DASYJM010000230.1, from coordinate 40,084 downwards.
TCGACGTTGCCCTGCAGAGCGATTTTCGGGCTGAGAGTTTTTCGGATGGCGGCGAGATCGACGCGCCAATCGACGCTCAGTACCGTGGCTCCGGAGCGGGCTACTGCGGACATCAGGTGATTGGAAGCCTTGGTGTAGTAAATGACCGGAGCTTTGCCGGAAATGCCTGCAATGACCTGTTGAACTGCGGGTAGCGCGAAATTTTCGTAGTCTTCGAGGTTGAGTTCTCCGCACCAGGTATCAAACAACTGAACGGCGGAAGCGCCGGCGTCGAGCTGCGCGTTCAAATAGGGAATGGTGGCCTGCGCGATTTTGCTCAGAAGTTGACGGAAGGCCTCGGGCTCATGGTAGAGAAAGCTCTTAACGGTCGAGAAACCTTCCTTGGTTTTCCCTTCGACCATGTAACAGGCCAGTGTCCAAGGAGCGGCCGCAAAGCCCAGAACTGGAACTTCCGGGCCGGCGCTTTTTACGATGCGGCGAACGGCTTCCGGCAGGAATTTGGTTTCCCGTTCAGGATCGAAGATACGCAGGTTAGCCACATCGGCCGCACTGCGTATGGGAGCGGGCAGATTGGGACCGGCGTCATTGAGCTCGAGATGCATGCCCATGGCTTCGGCAGGAATCAATATATCCGAGAAAACTATGATGGCATCGACTCCCAGGATGCGAAATGGCTGCAAAGAGACCTCGGCGGCCAGATCGGGAGTCTTGCAAACTTCTAAGAAAGGGTGTGTGGCGCGGATGGCGCGATATTCCGGTAGATAACGTCCGGCCTGACGCATCATCCAAACTGGGACGCGAGTCAGCGCTTCACCGCGACAAGCGCGCAGGAAGAGGTCTTTGCGGTCGATGACGTCGCGTTCGAAGGGCGTCCGTGTGTTTAAAGAAGCCATATCACCCATTTAGCTGAGGGGGTTCTTTACAGAGGATAGCAAATCCAGCGCATCACTGCTGGTACTCCTATGTGAGTGGTTGTCCCCGTGGGCTATACTCAAGATATAGGCCCGCCGGCATTTTGCGTGCTTCGTGAACATAACGTGGGAACGGTGCGGCTGGCAATAGAACTAAAATGAGCCATCTCTATTTCATACTGACACTTGCGGCGTACTCGTTAAGTTTCGGTTTCTACTTGGCGTTTCTGAATACTGGTAGGTCAGTGCTGGGGAGCTGCGGGTCAGTGCTGTTGGGACTTGGGCTGGTGGCGCATTATTTTGCGTTGCTGGAGCGCTCACGCGGGTTGCACACAGTTCCGTACCACGACCTGTACGGATCGATGTCGTTATTCGGATGGTTGCTGGCGCTGACCTACCTTGGTCTCGAGTTTTATCACCAGCAACGCTCGGTCGGAGCGTTTGCGCTTCCGTTTATTCTGGGATTTTTTCTAACGGCACACCTGGCTCCTGCGGCCCGGCTATCGCCGACGGTGGCGCATGGGGTGGTTTTCGCGTTGCATGTGACGCTCAGTATTCTGGCGTACGCGGCGTTCGCTCTGTCGTTTGTGTTGAGTGTGATGTTTCTCGCCGAAGAGCGATTGTTGCGAAGCCACAAGCTTAGCAGCGTGGTATGGCGCTTGCCGTCGCTCGAACTGCTGGAGCGCATGAGCCATTCCAGCGTGCTGGTAGGGGTGATTTCCATCGCCATTGGCACGGTGCTGGGATTTATCTGGGTAGACCGGCTCACTGGTCAATATTGGTTTTACGATCCAAAATATGTAATCACGCTGGTGGTGCTGTTTCTTTATTTGCTGTACTTCCAACTGGCGCGCACTACAGCATGGCGCGGCGCACGCGCTTCGAAACTGTGCGTGTTTAATTTTTTCGTGGTGGTGCTGAGCTTTACGGTTGTGAATTTGTATTTATCGCACAGCCACAGATATTTCTAGGAGCAGTAACTTGGATAACTGGCGAGCCTGATGGAAATTGTCCTCGTCGGATTGAATCATCGCACCGCGTCGGTGGAGGTGCGTGAACGTGTATCGTACACCGCAGAACAGGCGCGGCGAGCGGCGAGCGAACTGCGTTCGCGAGGTATCCTCGAAGAGACTTTAGTGTTGTCAACCTGTAATCGCAGCGAGGTGTATGGAGTGCCGCCGGAGACTTCGCATGAGAGCGCGGCGGGACTTTCGTCGTTTCTAAGCGAGTTTCACAAGGTACAGCCCGATATTTTGAGCGTCTCGCTTTACCACCATTACGACCAGCAGGCGGTGCGCCACTTATTTCGAGTTTCCGCCGGGCTGGATTCGATGATGCTGGGTGAAGCGGAAATTCTGGGTCAAGTTCGGGAGGCGTATAAATTTGCATATGAGCAAGGTGCGACCGGGCCGGTCTTAAATCGTATGTTTCAAGCCGCGCTGGAAGTAGGGAAGCGAGTACGGTCGGAAACCGAGTTGGGCACACGGCCGACGTCGGTGGCCTCCGCGGGCGTGAAATTGGCGGAACGAATTTTTGGAAAATTGGGTCAACGCACAGCGCTGGTGTTGGGAGCGGGAACGATCAGCGAACAAGTGATGCTGCAATTGCGCGATCGCGGCATCGGACAGTTATTGATGATGAACCGTTCGCGGGAGCGCGCCGAGAAACTGGCCACCGAATTTCACGGGACAGTGGTGCCGTGGGGTGAATGGGGCGATGCGCTGAGAAGTCCGGATGTGATTGTTTCGTCGGTCACGGCGGAGGAGCCGATTCTGGGACGCGCAGTTCTGGAGCGCGCGATGTCGGCGCGCGGCAACCGCGCGTTATTTATTATGGATCTCGGTTTGCCACGCAATATCGAACCGGGAGCGGCTGAGATCTACAACGTGTATCTCTATAACCTCGACGATCTTGGTGGAATTGTGCAGCAAAGCAAAGCCATGCGAGAAAATGAAATTCCGCGGGCGGAAACGATTGTCGACGAGCATGTGGGCAAATTTCTTTCCTGGCAGGCGAGCGTTGAGTTGGTGGGCCTGGTCGACGAGTTGCGGGCGCGTTTGCAGCACCAGCGCACGGCTTTCGTGCACGAGCGCATGGAGACGATGAAACATCTGAGCGCGCAAGACCGCCAACAGATGGAAACGTTGATGGGCGAGCTGCTGGAGAAATTATTGCTGGAACCCGCGGAGCGCTTGCGCGGCGAAAGAGAATTGCGGCGCAAGATCCAGAACGTGGAAGCATTGCGCGATCTGTTCCTTTCCAATCGGGAGAAACAATGAAGCACCTGCGCATCGGAACACGTGGAAGCCTGCTGGCGAAATGGCAGGCGGAGTCCGTGCGCAAGCAACTTTTTGCGATCGCGGGAGTCGAAGCGGAAATCGTGATCATCAAAACCTCCGGCGACAAAATGCAGCAGTCACCGCTCGCACAGATTGGCGGGAAGGGAATTTTTATTAAGGAATTGGAAGATGCGTTGCTGGATGAGTCGATCGACCTTGCGGTGCACAGTGTCAAAGATATTCCTACCGAGGTGCCCCCGGGATTGAGCTTTCCTGCGGTGTGCCGGCGGGACGACATTCGCGATTGCCTGATTTCCCCAACCGGTTCGACGCTGGAAAATTTGCGGCAGGGCGCGCGTGTGGGCACCAGCAGCCTGCGTCGTCAAGCGCAACTGCTACATCTACGCGCGGACCTTGATATTCGCGAACTGCGCGGCAATGTAGACACCAGACTACGCAAAGTGGGCGACGGCGAGTATGACGCTATCGTGTTGGCCAAGGCGGGCCTGGACCGCCTGGGATTGAGCCAGCGAATCTCGGAGACTTTCGCGCCGGAAGTATTCATGCCGGCTGTGGGACAAGGGGCCATCGCGGTAGAAACTCGGCTCGGGGACAATGAGACCGGCGATCTTCTGTCCAAGTTGGATGACCCGGAAACGCGGGCCGCAATTATTACCGAGCGCGCACTGCTCGCGGCGCTACAGGGCGGTTGTCAGGTGCCCATCGGCGCGTGGGCTCGGATAGAACGTGGCGCAATGGTGCTGGAAGCGTGCGTCACTTCTGTGGATGGTCAGCAACATGTGAGGCAGCGCTTGACGGGCGCGCCCGATCAGGGCCCTCAGCTTGGAGAACAGATGGCGCGGCTGCTGATGGAAACTGGAGCGCAAACGATTCTGGAGGAAGTGGTGCGGCAACGTGGATAGAAGCAGCGCCACTTCTGACCCCGTTCTATATGGCAAACGCGTAGTGATTACCCGTGCGGCGCGCCAGAGTGTTGAACTGGTCGAGAACTTGGCCAAGCTGGGCGCACTGCCGATTTTGTTGCCGCTGGTGGCCTTCTCTGCTCCAGAGGACTACGCCCCACTGGACGCAGCATTGGATCGATTGGAACAATTCGATTGGATTATTTTTACCAGCGAAAATGCGGTGCGGGCGGTAGTTAAGCGCGCTGGAGTGCGTGGCAATTTGCGAAATGTGGCGGGAAGGCGTTCACGAGCCGCAGCGGTTGGACCAACGACAGCAAACGCCGCGGAACGTGCGGGGTTTTTTGTGGACTATCAGGCTCAAACGCACAGCGGAGCAGCCCTCGCGAATGAATTGGGAGAGAAGCTGCGGGGACAGAGTGTCTTTTTACCGCGAAGCGACCGCGCCAATCCGGATTTGCCGCAGCTTTTGAGAAATTATGGCGCGGAAGTGATCGAGGTTGTCGCGTACAGGACAGTTACGCCGGTTAATCTCGACGAGGTGAAAATCGCGGCGATCGTGAATGGGGAAGTCGAGGCGATTTTATTTTTTAGTCCCACGGCGGTGGAGCACTTCGTTGGAATTCTGGGCAACGAGAAACTGCGTGAATTGCAAAAGCGCTTGGCGATTACCGCCGTCGGCCCTATAACCGCGAACGCGTTGCACCAATCAGGCGTGGATAGCTTGCTGGTGGCCGAGGATACTACTGCGGGCGCGGTTATTGCGGTATTGGAGAAACATTTTGCAGCCAGACCGAAAGCCTCGGTCGCCGGAGCAGTTCAGGAATGAGCTTCCCGACGCACCGGGGGCGGCGATTACGCCGCAATGAAGGTTTGCGCGGACTGGTTCGCGAAACGCGATTAAGCGTTGCGGGATTGATCTATCCGATGTTTGTGTGTCCTGGGCAGAAGGTGCGGCAGGAAGTCAGCTCCATGCCTGGCGTGTTTCAGCAATCGGCTGATCAGATTGTCGAAGAATGCCGCGAAGTCGAGTCGCTGGGGATTCCGGGAGTAATTCTGTTTGGGCTGCCAGAGAAAAAGGACCCTCGGGGCATTAGCTCGATTGCCGCGGATGGCGTGGTGCAGCGTGCCATAGAGGCGATTCGCAAGGCCAGACTGAAATTGCTGGTAATCACCGATGTTTGCCTGTGTGAATACACGGACCACGGGCATTGCGGAGTAATCGAAGACGGTGAAGTGGCCAATGATGCCACGTTGGATATTCTTGCCGAGCAGGCCGTCTCGCACGCCCGAGCAGGGGCGGATATTGTGGCTCCTTCCGACATGATGGACGGACGCGTGGGCGTCATTCGCGAAGCACTCGACGAACATAAATTCGAAAATATTTCGATCCTGGCGTATGCGGTGAAATATTCCTCCGGATTTTACGGGCCTTTTCGCGAGGCAGCGCAGTCGACACCGCAGTTTGGCGACCGCCGCGGTTACCAGATGGATCCAGCAAACGCGCGTGAAGCATTGAGAGAGGTCGAGATGGATCTGGATGAGGGCGCCGACATGGTGATGGTCAAGCCGGCGCTGCCGTATCTGGATATCATCAGGCGCGTACGGGACGAGTTCGATGTGCCGGTCGCGGCGTATAACGTGAGCGGAGAGTACTCAATGGTGAAGGCTGCGGTAGAAAAAGGCTGGCTGGACGAGCAGCGCGTGGTGAGGGAAATATTGACTGGCATTCAACGCGCCGGGGCAGAAATTATTCTGACTTATCACGCCAAGGATGCGGCGCGGTGGCTGCGCGCGTGAACATCCGCCGGGCACAACAATGAACCCCTCACAATCTCAGGTTAGGCGAAAGCGCGAGGGTAAGCGCTCGCGTGAGATTTTCAAGCGCGCGGAACAAGTATTGGTCGGCGGCGTGAATAGCCCGGTGCGCGCGTTTCGTTCTGTCGGCGGGGAACCATTCATCGTCGATCATGGGCGTGGACAATTTCTCTACGACGCCGATGGCAATGAGCTGCTCGATTATGTGTGCTCCTGGGGCGCGATGTTATTGGGGCACGCACATCCGGCGGTGACCGCGGCAATTTCCAAGCAGGCAGAGCGCGGCACAAGCTTTGGCGCCACCACGGAGCTGGAGGTGGAACTGGCCACGCTGATCACCAGCGCCGTTCCGTTCATCGAGAAGATGCGGTTCGTTTCGAGCGGCACGGAAGCCACCATGAGCGCATTGCGGCTGGCGCGCGGAGTGACCAAGAGAGACCTGCTGGTTAAGTTTGAGGGCAATTATCACGGACACTCGGACAGTTTTCTTTCGCAATCTGGATCGGGTCTTGCAACTCTGGGAATCGCCGAATGTCCTGGGGTTCCGGAGGCGCTGGCGGCGTTGACGTTAAATGCGCCGTACAACGATTTAAACGCAGTGGAACGGCTGTTTGCACAGCACAACAACAAGATCGCGGCGATTATCGTTGAGCCGGCGGCCGCGAATATGGGCGTGGTGCTACCGGAACCTGGATTCCTAGCGGGTTTGCGGGAAATTTCGCGCAGGAATGGCGCGTTGCTGATCGTGGATGAGGTCATCACCGGGTTTCGTCTGCACAACGGGGCGGCGCAGCAGCTCCTAGGAATAGAGGCGGACCTCACGACATTTGGGAAAATTATTGGCGGGGGTGTGCCGGTGGCGGCGTACGGCGGGCGCGCGGAACTGATGAACAATGTTGCGCCGCTTGGTCCGGTATATCAGGCGGGAACATTAGCTGGCAATCCCTTGGCGATGAGCGCCGGAATCGCGACGCTGAAACAATTGGCCGCACCGGGTTTCTATGAAGCAATTGAGAAACGTGCGCGACGGCTTGCTGATGGGCTACGAGACGCAGCGGAGAAGGCCGGAGTGGCAGCACAGGTGAACGCGATCGGCTCACTGACTACGATGTTTTTCGCTCCAGAACCGGTTCGCAATTACAGCGATGCGAAAAAATCGGACACGAGACGGTACGGCGAATTTTTTCGAAACATGCTGGAGCAGGGTGTCTTTCTGGCTCCATCGCAATACGAGGCGGCCTTTGTCTCCGCAGCGCATAGCGACGCGGACATCGACCGCACGCTAGCAGCAGCAAACGAGTCGTTGAAGGGTTTACTAAACAGGGAGAATTATTGAAATGGCCGAAGGCTTTGAATTACCCGAAACAGGAGAAGAGCACGGCAACAATCCGCTGGTGCTCCCTGTCTCGCTGACAATTTCTATTTTGGCAGTGCTGGTGGCAGCGGTGACTTTGCTGGGACATCGAGCGCACACCGAAGAGCTGCTGCTGCAGTCTCAAGCCACCGATCAATGGTCTTTTTACCAAGCAAAGAACATACGTTTACATGAAATGCAGGCCATGGTGGATTTGCTGGGGACGATCACGCCGGTGGACAAGGAAAAGAACGCCGCCTTACGTGAAAAATATGTAAAAGAAGTGGAGCGCTACAACGGCGACAAGGAAAGCATCAGCGAAAAAGCCAAGGAGCTGGAAAAAGAGCGCGATGCTGTCAGCCGCCGGGCAGACCGGTTTGATGGCGGTGAGGCGCTGCTGGAAATCGGGCTAGTGATCTGCTCGATTACTCTTTTGACCAAGCGTAAAGCGTTTTGGATAGCAGGGCTACTGGTGGCAACCGTGGGGCTCGTTTTCGCCGCTACAGGATTTTTAGTACATTTACAATAAATCGGCTAGGCCTTGGCAGGCGGTAGTTCGCCGCGCAGTCGAACGACTTCTTCCATCAAGTTTTTCAAGCGCTCCACCACTTCCTGATGGCGAATATCATCGGTAGCGGGTTTCTTGCCGATAAAGGTCAAGTTTCCGCCTGGCTCAAGAATACATTTCTGCACATCGTTCAACGATTCAAACCCTTGCTTGCGCGCGGCTGCTTCCAATTGTGTCGGGCTGATCAGCTCTTTCTTGAGTCGATCTAGGCGGACAGCGCCATTTTCGATGAGCACGTCGGCATGACCTTCCACGAGTTGATCGATCCGCTTGTGCCCATAGAGAAAGCGAACCACCAGATAATTTACGGCCAATAAAGAGGTGGCGCCGATTATTCCGCCGCTGACGCTGTTATCGTCGCCGATGATGGCGTTCTGCACGGTATTGGAAAGCGTCAGCAGCACGACCAAATCGAAGGGATTCAGCTGTACAAGTTCACGTTTGCCCGAGAGGCGCAGGCTGATAACCAGAAAAGCGTATACAAAAATTGGCCGAAGAATCTTTTCGGCCAACGGCAGGCCAAGAACAAACATATCCTTCCAGATGTCATGCATTTCTCGTGCTCCTCCGGATTCTAAAAATTCAGACCGCTATGATTACTCATCTCCGGTCGGGGACGCTACGGCTACGAAGGTGCGCGCCTGTACTTCAGTACAGTCATCGATTCGATGAGGATGGACTAATGTGTCGCAGCATTGCGGAGAATAGGGTCTATCATCAAAGAAGTGTGTTTGCGTGTCCCGCTTTTTTGCGACCTCCTGTTAAGGCGAGAAAATACACCGTTAACGAGACTTTATGTCACCGCTGACATCTCCGGATCTCGCCGTGGTCAACACCAAGGGGCAACTCCCGGCTTTATTGGAATGCGTACGTGAGCTGTTGGCAGTATTCGACGCCGATGGCACGATACTTTTCGTCAATCCCGCGTTGCACAATATCCTTGGCCATACCCCTCTCGAGATAGTCGGCAAACCTGTGGCCGAACTAATCCATGAAGACGACTTTGATTTATTTCTTGCGACGCTCCGGCGCTTGAGCGCAGACCTCGAGACCATTGTGAATGTACGGTGCCGGCTGCGCAGCGCCGAAGGTGTTTGGCGCTGGTTTGACGCGGAAGCGCGCCGCAATCCAGGCAATGATGAGGGTGGAATCGCCGTCAGTCTGTTGGACATCACTGATTTGCAGCGCATGGAAGCCGAGCGTCAGGTGATCATCGAAGTGGTCCATGCCCTGAATGAAACGTCTAACCTCGACCAACTGCTGCAACACATTCACCAGTCGCTAAAAAAAGTGTTGTATGCGGAGAATTGTTTCATCGCGTTGCACGATGCCGATAAGGATTCGTTTCATTTTCCGTTCTTCGTGGATCGCTTCGACGTGGCGCCGCCGCCGCAGAAAGTAGGTAGAAGCTGCACAGCTTTCGTGTTTCGCACCGGGCGGGCGATGTTGATACCGCAGCCGGAATTCGATCGCTTGGCGGAAAGTGGGGAGGTGGAATTGGTAGGCTCGCCATCGCCCGCGTGGTTGGGTGTGCCACTGAAAACACCGACGGCGACGATCGGCGTTCTGGTAGTGCAGCATTACGAAAATCAAAACGCTTACGACGTCCGTGATCTGGAGTTTCTAGATTCCGTAGGCGGGCACATTGCCCTAGCCATTGAGCGGCGCGGCGCGGAAGACGCGCTGCGGCAAAGCGAATCCACCTTCAGGCTGCTTTTTTCGCACAATCCGTTGCCAACGTGGGTATTTGATTGCGAGACCTTCAAATTTATTCAGGTGAATGACGCTGCGGTCCGCCAGTACGGTTACTCAGCAGAAGAATTCGAGCGCTTGACGGTTTTCGATATACGGCCTCCTGAAGAACACGCCGCGTTGCGCCAGCATCAGAAGGACTGGGACACCCCAGGGGAGTATCACGGGGTATTTAAGCATCGCAAGAAAGACGGCAAGATTTTCGAAGTGGATATCATTTCTCACCCTCTGGAATACGGCGGACGCAAAGTGCGCATGGTGGTGGCACAGGACATCAGTGAACGGCAGGCTCTGGAAGAGCAGCTGCGACAGGCGCAAAAAATGGAGGCTGTCGGCCGGTTGGCGGGCGGCGTAGCTCACGACTTTAACAATTTATTGATGGTCATCAAAGGTCACACGGAACTATTGCTCAACGTAGTTCCGGTCCCAGCGCAAACGTTGAAAAAAATAGAACAAATAGACCGCGCCGCCGATCGTGCCGCGGCGTTGACGCGCCAACTTCTGGCCTTCAGCCGCATGCAAGTTTTGCAGCCGCGGGTGATGAACGTAAACGGAGTGGTCGAAGAAATGGGTAAGTTGTTGCCGCGCCTCATTGGTGAAGATATCGAGTTGATCCTGCGAACCAGTCCGGACCTGGGAGTTATCCGCGCGGACGCCAGCCAAATGGAGCAGATCATCATGAATCTGGCGGTGAATGCGCGCGACGCCATGCCCTCCGGTGGCAAGCTGGTGATTGAAACGTCGAACGCCGATCTGGATCGCGCGTACAGCGCGGTGCACCCGCTGGTCCAGCCCGGCCGTTACGTGCTGTTGGCGGTGTCGGACACTGGGACGGGAATGGACGCGGAGACACAAGCGCGAATCTTTGAGCCGTTTTTCACCACCAAGGGCCAAGGAAAGGGAACTGGGTTAGGGCTCTCGACGGTTTACGGTGTTGTGAAGCAAAGCGGCGGCTATGTGTGGGTGTACAGCGAGATCGGTAAGGGAACCTCTTTTAAGATTTATCTGCCGCGCGTTGATCAGCCGGAAGACCAACCATCTCCGGCGCTTTCATCGGAAGCACCTTGCGGCGCAGGGACGATTCTACTTGCCGAGGACGAACAGGAAGTTCGCGAGGTCGCGCGGGAATTCCTGGAATCTGGCGGATACACAGTTCTGGAGGCTCGTGATGGAGCCGATGCATTACGCCTTGCGGATCAACACGCAGGGGTGATCGACTTGCTGGTCACCGACATGGTCATGCCCGGAATGACGGGTCAGGAATTAGCCACGCGCGTACAGGAAAAGCGCAAAGGCCTACAGGTAATCTTCATGTCGGGTTACAGCGAATATGCCGCGGTGGAAGCCGCGCATTCCGACCCTAAGTTGCGACTGCTTACGAAGCCCTTTAGCCGCGCCGTGATTCTGCGCGCGGTCAGGGATATGTTGAAGGGTTCGCGGGTAAATTAAATTATTTGCGAGCCGAGCGGTATCACTAAGCCTAAAATAACCTCTAGAAAGCAACCTACCTCGGATTTATTCCCAAGCAAGATTAGTGTGCGTTGATAAGTGTGTGGATTTGCTTTTCGAGTGCTTGATTATATTCACGCTCAAGTTGCAATTCGGTTTGCACTTTTTTCACCAGCAACTCCAGGCGAGCGACCTCCGCGCGGAGCATGACGAACTCTCGCGGAGATGGTGCCGTGGAAGATTGCTGATTTGTTTGCGAAACTGACGGCTGTTGCACGGGCGGCTGCGGCGCGTTTTGATTGTGGGCTTGCTGAACGCTGTTGGGCGCAAAAGGCGGCAACAGTGGTGTAAAGGCTTCCGCAAGTGCTCGCGGCCAGGCCGGCTCACTGCTTGTCCCCGGTGCTGCGGAAGTCGGAGCGGTGGACACGGGAGGCGGCGCAACCACCGGCGGCGGAGGAGCGAACAAATTCTGTAGCGCGCTTGAATTCCCGCGTTCGCGCGTCGCTTGCGTTCCGGCTGGTTCCTTGGGAGAAAGCAAAGTTCTTACGCGCCCAATGAGTTCCTGTGGCTGGAATGGTTTGCGAATCAGTTCGTCGGCGTGCACGGCGACTGCTTTGTCGGCGACGCTCTTGTTCACTACGCCGGACATCAACACAACCGGTATGCCGCCAAACTCGGGATGCTGTTTGATCTGACTGCAAACCGCGTAGCCATCCTGATTGGGCATGATTACGTCGGTAATCACCACATCGGGACGGTTTTGTTCGAATTGCGCTAAGGCGGAAGCAGCGTCGGCGCAGGTGATGACATTAATATTCTCGCGGCGGAAGGCGATCTTGATGACTTCGCGCATGGTGGCGCTATCATCGATGAAATAAACCGTGGGTGCGCGCTTCACGGCAACTTCGCCGGCCGGCGTCATGATGAGCGCTTCGCTCATGGTGCGTTCCTATCCGCCATGTCGTGCATCCCCTCATCAAATTCGCGCATGGCATCGAGCATCAGGTCGGTAGCGGTGCGCAGCACGGTACGCTGCAGAGAAGTCGTACCGTAGACAAATTTGTAGACGCCGTCGCCGCCTTGGACGCTCTTGAGAATGTGAATCACCGCTTCGTCGCCGAAGTAGTTGCCGCTTTCCGCGTGAGTTATTTCTCCGCCATCAAAAAACATCAAGGCGTCGATCTCTCCCGCATTGATGTGCAGAGCGCCGGTCTGGCGGGCCTGGCCGAGCATTTGCATCACACCGGGAAGGTCATGATGAGCCAGACTTCCGCTGAGGCTGGTATTGGACTGGTCGAGCATTTGCGTGGGATGAAAGCCTTCGGCCTTGCTGATGATGATTTGTTTCACATGCGCAGCGATTGCGGCTGGCGGGCGGTGCCTGTCAATATAGTCGTCGCATCCAGCCTGAAAAGATTCCAGCAGGGCGCGCTGGCTGCCGTCGCCGATAGCAATGATCGGGAGAGCGGCGTTCTTGGGATCGGCGTGAACAATATTGGCGATTTCAAGAGCACCCATTTCGCGCATGTTGGTGGCACATAGAATCGCTGCCGGCGCGTCGTATTCCAAGGTCGTTAAGGCAAAGGCTGCCTGAGTGGCCGAAATCACTTCGAAGCCCTCTTTCCGCAGCGCATCTCCTACGCGCTTTGAAAAGTAAACATTGCTGTCAATGAGCAGAATCTTGGCAGGACGGCTGGTCATTATGTCGCAGCCTCCTGCATTTCAAGTGGCACGCATACTGCAGGTGCGGAACCGGGGCCAGGCGTGAGCGCGTCGATATTCAAAACTTCAATGACGTTGCCGTCGTAGGAAATCCAACCTGCCACGTAGGGAGCGTCCGCTTCCGTTGCGGGAGACATTTCGGTTGCGATCAATTCGCATTCCCCGGTGACAGGCAACGCGACCCATTCGGATTTTTCTCCATAGTTGCGCACGGCGATCAGGTAAAAACGGCGAGTCAGAAGATTCTTGCCGACTAGTTTCTCGGATACGTCACAGACGGGAACGATGCGGCCGCGACGAAGGATTACCCCTTCCACGCGTTCGGTGCGGTGGGGAAAGCGAAAGACGCGGCTGGGTGCGACCAGCTCAGCGATTTGACTGGCGATCATGGCAAAGCGCCGGTCTCCCAGCCGCAGCAGCACGAAGGACTGCGAACCCAGATCATTACGTGGGTTCATGGATCGATCCTATGGAGCTGGCGGCGGTCTTCGCGCCGGAGGCCGCGGGAGTCTGGGAGAGCTCGAGTAACGCAATTTCTTCAGAGGTCAAAAAACCTTCGGGATTCACGACCGGGACAACATTTTGATCCAATGCCGTGATTCCGCGATACCAATTGCGTTCTTCGTTGCAGAATGCCTGCGGAAGAGCCTGGAGTCGCGTCATGGTGGTCATTTTTTCTATGCCGTCGATGAGCAAGGCTGTGCGCGTGCGGCGAAGCACGAATACCAAAAGCCCGGAGGTCACCGGCAATCCAAAATGTAAAGCTCCATTCACCACGAAAAGAGATTTGTCGCCGCGACGTACAATGTGGCGCACTTTTTTCAAACCCGGAGCGCTGATTTCCGCGGCTGAACCGGCCAGGCTGTCCACGCTGCGAACTTCCTGGACGGACCCTGAGGACACGGCAAAGAGTTGGCCACTGACGCGGAACAGAATAATTTGCTCCGTGCGCAGTGCCGGGGATTTGCTGGGAGCTGGAAATTGCATCAGCGCACTCCCACGGGAGCGATGCGGGCGATCGCCAAAACCTGCTTCTCGATGGCGGGATAAATGTCGTCGATGCCCAGGACTTGGCTGACCGCGCCGGCCTTAATTGCTTCCGCAGGCATGCCAAAAATTACTGAGGTGGCTTCATCCTGAGCCAAAACCATTCCACCGGCGGATTTAATGGCACTGGCACCAGCAGACCCGTCGTTTCCCATGCCGGTTAGGATTACGCCGATGCTCAATGGCCCGGCAAATGCCGCGACGCTTTCCATGGTGATATCAATGTTCGGAAGATAACCTTTGATGCGGCCACTGCTGCCATCGAGTTGAATACGGCCTGTGGGCATAATGCGCAAATGCTGGCCACCGGGGCAAATGTAAAATGTTCCGGGAGTCAGGGTTTCATTGTTTTCGGCTTCTTTGACGCGCACGCCGGTGAATTCGGACAATTGGGTGGCGTATTGTGTCGTGAAGGCCGCCGGCATGTGTTGCACCAGAATTACGGCCGCGGGAAAATCTCGCGTGAAGCCGGGAGCCAAACGCATCACGGTGGCGGGCCCGCCCGTGGACGCTGCGAGAACCACGACCGGAAAGCGTTGATCAGGTGATGATGCAGCCGGCCTGCTCGCGGGCGCTGGGGGTGGCGCACTGCTTCGGGCGTCGGCATTTCTAATTCCGGACGCGACTCGTGAGGCGCTGCGCACGACTCGCACTTTTGCAGCGAGGCGTACCTTGCGCAGTAAATCTTCGCGGACACTGTGCATATCCAGGTCAATGCCACTGGAAGGCTTGGCAACAAATTCTATGGCGCCGAGTTCCAGGGCACGCAATGTGCTGGCCGCTCCTTGACGTGATTCGGAACTGACCACTACGATGGGCCGTGGATTGGTGGTCATAATCTCGGCGGTAGCCTGCAAGCCGTCCATGACCGGCATGTTGATGTCCATGGTGATGACATCTGGCTTCAATGATTCCGACAGCCGCACAGCTTCTCGACCATCTTTGGCGTGCCCGACCACCTGCACGTTTTCGTCGGTAACTAAAATGGTTTCCAATACTTTTCGCATGAACGCCGAATCGTCCACGATCAACACGCGAATTTTCTTGAGAGCGGTGGCGACCATGTCGTTTAGCTAACCGGAACGAGGTGCCGTTCCGCCTCCCTGCCCATAAGTTGTTCCACCGCGGCAAGCAGTTGATCTTCTTGAACCGGCTTGGTTAGAAAAGCAGAGGCGCCTTCTTTCATGGCGCGATCTCGATGCTTGGCTCCGGCGCGGGAAGTGACCACCATCACAGGAATCCGGCGGGTGCTGGCGTTCTGGCGTAGCTGCACCATCAGCTCGTAACCGGTCATGCGCGGCATTTCCAGGTCGGTGATGACCAAGTGGCAGCCGTGTTGAGTGACCAGCTCGGCTGCTTCGAGTCCATCCGCGGCTAGTTTCACTACGTAGCCATTCTTTTCCAACATGCGTCCGACAAACTTGCGCACGCTGATGGAATCGTCGGCCACCACGATGAGGCGCTCGTGGGTAACGCGATCGATGGCTTCGGCGGGAATGGTGCCGTGAGCCACGGCCGCGGAGCCCGGCGCAAATATGCGCGCGGCGCTCGCCGAGGCTTGCAAAGTGCGGCGCTCGGTCGGGTCGGTGGCCACCATGCGGTTCAAATCAAGCAAGAGGATCAGGCTGCCGTCGGGAGCGATTGTGGTTCCCGGGAAGAGTTTGACGCGCCGTAAATATTCGCCGAGGTTTTTGATAACGATTTCGTCTTTGCCGATGACTTCTTCAACCACCAAACCGATCTGCCGATTCCCGGTGTTGGCTACCACCATGTGGAAATAGCCGTTGATGGCTTCCAGTGGCGGCAGTCCGAGATAACCGTCGAGGCGCACAACTTCAGTGACCACATCGCGAACCTTAGTGAGCAACTTGCCGCCAACATTTTCGATCTCGTCGGAGCGCAGGCGCCGAATTTCCTCGACTACAGCTAAGGGCAAGGCAAAGCTGGTGGCGCCGCATCGCACGAATAACGCGGGGGAAATGATCAACGTCAGTGGAACTTTGAGAGTAAAGCTGGTGCCCACTCCAGTCGTGCTTTGAATATCGATTTCGCCGTTGAGCGTGTTGAGATTGGCGCGCACGACGTCCAGGCCGACGCCGCGCCCTGCAAGCTCAGTCTTGACGGGAGCAGTTGAGAATCCAGGATGGAATAACATTTCGCGGAGATCGCGTTCGGTAAGGCGATCGGCTGTTTCCGGCGAGACCAAGCCGCGCTCGATGGCGCTATGCCGCACGCGGTCATAGTTGATGCCGCGACCATCATCCTGCACTTCGATGTAGATGTGATTTCCGCGGTGATAGGCGCGCAAGCTGACTTTGCCAAGTTGCGGCTTCCCGGCGGCGATACGATCCTCGGTGGATTCGATGCCGTGTGCGACAGAGTTGCGCACCAGGTGAACCAACGGATCAGAAATTTGCTGGATGATGCTGTTGTCCAATTCCGTTTCGCTACCACCTAAATCGAGTTCCACCTGTTTATCGGAGGACTTCGCGGCGTCGCGAACGGCGCGCGACAGGCGTGAATACAATGTGCCGATGGGTACCATGCGCGCGGCGGTAAATTCGTCTTGCAAATGGTGCGCCAGCTTAGTGAACTCGTCGATGTCGCCTTCGACGCGACCGATGTAGCCCTGCAGTTGCGAGAGCACTTCGTTCACGTCAGCGGAGATTTCGGCCATGGAACGCGACAAAATATTGAAGTCGTCGTAGCGATCCATTTCCAGTTCGCTGAAATCGGACCAGAAAGAGGTATCCCCGGCCGCCGCGCTAGTGAGCCGTTGCGAAGTTGTATTGGTATTCCAGTCTGCGGATTTGGCCTGCGAACTGACGCGGTTGAATTCGTATTTTTCCTGGAATTCGGAAACTTTGCCTTGCAGGCGTTCTTTGGAGAAGTTCAGGGTATCGATCAGCTTTTCAAGTTCCGACACGCGCCCGACCATGCGGGTGCGATTGATGACCAGCTCACCGACAGTGTTCATCATGCGATCGAGACGATCCAACGCGATGCGCACGGATTTGACGGCTGCGGTGGGGCCCGCCGGAAACTTCGTGGCAAGTTGGGCTTTTAGTTCGGGCTTGAGTTCTGCCAGAGCAAGATGTGGCTGGGCCAATGGCGTGGCAAGATTCGCGGGTAGCGCTAATTCCGATTCTTCGGGGTCCAACGGCGCGAATTCCGCGATACGACCGAGTAGGGAATCGACACCCGCGCGTGTTTCGAGCTCATCGGTCCACTGTTTGTGCAGCGTTTTCTTTAGCACGTCGATGGATTCCAGGCAAACATCGACAACCATCGGAGAGGGTTCGATTTCTCCGTCGCGCAAACGGCCGATAAGATCTTCAACGCGATGGGCAATGGCGCCGAGTCGTCTCAAGCCCACCTGGGCGGCCGAGCCTTTCAGGGTGTGGATAGCGCGGAAAAGCTTGTTAATTTCTTCGGGATTATTGTTGCCCTCCAGCGAAATCAAACAGTCGCTGACGATTTGCAGATGCTCTTCAGCTTCCGGCTGGAAAAATTCCAGAATCTCGTTGGGGACATCATCGTCGGGCGGCAAGAGATCAAAGTAGGAACCGGTCGCGGAGGCGGTGGTCACCGCTTTCGTAGCCGGGACGGACGGAATATCAGCTTGCGCCGGTGAGGTGTAAGTGGTTTTCGACGCTGCCTCCGGAAATGCGAAGCTGTAACGCTCCTTGAAGGCATGGATTTCGTCGATCGTTTCAGAGCCTCTATCACTGATTTCCAGCAGGTCCGTTTCAAGCAAGGAAATCGCATCGGATAGAAATTCCGCCAGCGGGCCGTGAAGATCGTCGCCCAGCGGGGCGTTCATGGCGTATTGAAAGACGTGGGAAAGCTTGGAAGCGATTTCCGCGAAACCAGGAAATTCGTAACTCGCGGAGGTTCCTCCCAGAGTGTGCGCCGCAATGTACAAACGTTCGAGGTCTTCATGACGCGGACCAATTTCCTGCAACACGCCGACATACTCGCGCAGGTATTGCAAGTGCTCGGAAGCTTCCTGAAGGAATAGCTCCATGCCTTCGCGTTGCGGAGAGCTCACGAGCGTCCCTCCGTCGGCGGACCCGACTTTTGCGAGTCAGACTTTTGCAATTCTTCCGCCGTAGGTTTGCGGTACAGGATGCAATCATTCAAGACGATGGCCTGGAATTTTACGGGCATTTTGGAGATGGATTCCGAATGGCCCAGGAAGAGATAGCCGCCCGGCTCGAGGGTGTCGTAAAAATGCTGCACCAGCGAGCGACGGTGCTGTTCCGAGAAATAAATCAGAACGTTCATGCAAAAAATTACATCCATGCGCCCGACGTAAACGGCGGAAGCAAGATTCATTTGCGTGAAATTGATCATCTTGCGCAACCGCGGTTTGACCTGCTGCCCGTGTTTAGCGGGGTTAAAGTGCGCGGCCAACTGAGCTTCGCTGACGGAGGAAATGTTGCGGCCCGAATAGCTGCCATTTTCGGCTTGTTTAAGCGCCACGCGGCTGACGTCTGTTGCAAGAATTTCCACATTCCAGGCGTCCGCGAATGACAAGGTATCCGCTATGGTGATAGCGATGGAGTAAGGCTCTTCGCCCGTGGAACAGCCAGCGCTCCAGATGCGCAGGGTGCGCGGATTCTTCCAGAACTTTTTTACATGCAATTCTGGCAAAGCGCGCTTTTGAAAGGCCTCATAAACGGCCGGGTAACGAAAGAACGTAGTCTCCTGAGTAAGCAGTCGCTCGAGAAGCGCTTCGTATTCCACATTGGTCTTGCGAGCGGCGCGCAAGAAATCGATGCCGCGTTCGAAGCCTCGGGCTTGCAGATGTTCACGCACACGGGTAACCAGGAATCGCTCGCGCGATTTGTCGAAACAAATGCCCGTACGCTCTTCAATCAGCATGCGGATCTCGCTCAACTCGTGCTCACTAAGTTCGAGCTCTGTTGTCTGGCGCTCGTTCGCGGCTTTCACGCTTGGTTATTCCGTTCGGCTCCGGCCCTTGCCAAAGCTAAAATCGTTTAGCAAATCGTGCACTACGTCGTTCAGGAAATGTTTACCGCGGCGCTCCTACTGGAACGCGCTCAGATTCTTCCTGATGAGTGCCGCCGCCGTGCTTTGAAGAGGCGCGGAATTGCGCGAGACCCTCGTTCAACTGGTCGGACAGCTTTACAAGCTGGCTGACCGTGGCCACCGTTCCGCGCGTCCCTTGCGAAGTCTGGCGCGTAATGTTGGAGATGATCTGCATGGCGTGCGCAACGCCTTCCGTGCCGCGCACTTGTTGTTTGGAAGCCAATGAAATTTCCTGTACGAGTTCAGCAGATTGACGCACCACGTTGGAGATGGCATCGAGAGCGCGGCCGGCTTGATCGGCTAATGTTGCACCGCTTTCGACTTCCTTGGTGCCTTCTTCCATGACGACCACGGCTTCGTTGGTCTCGGCTTGAATAGCCTTGATGAGTGCGGCGATATCCTTGGTGGCGCTACGGCTGTGTTCCGCGAGCTTGCGAACTTCGTCGGCAACCACTGCGAATCCACGGCCGGCATCGCCTGCGCGTGCGGCTTCGATGGCGGCATTCAAAGCCAACAGGTTGGTCTGCTCGGTGATGTCGTTGATGACGTTGATGATTTCAGAAATTTCCAACGAACGGTCGCCCAGCGATTTAATCTTCTTGGCAGTGGCTTGCACCGAGGAACGGATGCGCTGCATGCCTTCGAGAGTGTCGCGAACCGCACGGTTGCCTTGCTCGGCGGCATCCAAAGCGCGGCGCGCCGCTTCGGCGCTGGCTTCCGCGTTGTTGGAAACCTGTTTCATGGAGACGGTGAGTTCTTCCACGGCGCTCGAAGTGTTGGTTATTTCCTGGTCCTGTTGAGTCGCGCCGGCCTGCATCTGATCGGCCGCTACCAGAATGTTGTTGGAGCACGCGGTAACTTCCATGGCCGCTTTGCGGACACGCTCGAGAACCTTGGTGAAGTTGTCGAGCATGTAGTTCACGGAATCAGCAACATTGCCCAGCGCATCGTTGGTTACTTTGCCGCGCAGTGACAAATCCCCGCGCGCAACCTGATTGATGACCGTCAAGAGCTCGGTGATGCTGCGTTGCAATGCGTCGCTGGACTCCTGATTACTCGCGGCCTTCGAGACTTTGGCGACCGCGCGATTCAAATTGTCAGCGATGTAGCCTAGCTCGTTGGTGGACGTGACTTCCGCGCGCGCCTTGGGATCCCCGACAGCCAAGCGTTCGGAAAATTTGGCCAACTCGTTGACGGGAGAGAGCAGTCCTCCACCAAGTCTCCACGCCAGGATGATGGTCACGAGCAGCGCGAGTCCTACGGCGACCGCCGCAGCACCGAGCGTTGCACTGGGCAAAGCCGCGAAGTCGAGGATAGACACGTTGCCGGATTGACGCCCAGCGTTATAGGCCAGTGCGATGACGGCGGCGAGCACGATGCCGTTCAGCACAACCAGCGTCCAGATGGTAGAACTCAGTCGCGATTTCATACTTCCTCCAAGATCGTTTTCACCGTGCCGTCAGCTATCGACGGATGATGCCGACAAAAGCTAAATACTTGGTCCGGGAAAAGCTTCCAACAACCTACGTAAATCAATCACCAGTGCGAGGCGGTCATCGTGCCGCAGCATGCCGATGCAATACGGAACATTTTCAGGGGCCTGTTCCAGCACCTCGTCGCTGTTTACCGAATAAGTTCCGATGACTTCATCGGCGGCTATTCCGACGCGCAGAATCTCGTGATGACCGTCGGCAGGCAAAGAGGCAACCACCACATGGCGCGGCAAAAGACCAGGGCGGCGGCCTTCGGTCATGGCAATGTCGATCAAAGGCACGATGGTGCCGCGCAAATTAAAAATTCCGACCAGATAGGCGGGGCTCAGCGGCACTTTGGTTAGAATCGGCCAATCGAGTACTTCCTCAACGTCCAGAACGGGAAGGCACAAACGTTCACGGCCGCTGCGAAACACGCAGTATTGCGACTGCGGCCGGCGCTCTTCCATCGGACCGAGAGCTTCCAGCAAACTGCCGGTGCTTTCGTCAGCCGCTAGCGGCTCAAGGTGAAGAAAAGGGTTCATCGCGCTTTAGTAAATCTCCACAAGAATTGTCATGCGAACCGCTTCACCGCTCGTAGCAATTCCTCGGACGTAAAAGGCTTGGTGACATAGCCGTCGGCGCCTTGCTGTTCGCCCCAGAATTTGTCGCTGGCGGTGTCGCGAGAAGTAACCAGAATGACGGGGATCGTTTTGTACTGGTCGTGTCCTTTCAACTCGCGGCAAACCTGGAAACCGTTTTTCCCGGGCATGACCACGTCCAGCAGAATGAGATTGGGTTGTTCGAAGGCGATGGTTTCTTCCACACGCAGGGAGTCGTGCAGATCGACAAGGTGGTAACCTTCGCGTTCCAATACCCCGTGCATAAGCCGGACTTCCGCCGGTGAATCGTCGACAATGAGCACTTTTTTCTGCACCGCTAAAATCTCCCGGACTTATCCAGGAAACAAAGGTGCACGCCAGCGGCCAGCTTTAGGGGTGGTCAAGGGAATGTTACGTATCGAGTAAAAGACCGATAAAACAAGGAGTTACGGCGAGGTGCGCGTCACTCAAGGTCTGGTCGGCGCAGGGATGTTGGTCGCTTCCGTCTCAGCTTGAGAAGCATTCTCAGCCTCGCGCATCTCGCTGGCAAGCGATGAGAATCGCAGCATGATTTCGTTCATACGCATGGCCATGCTGTGGATGGTCCTGATCTGCGCCAGGGATTGGGAGGAAAGCTGGCCGGGTTCCAGCAACAACAATTCGGCATTGCCGATCATGGAAGTCAGAGCGTTATTCACGCTGTGTTTCATGTCCGTCATGTAACGTCCGAGAGTAGCCAGGCGCTGATATTTAGCGGCTTCGCGTTCTGCCTGTTTGGCAAACCCCAGGGCCTCCACTCGGCGCAATGTTTCGCCCGCCAGCAGCAATAATGTATGTGTCCAGTCTTCCCGCTGCTGCACGTGAAGGACTCGAGGGTAGAGAACGCGCAATTCGTCCGACTCGCGGGCATCGGCGGGAATGCAGAGAATGACAGCTGCTTGGTGATCGAGCGAACGAAGAACCTCGTGATGTTTTCGACCGCTGATTGGGCCGACCACGATGAGGTCGTGCGCCGTTGCGTCGTAATTGCGCCAAAGCTTGCTATTCAAAACGGTGATGTCGGTTGATTTGCGTTGCGCCTGCCAACATCCGGCCACTATTCTTGCGAATTCGGTTTCATCAGTCAGAATTAAGACGCTGGCGTTCGGCAAAGGACAATCCATCCCAGAAGTATTCACCCGCAAGAGCCGGGGAAAATATGTTGCACACTACAATTTTTCTGCTTCATCCAGCGCGGACAATAGCCGCTTGGCGCTAATTCCGAGGTTGACCGCAGCCTCGGTATCTTTTGCTTGCTTGGCAATATCCACGCGGTCCTGAAGCCGGGAAGCTTCCACGCGTCCAACGGCGAGGGCCTTATCCAGAGCAAAAGTGTGGCCTTTTTCTTTGGCATTGGTAGTGGCAGTGGAAACCATCGCTCGCGCAGCCACAGCGCGGCGCAGGTCTTCCGCGGCGACGCCGGTTTCACTCACGAATGCAGCCACTTCCCAAGATGACAACAGGATGCGCGTGTCGCCGAGTTTTACGGTGCTCATCGAGCGGCCGTGCGATGGCGGTGTGGCGATCAATTGCTCCCAGATCTTCTCCATGCAGGCCTCGAAGTCCAAGGCTGGGGGTGGTTGGTTTTTCGGCGCAGCCTCATTCTTTTGCCAAATTTCAGCGGCGATCTCGTTACGGCGCGGGAAGGGTAGCGGCGCAGGCTCGGTGTCCATTTTTTTCTGAGATTCAAGACTGAATCCTTTAGCCGAGTCGATAACCAGCCGATCGGAGATTTTTCCGGCGCTCTTTTCCAGCGCATTTTCCACGTCGGCGCGCAGCCCAAGTAACTTCTCAAAAGCCTGGTTGACGGATCGCTCGGTATATTCTTTTTGAAAGGGTTGTTTCCATTCGTCGGCAAGTTTCTTAACTTTGCTTAGGGGTTCGGCCGCGGACAAACCGGTATTGCGGCAATCGATGACGCGGACATCGGAAGACTCCAGCTTAACTATGCCAGCGCGAGTAGCGATCAGGTCAGCATGCATCAGCTCAATGAGCGTACGGCGCAAGATAAAATTAAAACGAATAAAAGCCAGCAGGGCCGAGGAATCGTAGAACATTCCGCCGGCTGCCTCTTTGACCCTGCGGCCCTGCTCGATGAAATTGGTTTTCAGGACTTCGCGCAGGCTTCGAAAGCCGTGTAGCGATTGGATCATGACTTCCAAAGGTTCACACCACGTAAGAGTCGCAGGCGCTACTTCGCCGAGAATCGGCTTCATGACCTCGGCGACGTCCAGGGGCTCAATGCGTTTGTGATAGATCTTGGCCGGCGCGCAGAGGGCAAAGTATTGCACCAGAAGAAAGTCGATTTTGTCGCGGTCGAAGGTGGTCTTGGTTGCTTTGCGCAGGTGCCGTTCGATGAGCGATTTCAAGCTGTTCTCGCTGGCGTTCATGGTGGTCATCTGCAAAAGATGACGCAATTGGTAGACGATGACACGCTGATCCATGGAATCCAGCCAGTTCAGGACTTGGGTGGAGAGTTCTGGATCCGGAGTTTCCGGCAGCTTTCGCTGCAAGATGGGAATTGCGATACCCAGCTGTTTTGCCAAGGCTAAGTAAATCGGGAAAACGGAGACCGTCTCGGCCCACTGGCTCTGGCTGGACTGGGCAGTTCCGGGCGTCGAAGGTGAAGTCAGATTGGTCATGAGTGGATCATCCAAGAGTTGGGACCGCGTAAAAATTTAACGGCCACGGCTTTTTGCCCGCCATGATATTGCACGGCAACCACGGTGGCGTCCGCGGTATCAGCTTTGCGGCTTCCTTCCAAGCGGACTTTGTCGTCGAATTCCAGTGGCAAGCTGGAAACCAGGATGGCATGCTCCAAGCCCGCAAATTCCACCACGCTAGCTTCCCGCAGACGGGTTGTCCCGCCGCGCAGCGCGGTTACCTGCACCGGCAAGCGAACGGCGGTGACTCCGGGAAAAAATCGCGCCAACTGCTGTGTGCAGCTTTGCTGGTCCGCGATAAGCGTGGGTTCGTCAAACTGTCTCACGTGGCCTCGCCGGTCCTCGACTGCAACGTCAGATTCTCGCGCAGGCTGCGAGACGCAGGCACACGAAGAATCCCCACGGAAGAGAAGCACGCCTGGCACCAAAAGAAATGGCGGTAGGTTTCAGCGAATCATTAAGAATCAATGGCAGTTAAGATTTAGAAGGACACGGCGATCGGGCTCACTCGTCTCAGGCTGAAACAAATCTGTCTCAGCCTCGCGTTTGTGGGCTCTGGTAACCGTGCGATTAGTGAGACACCGTTTGAGGCTCTTCAACGTGAGATTCGGGCTTAACGGCAATGTTGTAGCGTTTGAGTTTGCGATACAGGGTCGCCCTACTGATACCTAGCATTTTGCCTGCCAGCGCTTTGTCCCCGTTGGCTTGTTCAAAGACGCGAAGAATCGTCATGCGCTCCATTTCCGCTAAAGCGGTGGTGGAAAGGGAACCCGCATCCTGTGACAGAGCGGTGCCGGAGTCGGATTGTTCGGTTCGAATGGACGGGGGAAGATCGGCCACGTCGATGGTCTGGCGATCCCCCAGAGTGACGGCGCGGGCCACGCAATTTTCCAGTTCCCGAACATTGCCGGGCCAATCGTAATGGAGCAGGCTTTTCATTGCCGCGGCGGTTACCTGGATATTCGCGCCGTGCGCATAGCGATCCAGGAAATGATGCACCAGCATGGGAATGTCGGAACGTCGTTCGCGCAGCGCGGGGATGTGCACGGTGACGACGTTCAAGCGGAAATATAAGTCCTTGCGAAACGTTCCATTCCGATAAGCGGCTTCCAGATCGCGATTGGTAGCCGCGATTACGCGTACGTCGACATTCACCTTCTCGTTGCTGCCCACCGGGCGCACTTCTTTTTCCTGGAGTACGCGCAGCAGCTTGGCCTGCATCTCCAAAGGTAGTTCGCCAATTTCATCCAGAAAAATCGTGCCCCCGTTGGCGGCCTGAAAGAGGCCCGCTTTGGTTTTCATCGCGCCTGTGAAAGCGCCTTTTTCGTAGCCGAATAGCTCGCTTTCCATCAAAGTGGGCACCAGCGAACCGCAATCCACGGCCACAAAAGCGGTCTGCGCCAGGGCCCCGCGAAAATGAATGGCACGGGCTACGAGTTCCTTTCCGGTACCGCTCTCGCCAGACACCAACACAGGCGTGCGGGTATCCTTGAGCCGTGAAATCATTCGCAGCACATCTTGAATGTTGGCGGACGTGCCGATGATGCCATCGAGGTTCTCTTCGGTGTCGACGCGCTCGCGAAGGAATTGGTTTTCGGTGACCAGGCGAACTTTTTCGGCCATGCGTTGCAGCAACATGCGCATCTTTTCAACGCGAAAGGGCTTCTCGATGTAGTCGTAAGCTCCCAGCTTCATGGCGTCCACGGCTGATTCGATGGAACCGTGGCCGGTCATGATGGCAACTTCAGTGCGCGGCAACATGGCTTTGGTCTGTTTAAGGAGCGCCACCCCGGTTTGAGTGGGCAACTTCAAATCAGTAAGCACCAGGTCGGGTGTGTCGGCTTCCAGGCGCGGCAGCGCGGCTTCCGCACTTTCCGCTTCGGTACACGAAAAACCCAGTGCCGTGCCGATAGTCATGCACAGCCGTCGAATACTTTGCTCGTCATCTACAACTAACAAACGTGTTTTGAGATCGTCGCTCATGGTTTCCCGAAGGTTTTCTCCACTACAGACATTAACTGCTGAACACGGAAAGGCTTTTCGATGCACGGCGTGCCGCTCTGGGCCAAGAGAGTTTGTGTCTCGCTATTGGCGGTATCTCCGCTGATCAAAATAATGCGCGTGCGAAGCTCCGGGCGGTTTTTCTGAATCCAGGCGTGGACTTCCGCGCCGTTTACCTTTCCAGGCATGCGAATGTCGGAAATTACGCCCGCGAACTTGCCGGCAGAAAGTCGCTTCAAACCTTCGCTGCCGGATCCAGCGTTGACCACCGAATAGCCCCTGCGCTCCAGCGCCGCACGCAGAAATGCAATGACCGAAGGCTCGTCCTCAATTAACAGAATCGGACCGCCGGTCCACATGGTGGATTGCAAGCTCATCGACCGGCCTCTTTCGCGGAGACTGTGGGAGCCGCCGATTCAGCGTCCGCCAACGGAATGCGGACCATAAATGTGCTGCCAGACGCAGCGTCGTTGTTCCAGCACTGAATTTCGCCACCGTGAGCGCGGACAATGCCGTAGCAAATGCTTAGGCCCAAGCCTGTTCCTTTGCCGGCATGTTTGGTGGTGTAAAACGGATCGAATATGCGCTGCGGATCGACGATGCCAGCGCCGTTGTCGGTAATGTTCACTTCGATGCCGTGATGGTGATGGCACGTTCGAATGGTGATCCGCCCACGCTCGCTGGATTCCTGGACGGCATCGTAGGCGTTATTCAAAATATTCAAAAAAACCTGCTGCAATTGCTGCGCGTCTCCCAGTGCCGGAGGCAGCGCTTCATCGAATTCTTCCAGTACTTCCACGCCATGACTGGCGAAATCATAACTGCGCAGCTTGATGGTCTGTCGCAGCACATTGTTCACATTCACAAGCTCGCGCTGAACCGGGCGCTGGCGCGCAAAACTCAGCAGGTCCTGCACAATATCCTTGGTGCGTTGCGTCTCCTGCAAAATAATCTGCAAATCTTCGCGAGCGGAGGCCGGCACTTCGGGATTTTCAAGTAGCAAATCCGTAAATCCTAGAATTGCCGCCAGCGGGTTATTCACTTCGTGAGCCACTCCGGAAACGAGGCGACCGATAGTAGCCATTTTTTCGCTGTGGGCCAGCTTGGCCTGCAGCAAGGTCGCATCGGTTATGTCAGTCATCACCACTACGACGCTGTTTACCGTTTTTAGTTCGTCGCGCATGGGGCTCAGGCTGATGGAAAAATGTCCCATGGAACTATCGCTGCGGCGCACACGAAGCTCGATGTTTTCGACTTGCTGGCCATGCGCGGTGGTATCGAGCGCGTCCTCAAAATCCTGACGGTGGCCGGGCTCAATCCAGTCCACCAACCGGTGCCCAATAAGATCGCTTTCCTGATAGCCCATTTCATAGCACCGGCGGTTCGCATAACTGATGAGCCCGGCAGTATCGAGCACCAGGATCATGCTTTGCGTAGTGTTCAAAATCTTCTGATTAAAATCGCGCTCGCGTTGCAACTGCGATTGAAATGTTCTTTGTTCGGTGACGTCCAGCATCAAGCCGCGAATCTGCACAATGCGGTCGCTGGCATCGCGCACGGCGGTGATGTTTTGCAGGGTGTGGAGAAGTGTGCCGTCTTTGCGCCGCAGGGTCTCCTCATAATTTCGCAAAACACCATATTGAGCCAGCTTCGAGAGAAAGCGCTCGCGGGCCGCGGGCGCAGGATATAGATGAGGGCCCACATCGGAGCGCAGCAACTCATCTCGTGATGCGTAACCGAGCATGCGCACCATGGCGTCGTTTACGTCCATAAACCGCCCATCCGGCGTCGCGAAGAACAACCCTTCCTGGATGCTATCGAAAAGCTCGCGGTAGCGGCGCTCGGCCTCGCGCCGGTCGGTAATGTCCTTGAGCACGTGGATGGTGCGAACGTCATCGTCGGTAAGGCCGGGGGTTCGAGAGGTGGAAATCAAAAAACTGCGGTGTCCCGAGACGGCGACGTATTCTTCGCGGGCTTGTTTGGTATCCCGGCAAAATGGGCAGGGCAGGTCGCTACCAGCTTCCGCGATTTGCCGCAAGCTGGCCATCGCTTCACCGACCAGCGCGACCGGTGGCACGCCCAGATGCGACGACAAAGAGCGATTGGTGCGAACGATTCTCCAGCTGGGATCATGAACCACGATGTAATCGCTGATGGCGTCAATATCCTCGACCCATTGGCGCTTGGATCGTTCCAGTTGTGAAAACCTGCGAAAGTTCTCGAGCGAAAGCGCTGCGTGGCTGGCCAGCGCCTGCAGCACGCGGCGCTCATCGGCAGTAAACGGCGCTTTCTTGCGAATGAGGCACAGCGTTCCCAGACGTTCGCCATCACTGGCGGCAATGGAGACAAAGGCCACGGTAGGGCGATTGGTCTCGCTGGCTGTATAACTGGTGGCGTCGGCCGGAAAGTCGCGAAATTCGAGGCCCAGACGTGGTTCGCTGGCAGCGGAAACCAACCATCCGCGGCCTTCGTGCGAGAAGAGCGGTTTAGCTTGCGGAGTTTCGTAAAAATCGGTTTCGCGACCCCGAAAAACCAGCACCGCACCCCAAGCGGCATTCAACATACGCGCCGAACGTAGCGCAAAACGGTGCAGAAAATCCGGCAGTTGACGCGACTGTGCGGCATCGACGGCAAGCTCCATGAGCTCATCGGCGTGACGCGCCGAGGACAAATCGACGGTGTCAACCTTGCCTGCGCGGCGCGCAGGGCGACTTACGAATTTAGACTTCGTTCCACGCATGGGGTCAGGGGGATTGCGTGCGTCTCAAATTGATCATTCCCAAGCACCACCAAGCTAACGGGGAGTCTCAATGTGAGTCAACCATTCTGGCCGGAGGTGTTTCTAGAATCGTCACTGCAAAGGCAGGCGCGTAGCTCAAAGCGTCTCAGCCTGAGACCTCAGTCACAAGTCACCTGCGTGTTGAGACGATTTCTGGTTGTGAAGAAAAAACCGTTCACCATATGCTTCCAGATAACCTCACAGTTCTCTATCACTTGAGAGAAAAATCTCGTTTCGGCGCCAGTCCCCCCCAGCTCCCAATCCGTGGCCCTGCACGTGCCTTTCTCTTCGCGGGGTTATCTCCAAATACGGGATGGGTATTCAATGACACCGGGCCAATGGAAAAAACTGATGGTAACGGCAAGCGCCCTCACTATCTTCAGCGGAGCAGCACTATCGGCACAGAACGGCACCACCGATGAAAGCAAGCGAAAGGTGAAAACCAAAGTTGCTCCGGCTTATCCCGATTTAGCAAAACGGATGAGCGTTGGCGGCAAGGTAAAAATCGAAGTCGTGATTACGCCGGACGGCCATGTTCGGAGCACAAAAGTTGTCGGGGGACACCCGCTGCTGGCGCAGGCCTGCCAGGACGCGGTGAAGGAATGGAAGTTTTTGCCCGCACCAGAGGAGAGCACGCAGGTAGTCGAATTTAATTTCGTGGCCGCAGGAACCTAAGGCGAAAAATATCGCGCCACAGCGGAAACCTTAGTTAAGAGCGCATTCGGCGGAGTAACCGGAGGGGTTGGGTAATGAAGATCGGGAAGAAACTATACGTGGGATTCGGCGCGGTGCTGGCCGTTCTGGTGTTGCTGTTCGTCGTCAATCTCTTCGCTGGATTACGTGAGCGTTCGGCGCGCCTGGACGCCTCTGCGGCTCTCGAAAACGTTCGCACCATTGAAGCGGTGCGTTACCAGATCATGCTGAATCGCTTGAACCTCAATAATTATCTTTTGAGCGGCGACCCCCGCGATGAAGAAAAAGTGAATAAAGGTCTGGTAGACATCGCCGACGCCATCAAGCGTGGGGAAGCGCAGGGAGGGGCCGACAACCTGAAGTCCGCGCTCACGCAGGTGGAAAGCACCGAAGCGGGCTGGGCCGACAACTTTGCGAAACCTCTGCTGGCCAAGCGTCACCAGGTGGATGCCGGTGACGCCACCGTCTCAGACCTCCAGATTTTCTATCTGCAGAAGGATCCCAGTTCCTGGCTCACGAAATCGTCCGTGGTTTTGGATCGTACTAACGACGACATCAGCAAATCGCTGGACGAAACTTCCAAGTCCGCTGCGGTGGCCAGCTCCGCAAGCACCGCAGCTACTGCAGGCGGCACGTTCTTCGCGATGTTGTTGGGATTGCTGATCGCCTACTACACCGCGAAATCCATTACTGATCCGCTGACGCATTTGATTACCGTGGCCAGAGAAATTGCCGATTCCGGTGACCTCAATCAAAACATCGACATTCATCGCACCGACGAGATTGGGGCCCTGGCTACTACCTTTAACAACATGGTGGCGTACCTGAAAGAAATGGCCAGCGTGTCAATGGCCGTGGCCGAAGGGGACTTGACCATTGAAGTTGCGCCACGTTCGAAGCGCGACACGTTGGGCAATGCTTTCTCGCGCATGTCGCATGGGCTTCAGGATCTGGTGCGCACCACGCGAGATTCCGCGGGACAAGTTTCTGCCGGTTCGAATCAAGTGGCAGGGGCTGCCGACGAGTCCGCGAAGGTCAGCGTGCAAGCTTCTTCGGCGATTGAAGAAGTTACCAGCACGATGCACGAAATGAGCATCAATGTGCAGAACGTGGTGAAAAATACGCAGGTGCAGGCGTCCAGCGTTGCGGAGACTTCTGCGTCCATCGATCAGATGGTGACCTCCATCCAGCGGGTGGCCGATACCGCGAAAGTGCTTCTGGATATCGCCAACCGTTCCCGCGAAGAGGTTGTTACCGGCATTCAAACCATGGAGAAGGCCACCGACGGACTGAACCGCACTAATCACGCAATTCAATCGTCTGCGGAGATCATCAATATTTTGGGCCACCGTGCCGATGACATCGGGAAAATCATCGAAGTCATCGACGACCTCGCGGAACAAACTAACTTGCTGGCTCTAAACGCAGCCATTGAAGCAGCGCGTGCCGGAGAACACGGTCTGGGTTTCGCCGTGGTAGCAGACGAAGTTCGAAAGTTGGCGGAAAAATCCACGCAATCCACCAAGGAAATCGCCGACCTGATTCAAAGTATTCAGCGTGAAGCGCGCCAGGCCGTCGAAAACATGGAGCGCAGCACGCGCATCGTGGAGGAAGGTCTAAGTCTGGGCAACGATCTTGGCGCGGCGTTGCACAAAATCGAGAATGTGGTCACCGAGGTTTATAAATTCTCCCAGGAAATTGGCGCAGCCACGAACGAACAGTCTGTTGGCTCGTCACAAATCGCCAAGGCCACCAGCCGGCTGACGGAGATCACCCAGGAAATCAATTCCGCAGTGGAAGAACAAGCTTCAGGCGCCCAAGCGGTCGTTCGCGCCATGGATAAAATGCGCGAACTGGTGCAGCAGTCCGCATCCAGCTCAACGGAGCTATCCGCAGCCGCCGAGCAGATGCTCAAACTCTCGCGCAACTTACTCGACAGTATGGATCGTTTTGTTTTGGATCGTTCTGTGCACACCAAGGGACGCCGGAGCGAAACGCCAGGAGCGCGACGCGCCGGGGAATCCTCGCGGGGTTCGGAAGATTTCGAATACGCCGAATTGGCTCGTCCCTAAAGCGCCGGAGACCACGGGATGGAAAAAGATCTACAGGTCGTAGGATTTCGCATCGGTAACGAAACGTACGGAGTTCGTATCTCCGCGGTGCGTGAAATTGTGCGCGTTCCTGAAATTACTGCGGTACCGAGCGCGCCGGACATTATTGAAGGAGTCATTAACCTGCGGGGAAAAATTATTCCGGTGATGGACCTGCGCAAAAGATTCGGGCAGGTGTACACAGTTGCAGATAAGAAAAATCGGATTCTGGTAGTGGAGATCGATAACAAACTGATCGGGCTGATCGTCAACGCGGCATCTGAAGTTCTAAAAATTCCGCCCGCGGACATCGAGCCGCCGGGTTCGGTTTTTGCCGATGGCGAGTCGGGATATGTGACGGGAGTGGGGAAATTGAAGGGGCGTTTGATCATTTTGCTGGACATAACGAAGTTGATGTACCGACGCGACTTGCGAAGCCTTGAAGCAGCTGCCGAATCGCTAGCGATGTCGTCGAAGTAGTTTAGTAGTCGAAGCACGAAGGCGTTTAGGAAAGGCTGCATAGCCGAAAATGGGAACGATCGCCGCGCCACCGGTCCAACTTACGGAACCTGAATTGAAACTGCTGCAAACCCTGGTGTATCAGGAATGCGGCATGTTTTTCGATGAACGCCGCTCGCACTTCCTGAAAGACCGGCTGCAACGACGCCTGAAAGTTTGCCAGCTCGATTCCTTCTATTCTTATTACCGCCTGTTAACGAGCCGCGAAGGACGTCCGGAACTAGCACTGCTGCTTGAAAATCTTACCGTCAACGAAACGAGTTTTTTTCGCAACCGGCCGCAACTTGATTTGCTGCAAAAATCCGTGCTTGAAGAGATTCTTCGCCGCAAGCAGGAACGCCGCGATTTTCATATTCGTGTGTGGAGCGCAGGATGTAGCGCCGGCCAGGAACCATACTCGGTGGCTGTTCTGATCGCTGATGCCCTGGCTTATTACTATCTGCGGAATCCGCTGCCTTTCGAGATGCCTACACCAAAGCCGCTGATTCCGCCTCCGTGGAAATTGGAAGTTGTGGCTTCGGATATCAGCTACGCAAGTCTGCGCACTGGTCAGGAAGGCAAATACACCGAGCCACAGATGGAGCCCGTCGATTACACCTGCCGGCTGCGCTATTTCGAAAAAGTTGGAGACAAGTACGCAGTCAAACAGCAATTGAAAGACCTGGTGCAGTTCGACTTTCACAACTTGAAAACCGAATTCCTTCCACGTCGCAACGACATCATTTTGTGCCGCAACGTAATGATCTATTTCGATGAAGCAGAACAGAAACGGCTCATCGACAAGTTCTGGAATTGCCTTAATCCGGGCGGCTATCTGTTTGTGGGGCACGCCGAAAGTCTATTTGGCCTGACGCAAAAATTTAAGATGGTGCACGAAAATAACGGCACCGCGTACCTGCGCTTGGAGCCCCGCACATGAGCCGGCAGCCTGAAGATCGCGGGGCTGAACTGCGCGCGCTTTTTTTCGAAAGCGCTTATGAATTGCTACAAGCCCTTAATGAGGGCGGACTGCAACTGGAAACGCACCCGAACGACGAAGAAGTTCTTCGCGGAGTTCGCCGCGCGGTCCACACCTTGAAGGGTGATGCTGCCGCTTGCGGTTTTGCCCAATTGAGCGAGCTGGCTCATGCATTGGAAGAGGTACTAACGCCCGAGGTGGTGCTCTCGCGGGGAGCCGGGATTGCAGAGGTCGTGTTGTCCGCCGCCGACATCTTCGGCGCCATGCTATTTGCTTACGAGCGTAGTTCCGAGCCACCTTCCGGAATGCACCTGCAAAAGATGATTCGAGACTTACTGGAGGGTCCTTCGAAAAAAGATCTGAGCGCGCACGAGCCCCATGGAGCTGACTCGAAAATTGCAGCGAAGTTCGCCTGGACCGAATATGAGCAGCTGATGATCTCGGAGGCGGTGCACCGCGGCGAGTCGGTTTATAACCTGGCGTTGCGTGTGGATCCAAAGAGCTTGATGCGCGCGGCGGCGTTTCAATTGATTCGCAATGTGCTCCATGGAAGCGGAACCGTCATTGCGCTGCGGCCGGAAGACAACATAGCCGCAGCCACCGTAGAAGTCGTCGAAGCCGCACTGGCCACGAACCTCACGGTGGAAACGATGGCACAACGCTGCCGGATTCCTGCGATCGTATCAGACGTGCGCATCGAGCGCGCGGCCACGGCGGAAACCGCCGAGCATGAATTGTTGGGTGAGCTCCTGGAAGTTCAGGCGAATCTCGCCCATGCCGAGCATCCCGACGACCCATCTCTCGGAGCCGGAAATGCGATTGGCACCGCGGTAACGGCGATAATGGAAACATCCTTGCGAGTCGACGCTGCAAGAATCGACGCAGTGATGAATCTGGTCGGCGAGCTGATTATCGGAAGATCGATGCTCAATCGCACGCTGGCCGAATTCGACAAGAATCACGCCCGCGACCCCGTGAGAACGAAACTGGCGGACGCGATGGCCTTTCAAACGCGAGTTCTGGATGAATTGCACAAATGTGTGCTGAAGATTCGCATGGTTCCGGTCGAGCAACTGTTTCGGCGCTTTCCGCGGGTGGTGCGAGACGTCGCGAAGCAGTGCGGCAAGGACGTAGCACTGCAAGTTGCCGGGCAGAATACCGATCTCGACAAGGGCATTCTCGATTCGCTGGCCGAGCCTTTAATGCATCTGGTCCGCAATGCTGTTGATCACGGCATCGATCCAGTCGATGAACGGGTGGCCGCTGGCAAACCTGCGCGTGGAACCGTTTTTCTGAATGCTTTTCACCAGGGTGCGCAAGTGGTCATCGAAGTACGCGACGATGGCCGGGGCATGGATACGAACAAGTTACGCGAGCAGGCCGTGGACAAGGCAATCCTTAAGCAGGACGAAGCAAAACGTCTTACCGAGCAGGAAGCTTTGAATCTGATTTTCGAGCCGGGGTTCAGCACTGCAACAGCGGTTACAGAAGTGTCCGGCCGCGGCGTTGGTATGGATGTGGTGCGCTCGGCTATGGGCAAGCTCAAAGGCACCGTGCACGTGAGCACGCAACTGGGCAAGGGAACAACCATTCAGCTGCGCGCGCCGTTGACGCTGGCCAGCATTCAGACCTTGTTGTTTCGCGTTGGCGGGCGGCTGTTTGCTGTTCCATTGTCTTCTGTGGTGGAAATCACACGCATTCGCGAAGATGAGATTCACACGGTGGATCAGCGGGAAATTTTGCGCCTTCGTGACCAGCTGCTGACACTTGTTCGGTTAAATCGCCTGGATCACATACACGCTGTGGCTGCTTCGCCGAGTTTGCCAGCAAAGAAAACCAGATTCGTAATCGTGATTGGCGCCGCGGAAAAGCGTTTTGGCCTGCTCGTTGATTCTTTGGTGGGCGAGGAAGAATTGGTAATTAAAGCCCTGCCCAGCGATATTGTGTCCAGCGATCTGGTAAGCGGCGCGTCGATATTGGGCGATGGCACCGTCGTGCTGATTTTGAACGTGCCCGCAGTGGTATCTCGATTCTCAAAGGCCCTTCCCATGGAAGCAATCGCATGAGCGAGCGAATTAAAGTTCTGGTCGTCGACGACTCCGCGTTGATGCGCAAGCTCATTCCGGCAATTTTGACCCGGGATGCGGCCATCGAAGTGGTGGGCACCGCTATGGACGGAGCGTTCGCGCTCAAAAAAATCGAAGAGCTGCGCCCTGACGTGGTTACCCTGGACCTGGAAATGCCGCGCATGGATGGTATGGAAACGCTGCGGCTGATCATGAAGAGCGCGCCGGTGCCGGTGATTTTATTCAGCACGCATTCCAAAGAGGGGGCCTACTCAACATTTAAAGCTTTAGCATTGGGCGCAGTCGATTTCGTCGCCAAGCCGCAGGACGCGGCCATCGGCCATTTGGACGCCATCGCCGACCAGCTTATAGAGAAAATCAAAGTTGCCAAACGTGCTTCAGCTCATCGCCTGCCGCAAGCGGTGATCATGGAATCGCCAGTGGGTTTGAAAAAAAAGCCCGGGCTCGCGGTGTCACCCAATCGCATCATCGCTATTGGTATTTCCACTGGCGGGCCGAACGCGTTGCAGTTCATGCTTTCGCAGCTGCCCGCGGATTTTCCGTCCTCCATTTTAATCGTGCAGCATATGCCGGAAGGATTCACGGAGATGTTCGCGCGGCGTTTGGACGAATGCTCGGCGTTGGACGTTCACGAAGCACGCTCCGGTGATCTTCTTTTGGCAGGACGCGTACTTTTGTGTCCGGGAAATCGCCACATGATGGTTCGCCGCATGCCTCGGGGAGACATGGTGGTCTTGAACGATGCAGCACCGGTGAACGGTCATCGGCCTTCCGTGGATGTGCTGTTTCATTCCGTGGCGCAGGAGTTTGGCCTTACTAGCGTCGGGGTGTTGATGACAGGAATGGGCGACGACGGAGCTGCAGGGCTGGGGGCCATCAAAGCTGCCGGCGGAATGACCATCGCGCAAAGCGAAGAAAGCTGTGTAGTGAGCGGCATGCCGCGGGCCGCGATTGCCAAAGGTTACGCCAACAGGATTGTACCGCTCGATGGATTGGCTACGTATTTGTCGAGCCAGTACGGCACGGAAAAAACGAATTCAGAAAAAAAGGAAAAAGATAAGCTGGAAAAAGCCGAGACCATTTCCGTTTCTCATCGGAACTGACACGGTCCCGGCTCAAGGAGACTCTTATGGCACAATTCGCCGCCCTTCATCGCAAAGATAATAAATCCGTCCGCTACCTGGTGGTAGACGACTCTGTATTCGCGCGCAAGAATCTCATCAAGATGATTGAGACTTTCGGCGGCGAAGTGGCTGGCGAGGCTGGCGATGGCCTGACGGCCATCGCGGAGTTCAACCGAACCAAGCCGGATATCGTGTTGATGGACATCACCATGCCGCAGATGGAAGGCATCGAAGCGGTGGAGCGCATCGTTCGGCAGCACAGCGACGCACGCATCGTCATGGTTTCCTCTGTCGGTTACCAGGAAAATATCCTCGCCGCTCTGCAAAAAGGCGCCAAACATTTCGTACAGAAGCCGGTAAAACCAGAGGTGCTGTACGAAATCCTGCGTTACGTATTGAGTGATGACCCGGCTGCGGCTGGCGCGCCCACGGTACTGGCGGGAGAACACGCATGAGAATGGAATTGATTCAACCTTTCATCAATGCGGCGGATGCGGTATTTTCCGATTTGCTTCAATCATCCGCGAAAATACTCGACCTCACCATGGATGAAGATACGTATCGCCGCAAGGGTGTGGCTGCACTGATTGCCATCAAAGGCGACATCGAAGGCCGAGTAATCCTCGATCTGTCGCCGGAAGTGGCCGTAAAAGTAGCCAGCCATCTGGCTGGAACCGAGCTTCCCGCGAGCGAGCAATTGGTGCGCGAGACCGTTTGCGAGCTGGCGAATATGGTTATCGGAAATTCAGTGACGCTGCTGAATGATCAAGGGTTTCGCTTCAAGGTGTTTCCACCAGAGATTCATGCCAACGAAACCGGCCTTTCCAGCACTGTCGATACCGAAGCAATGGTGCTTGGATTGGAAACACCGTGCGGGGAAGTTTATCTGAATATTGCGATGCACTACCTGCATCGCCGCCGTCGCGAACGGGAATCCGCCGCCGTGCTGGACTAACTATTTTTTCTGTGGAAGCGCCAATTTCCTGCCTAGGCTCAATGAGTCGCAGCGCAATTTATTTAATTTTTAACTGAGATATCAAATCGTTCAATGCGCTTACCCGGACAACGATTTTACGTATGCCGCTCCATGTTTGAAAAGCCCCGCACCGGGCAGCGCCACTGAAAATACGATTCGAACGGGCACAAAAATGGCGCCGCTGCCGGGAGTAAACGGTACGGCGACCTCCATTCGCGAACCTTCCGCATATTGATTACGGCTGCGGAAACTAAGTCCACCTTTGGATAAGTCCTCACACACCGCAATTTCTTCGTCAAAGCCTCGCCGGCGAATGCATGCCAGCACACGGGCCTTAACGCGAGCGCGTTTCCGCCGCGGAATAACGTGTTGATCGATGTTTGCGACGTAACCTTCCACGGTCGGCGCGGGCATTTCGGATTGCGCTTCAATCCAGATGGACGGGGCTACGCACTGGCTGCAAACGCGGGCAACGCACTTGCGCATCTCAAAGGATTTAAGTTCCAACGGGTTTAAGTACACAACTTCGCGGCGCTCGCAAAAACTGCACTCCATCAACAAACGCGCGATAGCTTCGTCAGCTTTATTGAGGGCAGGAAATTGAATGTCCCAGAAATCCGCACGGGGCTCCAAAATTTGGAACGCGTAAAGGAAGCCTTCGGGATCCTGGTCAATTTCAGCTACCACGCGCGCCTTTGCGGATTTCCAGACGTCACCATCCTGCTGACGGCGCAGCGTCAGTTCCTGGCCGGCGGCCAGTCTCTCCGTGAGCCTCAAAACGCCACCGTTCTTGCTTACCAGCATGGTTGTGGCGGTGCGCTTGAACGTAGTTCCGTTGCTCCCGAACCACGATGCCTCCACGGGCATTCGGAAATTTACACGATCACTTTGTCGCAGCCCATCCGAGCGCATGTGTAGTTTTCGCCTGAGACAGAGAAGTACCAAGGCAGGATAGCATCGGGTTTTGTGCTCATACCGTCTGGCTCTTGGAAGCTTTGTCGTAGCGGCTAATAACGCCAATTCATGGGTACAAAAGGCGGCCGACACGGC
Organism: Candidatus Acidiferrum sp.; assembly: GCA_035996445.1. GTDB lineage: Bacteria > Acidobacteriota > Terriglobia > Acidiferrales > UBA7541 > Acidiferrum. The sequence goes on along the minus strand of DASYJM010000230.1, from coordinate 2,153 downwards.
GCGCTATTAGCTTTTTCGCAAATATAAGTCAGGAAATTCCTCGATAGCCCGCGGTTCAAGAGACAATTTATGTAAGCGAGGGAGATTCAGGGGTTGCGTTGTCGCGCAGACCTCATACGACTGTGAGTAATGTAATCTTCATGCAAGAACCATCGTCAACTGGCCCGTGGCGCTCGATCGCAGTGCGCGACCGGCGATATTCCATTCGCTATCCTTTTGCCGCCGACGCTGAATTACTTGATCTCGAAAGTGGCACGACCGTTAGCGGCGTAACCTCCGATCTTTCCATCGCCGGCGCATTTATTTGCGCTAGCAAGACTTTCAAAGTGGGATGCCGGATTCGCGCAACTCTGACGCGCAAAGATCAAGTCGTCGAAGCCCTGGCGGTAGTTCGTGTTTTCAAACCGCGTATCGGCATGGGCATCGAATTCCTTGACGTGGAAGCGCCCTACGATCAAACATTGTTTCGTTGGATTGAGCAGCTCCGCCGCAAGTAACTCCGGTAACTCCGCCGAAAAAGAAAAATCATCCGCCATTGTCGCGGTGGTTTCCTTACTGGAGACCATAAATTTACAATCAGTAAAGCTATGGCCGGGTGTCGAGCGGATGCTTACTTTGTTCGTAAAATTCGTTTTGCAACCGCAGGCTTTGATCGTCGGCTTGGACAGCACGAATGGCTGCGGCAATGGCATTAATCCACGCGTTCATTTCAAATTCACCGAGTTCCCTGGTGGCTAGGGCGCCTTCGCCAGAGTAGTGATTGGGAAAGCGCGCGTACCACCAGATGCCGGTGTAAACATCTTTCGGCAGGTTGAGCCGTTTCTGATCGGCGCCCGATTCACTGGTAGCGCGATCGAGATGCACAAGGTCAGGATGAGAAATCATCATGGTGGACGTTTCCGATTGCCCGGCGTGCATGTCCAACGCGTCTTTCTTTTGCGGTCCACCCTTGGGTTCGTCACGCCCCCATTGGACGTACACAACGTAGTCATGCGGTTTTTCCAGCTGGGATTGCGCAAAGAAAGGCAACAGGCTTTCGTTTCCGCCATGACCGTTTGCGATCAGGATTTTCTTACAGCCGTTGCGCGCCATCTCGTCGGTAGTTTCCTGCAGCAGTTTTAATTGCAGCTCTCTGCTGTAGGCGATGGTTCCGGGTTCATGTTTGGCTTCAAAAATCTGGCCAAAGTAATATTCCGGAAACACCACTGCATATTCCTTTTCTGCGGCATGCAGCGCCGCATAGCGCACATTCAACAAGTCTGTGCCTAAGGGAAGGTGCGGTCCGTGTTTTTCCAGGATGCCAAAGGGCAGAAGGCAAGTGCCCTTGGATTGCTCGACGGCCCGTCTGAAATCAGCGGCACTCAACTCTTCCCATTTGGCGGAGAGCTTCGTTTGTGCATGTGCGCCGTGCGCTCCCGCCAGCAAAGTTACAAGCACTGCGGTTAAAGCTTGTTTCATATCCCCTCCAGAAGAAAGGCATTCTAATGCGCGCACGGGCAGCGCGCACATTAAATCGATTAGCTGCGTTTACCAGGAACTGCGATTTTATCTGTTCTTTTGCTGGTACCGTTCCGGGGCGCGTTCTCTTTTGGCACTCTGCACCGTCTGTTCGTTGCTAAAAATTGTGCCGCGGCCAATAACTCCTCGCTTTACAGACTCCGATATTCCGTTAAAGCTTTGGTTGGGCAGCTTCATGCAGTGGTAATGCTCAATATCCGCAGGGTTGCTGCGCTAACCCTTGGTGTGCAATCTCGGTAATGGGAGCGCCGCCCGAATGGTACGGCTCGGCACATTGGTAGTTACATCCTTAAAGCCATACCGTCAGCGCCATTCATTCCAATTCCGAATCTATTTCTTCGCTACCTTGGGTCTGCGGGCAGCCTTGGCTGCCCTTGCCTCCGCGAACGAAACTTCGCCGCGTGGCCTCCGCTAGATTCATTCCTGCCGCGAGCCAGATTCGCTCCGACGATAGAGCAAGCCAAACAGGGAAGAGCCGTACAACACCTCACAGGTGTGATTACCCACTTCGATCCCGGCAAACTGGATCTCGAGTCCACCGGCTGGCTTCTCCGCAACGAAGGGGATCGATTCTAGGGCGTAGGGAACAACGGTCGCTTCATTTCTTCCGGCGATGCTGTCTCTGGATGTTCTGC
>DASYJM010000229.1:0-12837 GCA_035996445.1 Candidatus Acidiferrum sp. | reverse complement strand
GGGTGGCAGGGTGGCGGAAAGCGCCTGATAAAGGCTGCGACTAATCTTTATGGCTTATTTTCTAGCCGAAATGGAGTATACCGTTTGCCTAGTACAGAGAGTCATGCCAAGGTGCGACCATGCCATCCCACAGCGATGTTGCGAAGCGGATTTTCGATGACGCTAAAGAACATATAAGCCAGCACGAAAACGCGGCACAGTGGGACTTACTTACCGGCCTCTCGGAGTTGTGTTTGGCGGTGGAGTCCTTGCAAACTGAAGTTGAACAGCTGAAGGCTGAACTTAAAAAATTTCAACAATAAAATTGTTCACGGAAATAAGAGGTGTAGACGAGCCAATCGTCGGGCTTGGCGTCCGCAAAAACAATTACTCCTATCGATGCTACGCGCGTGCAGTAAGTCCTCGTCTGCATGCTAATATAAAAAATGAAATGGGGCGTGGTCCAACTGGTAGGACACCTCACTGTTAATGAGGACGGTGAAGGTTCGAATCCTTCCGCCCCAGCCAAATTTGCTGCCCTAATCAGAAGACCTGCCGGCTATTCAACCTTCAGGCCTTCAGTGCTTTCAGACGCGAAGAAGTAGTTGGTGTCCAAAGCGCAGAAGCGAACCAGGTGCTCCGGACCGGTGGGCCGGGACGCACAAACAGAATAGCTTTGTTACTAGCCCCTCTCCGTGGGGAGGCCTGCCTCGCGCCAGCCTTTCCAGCCGCCATCCATCGATTCCACATTGGTGTAACCCATTTTCTGTAGGCTCTCCGCCACCAGCGCGGAGCGAAATCCGCCGCCGCAGTATAGAACAAGTTTTGCGTCAGTCTGTGGGACACGCTGTTCAATATCGCGTTCAATAATTCCTTTGCCAAGGTGTAGCGCGCCGGGCAAATGTCCTTGCATCCATTCGTTATCTTCGCGCACATCAATCAACATGAAATTTTCGCCGGCGTCGATGCGCTGTTTTACGTCAGCGACGTTGGTTTCCTTAATCTTGGCCTTAGCCGCGGTGACAAGTTTCATAAACTGTGCTGCATGTGCCATGTGGGCCTCCAAAATTGTCTATGAATGGCAATCTCCACGTAAGCGTAGCACGCGACATTAGCCCGCAACAAAGCTCAGGATATTGCACAGAAATCGAATGAGCGGGAGTCAGGGCTTGCTTGTTGGCGACGCGGTTCCTGACTTTATTGTGGCTGTGTTAGTTGATGTTTTGGCGGGTGCGAGTTTGCAAGTGCGCTGCACTTCGGAGCCCGCAGAACCGGCATGGAAGCGGGTGGATTCCCGCACACGCGTGCGCAATCCATCGATCACCGCTGGAATCGGATCTTGCGGAACACCGCGCAGGGTGAAAATGATCAGCGCTGCTTCTCCGGGCGAGTCGACGCTCGAGCCGATGCCCACGCCTTGTACGCCCGCCTGCTTCATCAGACCTTCGACGTGCGCGGTGTGCACGACTTTGGCGCGGGCCATTTCCGCGTCGGAAAAGGAGTACACCAGTTGCGGTGCCGCCACTGATTTTTCCAGCATGGCGCTGTCTTCCGCTGAAATTGCTCCGCGCTTATCAAAAAGCGGCTGCTCGATAACGCGGGTTCGAACGCCGTCAACCTGTGCGGGCAAATTCGTTCGCGATTCTCCCGGGGTCACAAAAAACAAAATGGCCGGCTCTTTGGGATTGTCGTAGCTCTGGCCCACGCCGACGGCCTGAACTTCCGGATGCGCCAGCAATTCCGGCCCATGCAAATCGCGTGTTGTCGCAGCTTTCTGTATGACTTCCGCCGCGAGCGAGCTGGGCACCACAGTCTTCGCCGATTGCAGCGCAGTGGGCAGTGTGCAGCCGACGACCGGATGAGGGCCGCCTCCGACGAAGGTCGCGGCGGTACTTCCACTCTTGAAAAAATTCAAAACATCAGCGACGGGGTTGCCAACGGTGTCGGCGCTCGATCCCGCATAAAGCAAAGCCACCGGGGTGGCCGTATCTTGCGTAACGATCAGCGAGCCGGAGTCGCCCTCACCACTGAATTCGCCGCCTACCACCCCTATCTGATTCGTATAGTTCACCGTGAACTTAGTTCCGGTGCCATCGCAATTCACGGTGTAATCCACGCTGGTGGTGATATTCGTGGCCTCGACGGTGGAACAAGTCAATCCGGTAGATCGGCCAGATTTCGCGACCGCCCGACCTACGGCCAGGCTGCTCACCGGCAACCCTGCGCCCCCCTGCGGAGAGGCGGCTACGGGAACTCCGTTGGAGTCTACGGTAGCGCCGAGGTAAACAATTTTTCCGGCAGGATCAACTTTTCCTGCGACGACTTGCGCGATGGCCGCGTCGATATTCTGACTGGGGCTCGCTTGCAAATTGGAGAACTGGGACAAATTCGCAACGGTGTTGGTTCCGGTGGTGGTGCAGGTTGGAGTATCAATCAGACCAGGCTGCACGATGGCATCTCCCACCGTACCAGAGTCGCTGCGCGCCAGGATGTGGTTGTCACTCAAGATGTATTGCGTGGCGCCACGAGTGACCAGTGAGCCTAGGGTGCCGCCGCAACACGTGACGGTGTTTTTCGCGGTGTTGTTGACGAAATCCTTGGCGTTACTGCCCGAAGAGCCAAGCACGACGGGGAGGGGTTGAGCGTTGCCATTGTCGGGAACGACGGTTACGGTGGCAGTTCCGCTGGCGGTAGCGTCTGCCTGGGATACGGCCGTAATGTTCACGGTGGTCGTTATGGTATTGCCCAGGCTATCTGATTTTGTTGGAACCGCGCTGGGCGCGACGTACAACCCGGCACTGGAAATGAAACCCAGTTTTTGACTTCCGCCCGGAGTAGGCGTTGAATCCGTCGGCTTGCTCACCTCCCACGTCACGGCGGTGTTAGAGCTGCCGGTGACCGTCGCGTTGAATTGCTGGGTGCGAAAATCCGAGACAGATGCCGTAGCAGGCTGCACCGAGACTTGTATGCCCGAAGCGGATACCACGACGGTTACCGTGGCGGAGCCCGACTTGGTGGAATCCGCTTGCGAGGTTGCGGTCACTGTGATCTTTGCAGGATTCGGCACTGTTGCCGGCGCGGTGTACACGCCGGTGGCCGAAATCGTGCCATTACTTGCCCCTCCGCTCACGCTCCAGGTGACTGCCGTATTCATTGTGCCGGTGACCGTCGCGGTGAAGGCCACTGTTTGGCCGATTAGTACGGTACTTTTCGACGCAGTGACCGATACGGAAATGAGGCTTGATGGCGGTGCGGTGCTACTCCCTCCCCCACAAGCACTGACAAAAAAAATGATCGATAGAAAAAATAGCCCTATGGCTGCTCGAGTCATGAATGTTCCTTGGGGGGACTATCCCTCTCTAAACTAGCATGGCCAGGGCTGGTATTGCGGCGGGCGTCGTCGCCGTTTCCGAGTGCAGACATCAGAGAGAGTTGGATGAGACGCTGATATAGTGCGGCTCGCGAACCCGTTATTAAGAATCCTCAGCGCGGCAAAAGGTTGCGCACACCTGATGCCTCTAGAACGGCTAGAACCTCAGTCCAAGTCTCTCCAATTCGGTCCCGAACATACTTCGACCAGCAAGGGGACCGCGATTTTGTGAACGCCTTCCATTTCTTCTCGTACCAATTTCGAGACGGCCTCGAGCTCATTTTTCGGCACCTCGAAGACCAGCTCGTCATGCACCTGCAAAATCATTTTGGCCTGCAGGTTCTCTTCGGTCAGACGCCGGTCAATACTGATCATGGCGAGCTTGATAAAATCAGCGGCGGTGCCTTGCAGAGGCGAATTGAGCGCGGTGCGCTCCGCGAAATTACGCAGTTGAAATTGCGCGGAGTTAATTTCGGGGATCGGGCGAATTCTGCCGAATAAAGTTTTGGCTACTCCGGTGGCGCGGGTGTCCGCCAGTGTGTTGTCGAGATATTGTTTAACACCGCGGTATCGGGCGAAGTAGGCGTTGATAAACTGCGCGGCCTCGCGGTTGTCGATATTCAGTTGCTGCGCCAAACCGAATGGCGAAAGCCCGTAGATAATTCCAAAGTTGATGACCTTCGCGGCACGGCGGTGCTCCGCGGTTTGCGCCATTGGGCCTACGCCAAAAACTTCCTGCGCCGTGCGTGCATGGATATCTTCGCCGCTGTTGAAAGCTTCCAGCAAAACAGGGTCGCGTGAAAAGTGCGCCATGATGCGGAGCTCGATTTGCGAGTAGTCGGCGGAAAGCAAAACCTTGCCTTCGTCGGCCACAAAAGCGGCACGGATCTGCCGTCCCAACTCGGTTCGAATCGGAATGTTTTGCAGGTTGGGGTCGGAGGAGCTCAAGCGTCCAGTGGCTGTGCCGGTCTGCGAATAACTCGTGTGTAGCCTAGCGGTTTCGCGGTTTACCAATTTTGGCAAGGAATCCACATAGGTCGATTTGAGTTTGGCGATTTCCCGGTACTCAATTATTTTTCGAGGCAACGGGTGCTTGGCCGATAATTCTTCCAGAATATCCACAGCCGTCGAACGGCCTTTGACACGCCCGCGACGTTGCGAGGGCTGCAGGTTCAACTTGTCGAATAGAATCTCCGCCAGCTGCGTTGGCGAATTGACGTTGAATTCCATGCCGGCAAGTTCCCAAACTTCTTTTTCCAGCCGGCGTATTTCTGTTTCCAGGACCTGAGACATGGCATCGAGCGCTTTAGGATCGACGCGAATCCCGGCGCGCTCCATGTCCGCCAACACCGGCGCGAGGGGCAAATCGATTTTTTCGTACACGTTTGTGATCTGTTCCCTGCCAATCTGCGCCTGTAAGGCTGGAGCTAGCCGCTGCAGAAAATCGGCGCGTTCTCCGGGCCCGCCACCCATCATGGAATTGAATTGCCGCATGACCACGTCGGTAAAATCGTGATTCGCCGTAGTGGGGCGCAATAAATAGGAATAAATTTGCGTGGCGTGCAAAACGTTAGTTATTCGGCCCGTAAGCAAATGAAACAGTTTCGGATCGTGGACAATCTTGGGCCGCCGTGGATCGCTCAGCACCGGTCGCAACGCTGCGAGCGCTTCGCCCTCTTCGTCCATCCACACGGCGCGCCCTTCGCCAGGTTTGTAGGACACTTCGATGGAGGCAATGCGCGTGCCGAAGCCTTCGGATTCCCGATCGCCGGCCTCCAGATTCAGCCAAATCGCAATCGGCTGTTCCGCGGGGATATGTGACAGATAGTCGCGAAATTCGCCGGCATTCGCGAATTGCAAGTAATCGGTTTTGAGCGTCGGGCCGGAACTAACGGGCGCGGTAGCAGCGACGGTTTCGGATCCTAATTCTTTTAGCAGTGAATTGAATCCGAGCTCGCGATACAGCGCCGCTAGCAGCGGCAGATCAGGCTCGCGCCGTAGCAGGTTATCCAGGTCCAGCGTGATAGGTACGTCACTGTCGATTTTGGAGAGCTCTTTGCTCAACAGCACGTACTTGCCATTTTTTTGCAGCGCTTCGCGATAGCTCGATCGCTTTACTTCAGCGGCCCGGCGCAGCGCTTCTTCCGCGGAGCCAAATTGCAAAATTATTTCTCGCGCGCCCACTTCTCCGATGCCCGGTTTGCGGCGTTCACCGGGAGCCGGCTTCTCATTGGGATCGCGCGCCCCGGGAATGTTGTCAATGCTATCGCCCATCAAGGCCATTACATCAGTGACTTTGTTGGGAGGCACGCCGAGGATCTCTTCCACCTTTTTTTCATCTACAATGACATCACTTTTCGCTGCGCCGGTGCCGGTACGCAAAACTTTGACCCCATCGTGAACCAGTTGCAGCATGTCTTTGTCGTTGGTGACCAGCACCACGTCTACGTTGGCCTTGGTGGCTTGTTTCGCGAGCGCGCCCAGGACGTCGTCAGCTTCAAAACCGTCCCATTCGAGAATCGGCAAACGCATGGCTTCGCACAGTCGCCGCACGAAGGGCAGTTGGATAGAGAGTTCATCCGGCATTTTGGGGCGGTGCGCTTTATATTCTTCGAAGAGTTTGTCGCGAAAGGTGGGCTTGCTGGTATCGAAAACGATGCCCACATAATCGGGCTGATAATCTTTCAATATTCTCCGCAAAATATTGTTGAACAGAAATGGAACAGTGGTGGGGACGCCGGCGCTGGTGTTCATGCGCACCATCGGCGCAAAGAAAGCCCGGTAGATATGGGCCATGGCGTCGACTAAAAATAATTTTTTCTTTGCTAAAGGCATCTGCGCGAGTATAGCAAACGCTCCGAAACGAATAGGCCAAGGGCCGGCGCGAAAGTTTGATGCAGAAATCGGTGCAAAATCGGCTGGTTAGGACTGAAAACAGCCGGAACGCAAATCAATTGTTTACGTGCCAAATTATGGTTGAGTATTTGAGCGACTTTTTATTACTGCAGATCACTGCAGACTGGGATCAACTTCCGGCGGAGGTTGAATCACCAGCAAGAGTTTCGTTCCTGCTTCCAGACGGACGTTCTTTCCAGCCGACAATAGCACCGTGCCGTCCGAACCTTCCGATAGCGGCGTGTATACTTTCAAGTCGGACCCGCCCAATGCCCCTTGGCTGTCGGGCGTCAGCATGCCTTGCTTAGTCATGCCACCCTGCGTGGCGGGAAGCCCCGATGACTGAGCGCGAGATGCCGATTCGGTGCTGGCCGGAACGACCGTGGGATTCGAAACGTCTCTCGGACTGAAGTCTTCTGCCGATGGATACTCTGGAGCGCGTTCTTCGGATGCGGGTATCGCTCGGTTGGAGATGGAACCTCTCCCTGCCACCAGCGCTTGTATACCTGCATTCATCATCACTTCCTGGCCGTTCTTCAAGATCGCCTTGTCGAATCGCACAAACAGCGCTGAACCTTTTCCCGTTCGTGCCGAAGAAGCACGTACGAGGTGGCCATGAATTTTCGTGCCCTTCGGGAAGATCACCGAGCGCTCATAAGTAACGGTCTCGGCGGTCTCGGCCGTTACCGGGTCGCCGGCTTTATTGCGGCTGGCGTCCAGAGGCGTAAGCAAAATGGCATTGAAAGCCGTTCCAACACAAAACGGCGCAATAACCGGATCGGGAACTGAAGTTGATTTCCTGGCGTCTGCGGCTGTGTCCGGCGGGGTTTGGGCGAATCCCAGAGGAACGATAAGAGCGGCAGCGACGAATAGAACGACGAAAAGCTTCGTCATCGCATCCCCCTCACTACACTACCAGCCTACCAGAACGTGGGGGTTTTTAACATACATGGGCCTGTGCAAATACCGCACGGGCGGCCGCACTGAGGTTTCAGGCTGGGAAAGTTAATCTTAATGAGAAGGCACGGCGCCGGTAACTAAAAGCAGCCTCGTTCCGCCGTCAAGATGCACGTTTTTGCCAGTCGAAGTGATGACCGAACCTTGCCCATTGCTGCCGCCTGCGGCATTCAAGTTCAGATTTTGCAAGCCGACTACACCACGAGTGTTGGCGTCCCATTGGCCGGCGCTGGCGTGGCCAGCATCCGGCGGGCTTGCGCCGCCCGGGTATGGATCGTCGGCCTGATTCGGTGCTGGTGCGGAAGGCGGACTGTTCATACCGCCAGCGCCCCGGCTGCCACCTTGGCCGCCATAACCGGGCGCACCGGGCGATGCTCCCACACCATCACGCGCGGGAACCTGATTCGTATCAAACGACCTCGATGGTGGAGCGCCCACGGCTTGAACACTCGCGTTCAGAGGGATTTCCTGGCCGTTTTTCAGGATGGCTCTATCGAAAACTAATCCAAGTGAGGAGTCCGGTTGCCCCGCATTTCGCGCCGACGCTTGGGTTACATGGCCGATAATCTTGGTGCCCCTGGGCAGGATGGTTCTTCCATCCGCGGACTTGAGATCGGTGGTTGTGCGCGCGTTTACCGCGTCACCGGGCTTCACCTTTTTTGATTCCAGCGAGCTGGTTAGTTCCGCGTTGATTAGCGTACCGGCTACGAATGTAGTCAATTCGTTTGGTGATATTTCGGTGGTTTTCTGCGTATTAGCGCCCTGCGCTTGCTTGCCCGCGAGTGCGGATTGCTCTCCGAGCTGCGCTCCCGCTTGCGAATCGGGCTGCGATTGCGCAGCCGAGCCCAAGGCGCAGACGGCTGCGAAACACAACCAGGTAATAATCTTTGCAGTCAGTCCTAATCTATACATTTCGTCTCTCCACATGCGTCAACGTCAAAACTAAAGTTGCGGCCGGGACGCGGCTTTAGTCCTCATTGGTTGGATGAGATTTATGCTCGGAAAGTTTTCGCGAAGATTGATGAAGACTGCATGGAGTCTCGCGGACCAATTCCCCGATGCGCGTCGTGTAAAAGCTCTCTTGAGCCGGTATGGTCGATAGCGCGTGAGAATTTTGTGAATCCACGGCGTTCGAATTGGAAATATTTTCTAGCGAGAGGCAAATCATTCGAAATGCGCGATCGTAATCGATTCGCACGATTCTTTTTCCTAAACAAAGAACTTAGCGCATCGATTTCCATCTCGTACTAGTTCTCAACTTTTGGTGCGCTGAGAATTTACACGATGCCCAGCGTTTTGCCGACTTCGGCCAACGTATCCGCCGCTCGCAGCAACTGCTCGCGCTTGTGCGTCGCGCTGACAATGGCGCGCAAGCGGGCTTTACCTTCCGCTACCGTGGGGTAGCCGACGGCTGGAGCAAATACGCCGGCATTGAAAAGCTTGCGAGAGAACTCGAAGGCTTTTGCAGCTTCGCCGACGTGAATCGGAATGATAGGGGTCTCACTGACGTTGAATTGGAATCCGTGTTTTTTCAATTCGCGTTTGAAGAATTTTGTATTGGCCCACAATTTTTTGACCAGCCGTTCGCCTTCCGGCGAATCGAGCAGTGCAAAAGCAGCCTGGCAGGCTGCCGCAGTGGCTGGCGGATGCGAAGTGGAAAAGAGAAATGGCCGCGCGCGCAGGTAAAGGTAATCGATCAAGTCGCGGGAGCCGCAAACATAGCCGCCCATGGCTCCGACGGCTTTACTCAACGTTCCCACTTGAATGTGTACACGTCCGTGACAATTCAAATGGTCCACCGTGCCACGGCCGCCGCGCCCCAGGACACCCGAGGAATGCGCATCGTCAATCATCATGATGCAGTTGTATTTTTCGGCCAGGGTGCACAGCTCCGGCAGCGGAGCGATGTCGCCATCCATGGAAAAAACACCATCGGTAATAATCAATTTGTGGCCATTCCAGTTGGCGGTTTCTTGCAGAATGCGTTCGCAATCCTGAACGTCTTTATGCTTGAAAACTTTGATGGTGGCTTTCGATAAGCGCGCGCCGTCGATGATGGAGGCGTGATTCAGTTCATCGGAAATAATTAAATCTTCCTTGCCCAACACCGCGGAAACCGTTCCGGCATTGGCAGTGAAACCCGACTGGAACACCACGCAGGCCTCTACGTTTTTGAAGCGCGCGATCTGCTCTTCGAGTTCCATGTGCAGCTTCATGGTTCCCGCGATGGTGCGTACCGCGCCCGCGCCCACGCCATATTTCCGGGTGGCTTCTAGCGACGCTTTGCGCAAGGCCCTGTGGGTGGTCAATCCCAGATAATTGTTGGAAGCCAGATTGATAACTTCCTTGCCGTCAAAAACGGCAACCGGTTTCTGCTCGCCCTCCAGCACGTGAAGCTTTGGGGCGATGCCCTTATTGCGCAAGTCCTGGAGATGCTCAGAAATATAATGAAGCGGGGATGGTTTGCTGGCAGTGGCCGCGGCGTCTGACATTGAAAACTCCTTGTGCCTTTACTTTCGGTGCGTTGCGTTCATCCATGACGAAGATCTTTAGCGCGGCACCCCATCGGGATACATCAAAATTTTCCCCGCGAGGCCGCCGCGCAAAAGGCTGAATGCGTCTTCGAATTTTTCCAGCGAGGTGCGCTCTCCAAACAGCGGATCCAGATTCAGCCGTCCGGCTTTGAGCAGTGCGGTCATTTGCACCCATGTGCCATACATGCGCCGGCCATAGATACCTTGCACCGTCGCGCCCTTGAAAATTACGTCGTTCACCAGGTCAAGCGGAACCGACTCCGTAGGTATGCCAAGTAACGAAGCTCGGCCTCCGGCGCGCAAGGCTGCAAATCCTTGTTGTATCGCCGTAGGATTGCCGGACATTTCCAACAAAACGTCCACGCCGGTGTTGGAAGTCTCGGCCAATATCTGGTTCACGGCGTTTCCAGAGGAGGGGTCGAGAACCACATCGCCGCCCATTTTCCTGGCCATGGCGCGGCGCTCCGTATTGGTCTCGGTCGCAAATACCGTGGAACTCCCGCAAGCCTTGGCGACGGCGATGGACATGAGGCCGATCGGGCCGCAACCGGTAACCAGCACGGTCTTGCCGGCAATTTCTCCGGCGAGCACGGTGTGCACGGCGTTCCCCAGCGGATCGAGGATGGCTCCGTAATGCTCTGGAATGGCGGGGTCGAGCTTCCAGATGTTCGATGCGGGAATTTTTACGAATTCAGCGAACGCGCCATCGCGATCGATGCCAATGATGCGCAGGTTCTGGCAGATATGTGATTCGCCGAGGCGGCACTGATGGCAATGGCCGCAACTCAAGTGCATCTCCGCGCTTACTTTATCACCCGCTTTTACAGCGGACACCTCTTCGCCCACGCTTTCGACAACGCCACTAAACTCGTGCCCCAATGTTACGGGAGGTTTAATGCGACGCTGCGACCAACGATCCCATCCGTATATATGCAGGTCCGTGCCGCAAATGGACGCCGCGGTTACCCGTACGAGAACGTCGGTCTGGCCAACCGAGGGCACTGGCGCGGACTCGAGCGACAATCCGGCCCCGGCTCGCATTTTGCGCAAGGCATTCATTTGCCCAGACTTAGTCACCGACATCTAACGCATCTCCCAGGTACAACGTAACTTTTGGATGGTAGCACACTACACCAGCGTGACTCTTTGGCGCGAAGCTGCGACGCGAGCCGGTCGAGCAGCGCGCGGCAAGCGCGACAAGGCATTGATCTTAGATTACATGCTCGCCACTAAGCACTTTCAGAGCGATATTGGACGTGCTATTCTCTCCCCGCTATGATGGCCATCGTTACGAAGCGAATTACGCGGACCACTACGGTCACGTCGACTACGACGCCGACTATTTGCGCTTCGGGCGAGTGGAGAAACCGCTAGATAGATAGCAAAAGTTTCCAACCCCACCGCCGGAAGCGCCTGGCGGTGGGTTTTTTCTTTAAACTCGCCTCCAGAACGCTCCGGCGAAATTAGGAGCCTTAAACATGAGCGTCGATAGTGCGCAGCAGGACTCAAATGGCAAGATGCCAGGGAAGCAGGACGCCGCGGGTAAGGCCTTGTCCGGCCATTCCGTGCAACCTCTAGAGAAAAAGTGGCGTGCTGGAGTTCTTGGCGCTACCGGCTTGGTAGGACAGCGGATCGTTAAGCTGCTTTCTAAACACCCGTGGTTCGAGCTTACCGAGGTGGCGGCGTCGGAACGTTCCTCGGGCAAGCGTTATTTTGAAGCGGTGCGCTGGCATCTCGATGGACCGATCCCGGAGGAGGCCCGCGATCTGATTGTAAAAGGTCTCGAGCCCACGTTGGATTGCGATTTTGTTTTTTCGGCATTGGATTCCTCGGTCGCCGGTGACGCGGAAGAAGATTTTGCACGGGCCGGTTATCCGGTCGTGAGCAATTCCAGAAATCACCGCATGGATGCGTATGTTCCGCTGCTGATTCCGGAAGTAAACGCGGCGCACCTCCAAGCCATTCCAGTACAGCAAAAGAAATGCGGATACGACCGAGGTTTCATTGTCACCAATCCAAATTGTTCGACGGCCGGGTTGGTGCTGGTGTTGAAGCCGCTCGCGGACGCGTTTGGTTTGGAGAAAGTTTTTGTGGTCACGCTGCAGGCGGTGTCTGGCGCGGGTTATCCCGGCGTGGCGACCATGGACATTCAGGGGAACGTAATCCCCTTCATCAGCGGCGAAGAAGAAAAAATGGAAACCGAACCGCAAAAGTTGCTTGGAAAATGGGATGGCTCGCGCTTCGTGGATGCCGGTGTGGGCTTAACCGCGCATTGCAACCGTGTGCAGGTGCTGGATGGTCATCTGGAGTGCGTCAGCATCGGCCTTAAAAAAATCGCGTCTTTGCGCGAAGTGCAAGAAGCGCTGCGTACCTTTGAAGTGGACGTGGAACTTGCCGCGTTGCCTTCGGCGTTGCGACACCCGATCATAGTGCTCGATGAAGAAAATCGACCGCAACCCCGGCGCGATGTGGACGCCGGAGGCGGCATGGCTGCCGTCGTTGGGCGTGTGCGGGAATGCCCGCTACTCGATGTGAAACTCACTTTGCTTTCGCACAATCTGGTTCGTGGAGCGGCCGGAGCGGCGGTGATGAACGCTGAACTGCTCGCCGCGCGTGGCTTTTTCAAATCGCGCGTAGACCAAAGCCAAAGCGTGCCAGAAGAAGTCTCGAAATAAAAACACGACTTCGGAAATTATTACTTCGATCGCCCCTGGGTACTAATGGGCGGACCTTTACGCTCGCTCATTGCCGGTAATCGATAACGATGTCTGCGGTTCCGTCATAAGTGTCGCGGTACAGAGAAATCAACTTTTCGAGAGGGGTGCCGGATGGAAGTGTCTGGTTCTTCCTGAGTACTTCCACAAGAGAAGGGCTGTCGAAAATGTCGCCCTTTTGGATGTTCGTCTGCGATCTCAGTAGAGTCTCGACGCTTTTTTCAAGGCCCAAAATTTCGATACTGTTGACTCGATATTGTTTTTCTTCCTCAATTTAAATAGTGAGGTCGATCAGACTTTTGGTTTCGTCGACCGCTAAGATCGGTTCAAAGGTCGAGGCAATGTATCCCTTTCTGCAATTAGCTGGTCCGGTAATTTAGATCCTGGC
>DASYJM010000228.1:0-19806 GCA_035996445.1 Candidatus Acidiferrum sp. | reverse complement strand
GGCAAAGTGGACCATACGCAACACGGGAAGTCCCAGCGGTGATTGCGGTACGGATCAACTGGCAACTCGTGAGAGACCGGCCGGGCTGACTGGGATGGCGGAGAAGCTCGTAGTACCGATGAAGCCGGGTAATGCTGGTGGAGGGAAGGGGCTTCAGTTGAAGGCGGACGCAAGAAGCGACGAAGGAAAGGGAGATTGGCGATAAGCCTAGCAGCTCCCGATTTGTTTTCAGAAGTTGCAGACGGCGTCACATGCAATAGCCTCGGCGATTGCGTGAGTCTTCTCCGAGAGCCGGATGCGGCAAATCCGCACGTCCGGTTCGATGAGCGGGGTGTGGAGACGGAAGCATGGCGGAGCTAGTGAGGCACCGACTGACGAAAGGGTCGGTAACAGATAGGCTCCACCTAAACCACCGCGCCACACCTCGACTCCACACAAGTACCCAAAAACAGTTCTTTTTGGGTCTTTCTGATTGTGGGCAAGCAAAAGAAACGAGTTGCATGATCCATTTTGTTAGGGGTTTTGGGCAATTTGCTCCAAGACGTTTTTGGGCAGCGGCCCAAACCTCTTTGGCTCCCCAACCCAAATGGATCGCTTTTCGAATTGGACTGCGGTGCGCTGTCGATTTTGACGGGCGAGTTTGCTTCGAAAGTTGCAGGCGTTGTGTAGTATCGTATTGTTAATGGGATCTAGATCTTCGCGCGCCCTGATGACCCTTGTACTAGCGATTTGTTTTGTGTGCCCCATAGTCGAGATGTTCGACCAGTGGGATCACACCATTCAAACCGGCAACGACACGGAGTACGCGTTGGTGGCCGTGGCATTGTGTGTCGGCGCGGCGTACGCGTTTGCGCGTGCCATTTTTGTAATCGTTGGAAGATCGTCGTTTTCGAAGGACGATTACGTGACGAATAAACTGGTTAGTATTTCAGACGGCCTGTTTCTGCCCGTCACACAGGCCGCAATATCTGCGAGTCCACCTCTAACCACTCTCCGTATTTAGTAGCTTTCCTTTTGTTCGGCCTTAAAAACGTTCGTTCTTCGCGTTCTTGCATTTCCACGCCAAAGCTTGGTGGCGACTTAGGGCGAGATTTTTTTCGCCCCTGTTCATGCTAATGGACCTAAACAAAACGCTTTGAGCTCGACCATCACGTAATCGCATGGGCATAACTGCGACCTGCAGATGCGCTTGCGATTGCATTGACTCCTCCAATAAGAGCAGGAAAAAAGAACTCATGGAAACCGATATCAAAGCGACCGTTACGAACAAGGAGCGTGCCGTTCGCTGTCGCGGTCTGACCAAAACATACGGCGCCGGCGATACGAGGGTAATGGCCCTCCGCGGAGTTGACCTTGATGTGCGCCTTGGGGAACTACTCATGCTGGTCGGCCCCTCCGGGTGTGGAAAGACAACGTTAATCTCGGTTATTGCCGCAATTTTGAATCAGGATTCCGGAGGCTGCGAGGTGCTCGGGCGGGAATTGAACGGCATGGACCAGCGGCAACGTACACATTTTCGCGGAGTGTCGATCGGTTTCGTGTTTCAACTTTTCAATCTGCTACCGGCACTCAGCGCGATTGAGAATGTCTCCGTCCCTCTGCTGATTAATGGTGTATCCCGGAAAGACGCCGAAAACCGGGCAAGCCAACTTCTGTCCGAAGTAGATCTTGGAGAGCGGTTGCGTGCCCTACCCGAAGAACTCAGCGGCGGTCAGCAGCAACGCGTGGCCATCGCTCGCGCATTAGTGCACCGCCCAAAGTTGATTGTATGCGATGAACCCACCAGCAGCCTGGATCACGACACTGGGCGGATCGTCATGAATATACTGCGGGGCGTAGCCAAAAGTCCCGATCGGGCTCTGATTGTGGTCACACACGATCCGCGAATTTTTGAGTTTGCGGATCGCATCGTCCACATGGATGACGGCAAGATCATCGAGGTCACAGATCAGAAAGATAAGGTGCATCTGCAATGATTCGCAAATTCCTCTTACCCATCTTGGCAGTCATCGGCATCGCCATCGCCGTGTTCATGGTCATCAAGGGTAACCAGACTCCTCCTGCAAGCAAGTCCGTCGTGCAATCGGCGAGGATTCCATATACCTCGTACATTTTCGGGCCAGGTATCGTGGAGGCCAGCACTGAAAATATCGCGATCGGAACTCCCGTCTCTGGGCTCGTGACGGCGGTCTATGTGAAATGGGCCGATCTAGTTAGGACAGGCGATCCGCTATTCACCATTGACAGCAGCGATTTGCAAGCTCAACTCCCCCCGGCTCTCGCAAAGGTCAAAGAAGCAGAAGCAAATCTCGCAAAAGTAAAGAACCGGCTGCGGGTTGGGGAAAACATGACGCCAGGTGTGTCCATCAGTGTTGAAGACCTCGACAATCGGCGTCTGGACGTTGGGATTGCCGAGGCAGCACTGGCATCTGCCGAAGCACAAGTAGCACAAATCAAAACGGAGATCGAACGCCGAACCGTTCGTGCTCGATTGCCGGGACGAATCCTGCAAATGAAGACAAGACTGGGTGAGTACGCACAGAGCGGCTCGCTTACCACGCCATTGATGCTGCTTGGCAATGACGACCGTTTACACATACGCGTGGATGTCGATGAAAACGACGCATGGAGGTTTCAACCATGTGCCGCAGCAACTGCGTCAGTGCGCGGCAACCCGGAACTGAAAACGGTCGTGAAGTTCGAACACACCGACCCGGATGTGGTGCCGAGAGTTTCGCTAACGAGTGACAGCAGCGCCCAGCGTGTCGATACACGCGTTCTTCAGGTCATCTACAGTTTCGAACGCGGCTCGTTACCGGTGTATGTGGGTCAACAGATGGATGTTTTCATCGAAGTGTCGGCCGCGAACGATAAGTCCTCACATGATCGCAGTGCTTCCGGCAAATGCGATGACGTTCCCGATACCACAGGGACAAGGAAGAAGCGGGGGAAATCCTGAAAATGCTTCGCATAGCCTTAAAAATGCTTCTTGGTGACCGGACTAAGTATGCTGGGCTACTCTTCGGCATCACGTTCTCGTCGTTCCTGGTCACCTTTGCAGCGTCGTATTTTTGCGGCTTCATGACACGAGGATTTGCACTCATCGCGGAAAATCCATCGGCCGACGTGTGGGTGATGGACCCCGCGGTTGAATCCGCGGAACAAACGACCAACCTGCCCGATTCCGCACTCTTTCGAGTACGAAGTGTTGAGGGCGTACTTTCAGCTGTGCCGCTGGCGTTGGGTACGGCGGAGGCACGCTTCTCAAATGGGAGCTTCCAGCCTTTTCAAATTATTTGTGTGGATGACGCGACGCTCGCAGGCTTACCTGCGTTGAGGAACGGCGTGTCGCCCTCAGTCCTGCGTGCTTCGGCCGCGGTAGTAGTTGATCCAGGCGGCACAGAAGGCAAACTCGAAACGCCCATTTCCAAAGAGGATCAATGGTCCTACGGAGAGCCACACCTTACTGCGACAACTCGTGAGCTGGCCATAGACGACGAACTCATGGTCAATGATCACCGCGTGGTGGTTCGCGGGCGGTCCGAAGCTCTACCGAGATACCCACCCCGGCCTCTGCTCTACACCACGTTCTCGAATGCTGCCCACATTCTCCTTCCGGAAAGGCGACGTTTGACGTTTGTGCTCGCGACTGCTGCGCCCGAAGTAGATCCGCGCAGATTAGCCGCACGTATCCACTCGCGTACTGGCCTAAAAGCGCGTTCTTCGGATGACTTCAAGCGGGATACCGTGCGCTGGTTCCTGATTAACTCGGAAGATGTCGGCGATATCGCTGCGATGCTTTCCATGGCGATGTCCGTAGGTTTTGGAGTAACCGGAGTGATGCTCTACATATTTACGACAGAGAGCCTGAAACAATACGCAGTCCTAAAGACCATGGGTGCGAGTTCCAAGTTATTGCTGGCGATGGTTTTTGTACAGGCAGGTTTATGCGCGATCATCGGCACAGGCATAGGCCTCGGATTGTGCGGAGTTATTGGAGAGATAGCATTGGTAGAAGCCAATTATCCATTTCGCATGATGTGGTTCACGCCCATCGTAGCCATCGTGATGGTCATGCTCGTAAGTCTGGTTGCGGCAGCGATCAGTGCGCGTCCAGTTTTGAAGCTAGAACCTGGAGTCGTATTCGCAGGACGTTAGATTGGCCAGTCATTTCATTAACTTTTTTTTAGCTGCACGGAGAAACACAAATGATCAGCTTCTGGAAATATGCTTTTCCTTCTGCTGTTTTGTTTTGCTTGGCAGGTTGCGCGGTACAGAAATATCACGCGGTTTCCATCGACGCGAATGTAACGGCAGCGCGTTTCGAATCACGAAATCTTGCTGATCCCGGCCTTAAAGCTTTCGAGGAAGAAAATCTAGGTCATGTGATTTCTCCGTGGCCGCCTGAATCTTGGGATCTTCAAACGTTGTCGCTTGCCGCCTTGTATTTTAATCCGGCACTCGAGTCGGCTCGTGCCCGGATTGTGTCAACAAAAGCAGCCCTTGTCACAGCGGGCGCTCGGCCCAATCCCACCTTGAGTATCGCTCCGGGTATACCGAGCCCTTATTTATTGACTTTGGATTTTGCGATTCCTATAGAAACAGCGGGCAAGCGCACTCATCGCCTGCAAGTAGCCCACAGTATCGATCAGGCTGCGCGGTTCGATCTTGCCGATTCTGCCTGGACTATTCATAGTGCAGTACGCACCGCACTACTGAATTACATGCTGGCGATTCGGACGGAGGAATTATTTCGATCGGAAGAAAAGGTTCGTGATGATCAGGTACGCATTCTTGAAGAAATACTTTCTGCCGGGGAAATAGCGAGACAAACCGTTGATCTGGCGCGAAGCGAACGCAACAAAACGCATTTGGCTTTGGTTATCGCTGAGGGCCAGGCTACGGAAACGAAAGCAGCTCTGGCGGCCGCTGTCGGCATTCCTCTTTCGGCGGTTCAGTCTCTGGAGTTCACCTGGCCTGGCCTCGAAACTCTTCCACGGGCCGAATCCCTCTCTTTCGAGGAGATCAAACGGCAAGCGGTCCTCAATCGGCTTGACCTCCGGCGGTCGCTGTCGCAATACGCAGCTGCGGAAGCAGCGTTACAGCTGGAGATCGCGAAGCAGTATCCCGATATAAATATTGGGCCCGGCTACACCTATGAAGAAAGACATAGCTTCTTTACCCTCGGGCTTTCGACCACCCTTCCTCTGTTCAATAGAAATGAGGGGCCCATCGCAGAGGCCGAAGCCCACCGCGTAGAAGCTTCGACTTCATTCCTTGAACGACAAGCGCAAGCCATAACAAGAAGCGAGAGAGCATTGGCAGCTTACAGATCGGCTCTAAACGAACAAGCGGAAGTGCAATCGCTGTCAAAACTTCAAGACTCGCAACTGCAACTTTTGCAGGAGGCAATCCGCGCCGGTACCGACAACCGGCTAAATCTTGACAGTGTGGAAATCCAGAGTTGGGTTTTAACGCGTGCACAGCTTGACGCGCTGTCGCGCGCTCGGAAAACGTTCGGCGAGCTGGAAGATGCCATCCAGCGTCCGCTTGAACCCGGCGAGAAATTTATTATCACTTCCGAGTCGCCCGCCCTGCGTGCACCGGCCAACAACAGGGACAGCGATGATTTTTAAACTTTAGGCTTGGGACTCGTAACTTGCATCCCCTTGGAGTGATGTGCATCCGATGAATTCAGATTTCATCACAATACGGTTCTGAATTGAGAGAGGGCTCTAGAAAGTATGACGATCCGTCGAATTACACGGGTTTTTCGATTGCTCGAATGGTATTTGCTTGCTGTAGCTTCCGCAGTCTATGGCCCAGCACTCGCGGTTGCTCAGACACCCCAATTAGCTGAATTGGGACTAGTGCCGCCAACAGTATCGGAGGGCCTGCAATCTCCAGATCAAGCTCGCGAAGATCAAGATCTACAGACAAAACCAAAAACGACTGACGCCGTCTGCGGTGTCCATGAAGTTTCTCACGACACCTGGAGGGAGGTTTCTCACTTTGGCCAAGGACTGAAAGCTGTTCCCGGCGGAGTTGTTCGTCCAAGCAACTTGAAATGGGAGCTGCCTATTTTGGCGGCTACCGGGATATTAATCGCTAAGGTGGACAAGCTCGCAGATAATCGCATTCCGTCACTTTCTTTTCAGTAGACCGCTGGCCGTTGGTCCAACGCAGGACTGGGCGTAGAGATTGGGGCGAGTGCTTTGGCCTACGTCGCAGGTTGTCACAAACACAATTCCTACTTACGCGATACCGGATTTAAGGCGCTGGCTGCGATGGGCGCGGCGGGTACCGTGGATCTGGCGCTCAAGATCGCATTTGATCGTCAGTTTCCTTCTAAAACGGGCGGCGGCAAGTTCTGGGGAGGGGGAAGATCGTTTCCCTCGGGGCATTCCGCGACAAGTTTCGCGTTCGCGGCAGTAGTCGCGCATCGGTATCCGCGCAATCCATGGGTTAGGGCGCACTGGCAATTGGAGTCAGTTTGTCACGTTATTCGGCGAAGAAACATTTCCCCTCGGATATTCTCATCGGGGCAACTTTGGGCTGCGTAACCGGGACATATCTGGCCAAGCACTAGCAACTCGAGGTGCGCCGGACACTAGAACCCGAGCTGCGGCTTGCGTCGGATGAAATCGCGAATTGTACTTTTGGATCTCATGAAAAAGCATGAGGTCCCAAGTTCTAAAAGAGCAAACTAAGCGATGGAGTGAAAGTGAAAAAAGGGTCACCAAATACATTCGCAAAGAATGAGACCAATTCCGGCATAATATTTTCATTACCTACTTTTCTTATAGCTGTCTTGGTTCTATTTGCCGGCTTGCTCTGTCTTGCGGGGGTCTCAACGTAAGTGAAGTGCAGCCGCAAGATATCTGTAGATGCACACCTCTCGAGCCAGATATTGCCGATTATCGGCACGCTGAAAAACATATGCCTATCCCCTCCATCGTCCCGATCGAGACGACGATAGACACGATTTACAGCTGGCCGCAAACTGATCCCGGCTCCATCGACCCACCCCGAACTGGAAACGAACTTCAAGTGTTCCACATCGCTGCGGCATTTTTGCAGGAAGTTCACGTCAACAGCGTTGACTGTGACGTACACCTGGAAATCTCCCAAACTCAAGATAAGAGTGCCCGCAGAATAATTGTTAGAAACACCTGTTGATAACGAATTTTGCAGCGCCCGGCAAAATATTCAAACGCAGTTGGCACAACATGGATTCCGCCTCGACGCCCAGCATGGGCGCGAACTGCCGCAAGGCATAGCCGCGGACGTTCTGGGAATGGCATTTGAAGACTTTGACCACAATGAAGTCGGTCTCAAGCGCGGCTCGACACAGGTTTTAACAGTTTGGGAGTTACATCTCGCCATTGTGAGACTGTTACCTTAGAAGCCCTTCAGCAACACAGGCAAACGTTATGGCCCAATAATACGACAGTGTTCTCTTTGATTTGTTCGGCGTGTTTGATTCGATTGCTTCGTAGAGCGCGAAAAGCACACCAACCTTACCTTCCCAAGATTGAGAAATATCGCGGTCAGACGATGCGCGGTGAACCCTGGCCTATTGAACAGTAGGTGTTCAGACACCCCGCGTGACTCTACAGACTCCGGAAAGCTATGCCCTGCGGTAAGGTTGATGGCAACACTAGGGAGGCGCATAGACATGAGCAGTTTCCTGAGAGCCACACTGATTGCGGCAATGATTTTAACCGGTGCATCAATAGCGCATGCACAGGTTTCGGTTGGTATTTCGATTGGAGCACCGCCTCCGCCTCGGACGGTCTATATTCAGCCCCCGGCGCCAGGGCAAGAGTTCGTATGGGTGGGAGGGTATTGGTATCCAGTAGGACGGCATTACAGATGGCACGACGGCTACTGGACTCGGCCGCCATACGAAGGAGCCCATTGGGTATCACCACACCACGAACGAGAGCAATTCTTTGCGGGTTATTGGGGCGGAGACCGCGGTCGAGTTGAGCATGATCATCATTGGGATCGTAGACGAGATCGAGACCGGGAGCACGATCGAGACCGAGACCACGAACATGGTCGCGACCGAGACCACGATCGGGATAGGGACCACGGGCACGATCACGACCGCGACCGCGAATAGACGTAGATGGGTATGTGAAACGGGCTACACGCCGCTCGGACTACTCTCGAACAAGGGACGCGCCTACAGTCGAGTCAATCGCGGAGAACGATCCGGTGCCGACTAAGGCGTTGTTCCAATTGGCGCAGTAGCCCTAGATTTCTGAACAGCAACGTCGCATGCGTGTGACGAAAGGAATGCCACGAAACGCGCGGCAATCCAATCGCGTCCGACGCCGGCGCGACCGTCAATCGGGCTTGGGGCAGAATCGCTTAATAGCAGGAATCAATTCAAGAAAGAGTTGTGCTTTGTCTGCGACAGCCTACCAGATAGCAGCGGAGGCTCGTCCTGCATTAGTGGTATGTCGTGCGCAGCGAAGATGTGTTTAAAATCCGTCTCCCAGGACGGTGGGTTCTTTGATACGCATCCTCATTGTTGATGACCACAACCAATTTAGAGCGCAGTTAAAAACTTTGCTGGAGTCCATCGAGGAATGGCAGGTTTGTGGCGAAGCGCAAAACGGCGCCGAGGCCGTGGAAAAGCATTGGAATATCCAACCCCACGTCACCGTGATGGACTTTAATATGCCCGACATCAATGGCTTGCTCGCTTCACGCGAGATTATTCGGAAGTGTCCGGAGGCCGCCATTCTATTGCTGACTGTTTTCGCGTCCGCGCAGCTTGCAGCACGAGCCAAACGAGAAGGCATAAAAGGGTTTTGTTCGAAGACAGAGGTAGACTGCATCACGCTCGCGATTCAGACGCTACTGCGGGGTGAAACGTATTTTCCTGAACACTTTACAGCACAAGCCGTAGATTGAGGCTTCATTCCAGTGGTTGAAGCACACCAACAGCGAAAATCCCAAGGTCCGTGCGGCATATATTTACTCTTCAGGCCCAGAGAGTTTTTTGCGCTGCTTAACTTGACCTTTGCTCAATGGAGCGAGGATAACGCACTCCGTATGGGCGCGGCTCTCGCCTATTACACTCTTTTCTCACTAGCGCCACTTCTCGTGATCGCGATAGCAATTGCCGGTGTGGTGTTTGGGGCGCAGGCCGTGCAAGGTCAAGTTACAGGACAAATCCGAGGGCTTGTTGGCGAGGATAGTGCGAAAGCGATTCAGACCATGATCGAATCGGCTCATAGGCCGACCCACAGCGCAATCGCAGCGGTGATTGGGGCCTTACTATTGCTGTTAGGTGCTTCCGGCGTGTTCACTGAAATGCACGATGCTTTGAACAATATTTGGCACGTTGATCAGACCAAGCAGAGCGGTGCCTGGAATTTTGTTAGATCACATTTTCTAAGCGTGGGTATGGTGCTTGGCGTTGGATTTTTGCTTCTCGTCTCTCTTCTGATCAGCGCAGTTCTAGCGGCTGCGGCTAAATATTTCCAAGGCGTTCTTCCAATTTCCCCGATCTTGCTTCACGCCGTCGATTTGCTGCTTTCGCTGCTTTTGATTACGGTTCTGTTTGCCATGATCTTTAAGTGGTTGCCCGACGCCAAGGTCGCCTGGAACGATGTCTGGGTAGGAGCAGGGTTAACCTCTATGTTGTTCACTGTGGGAAAGTTTTTGATAGGGTTTTATATTGGAAAGAGTGTCTCGGCTTCGGCCTACGGGGCCGCGGGGTCCTTGGTAATTGTAGTCGCATGGCTATACTACTCCGCGTTGCTTCTCTACTTCGGCGCTGAATTTACGCGAGCCTACGGAACCAAGTTGGGGTCCCATTGCAAAGGCGCGGCTAACTTCAACTAGAAATCCCTGTCTGATGCCTTTTTCATCGCGTACCTAAACTTTGCCGCACATATCAGGTCCATGCCCGCATCTTAGGTCGTGGCCCCACTAACATGTGTGTTACCGAGATTTGCTCTTGACCGGTTACAAAAATAACAAAGTTGGTCTGGCTACTCGTCGCAAGTCGGTTTATGGCATCGTCTACTCGGACGAATTTTTCGCCAAAATGCTCGTGAGGCATACCGACACGCCGCTGTTGCAAAAATTTGTTACCCAGCTCCAGAGCGGCGAACTACAGAAAAACGGTGTGTCGCAACACTAAGTCCACCGACAAGCGCACGATTCACGGTGCGTCCAATGCCAGCATCAACCGTGTGCTCGCCCTGCTTCGCCGTGCAATGAATATCGCTCCCAAGGATGGATCGATTCACGCCGTGTCGTCTTTTCCGATGATGCTGGAAGACAATGTGCGCAGTGGTTTCATCGAGCCGGAAGATTTCAAAAAGTTGCTCATTCGCATCCCTGCGTATCTGCGTCCCTTGATGATCTTCTTTTACACTGCGGGCTGCCGTATCGGAGCCGCCACGCAAATCACTTGGGAGATGGTATGCAAGGATGGTCGCTCCATCATGCCGGCTGTCAATATCGTCAAGAACAAAACGCCGATCACCATTCCCGGAACGACGACACTCACCGCGCTTTTGTCCAAGATGTTCCGCAAGAGCGGACAGCCTGTGTTCGACGTGACGAATCTGCGCAACGAATGGGATGCCGCCACTACAGCATTTGGACGACCGGAATTGCTCGTCCATGATCTTTGCCGCTCTGGTGTGCGTAACCTAACGGACACCGGGTGCAGGAACGGATTGCCATGCGCATTAGCGGTCACAAGACCGGCTCAGTATTTGACAGGTACAACATCGTCGCCGCGGAGCAACTGTTGGATGCGATGGAAAAGGTGCAACAGCACAGCGCCAATCTCTCGGTAGGCGGTTAATTCATGAACAGCCCTAAAGCCACCTAATCTTGCCAACAATGGGACTTTGATGGAACCAAGGTGTTTTGACCCCTCGTCCAAAACCCCTATGATGCAAATACCTGCATAAACATTGGTTATAGTGGTGAACCGGGCAGGACTCGAACCTGCAACCCGCTGATTAAGAGTCAGCTGCTCTACCATTGAGCTACCGGTCCACGTTAACTTTGGAATTTTAGCACGCTGCGCCAATTTGTCGACAAACAGTGACTTCAATCCCACGATTCAGCGGGTCGCGCGAACAGCTAGTTAGGCGCACGAGCGCACGAGTTTTCTTGCTCGGTTACCAGCTCGCGAGGCACCTAACAGTGCAGCGCATGCCGTTTGTCCGCAACCACGCCATTAATTTCCTACGTGGATGTAGGAGTTTTTTAAACGACGCTCTGGTAAACCACGAGTTTCGCAAAGGCCTGGTCTACTTGAGACTCTCCACTCCCGTCCGGCGCGTGACACAGGACACAATGGGTCTTGTATATTTTTTCGGCGTCGTTTTGCGCCCTCAGGAAGTCAGACAATCCCATCATGATGAAGCCGATAGCTACGGTCGCTACTACTAGTCGCGAAATAAGTCTCATTAGTTTCTCCCGGTTAACAGTTTCAATATCTCGTTAGGCCATGTCCAATAAGCCCTATCTTGGCCGCGGCTAAACATTACGAGTCGCACCATGCTGCTGCGGAGGCCAGCCACTTTTCGAGAAACTACCGTACAAGCCGATTGCCCGGAAGGAAAAAATCCAAACATATTTGAACATCCGTCTGCATGGCAGGGATGTGCAAACTCGCACACTCGCCGTCGGTGAGACGAACTTCTGACCTATTTTTGGACAGGGTTCTGCGATGTAGTAGCTAATTGCCAGGTTTCACGCGCGATGGACCAGTCCTCCTGAGCACGTACGACTAGCACGCGAACAGCTGAGGCCGTGGCAGAAATATCCCGGTCCGATTGAGGTAAAGCATTTTTTGCGCGGTCGAGCTGCAAGCCAAGAAAACCAAAATTTGCGCACGCCCCTTGACGCACTTCTGCGGAATTCTCTCCAATTCCCGCGGTGAAAATTAGCGCGTCCAAGCCGCCGAGCGCCGCGACCATCGCGCCGATGCCAGATCGCAGGCGATGCACGAAAATGTCGAAGGCTAGCTTGGCGCGATCATTACCTTGATTCATGGAGAAAACGATCTGTCGCATATCGCCGGAAATCCCGGATATGCCCAGCAGACCAGATTTTTTGTTCAGCAAGTCATCCAAAGTTTCTCCGCTCAGGTTTTGCGAGCGCATCAAATAAGTGAGAATTCCGGGATCGACCGAGCCCGAGCGGGTTCCCATCATCAGGCCATCCAGTGGCGTGAATCCCATGCTGGTGTCAATACTTTTACCGTGCTGTATCGCTGCCACAGAGCAGCCGTTGCCAAGATGGCAGCTAACGATTTTGAGCGAGGAAGAACTCTTACCGAGGAGTTGCGCTGTGCGTTCCGCACAATATTGATGATTGATTCCGTGGAATCCAAACCGCCGAATTCCTTGCGCAAGCCATTCATAAGGGCCTGGGTAAACAAACGCCGCACTTGGCAAGGCGCTGTGGAAGGCGGTATCAAAGACCGCGACCTGTGGGATTGATCCGAATTTCTCTTCGATGAATCTGATGCCCTCGAGTTCCACACGATTATGAAGTGGCGCGAAAACGGCGCTACGCTGGATGGCAGCTTTGACTTCACGAGTGATGATCGTCGGTTGCGTATACTCGCCTCCACCGTTGACGATGCGGTGCCCCACAACAGCAATTTCTGATTTGCTGGATAGGACTCTGGCTTTGCCGGATGTCAGCGCGTCGAGCAAATGCGCGGTGGCTTTCTCGCGCGCAATGACGGTCATCTCCTCCTTTTGAAGGATTCCGGAGGAGTTTTTTACTTCGAGGCTGGCACGCTCACCCTGCCATTCTAACTTTCCTTCCCATAAGGGCTTTGGCGGGGAGTCCGCCAGGGAGCCACCAAAGTCAAACAAGCTGGACTTCTGACTACTTGAGCCCGAATTAAGAACCAGGACCTTCACTCAGTAAGGCCATTTCCAATCCCGAATTTCGGGAATGTCATCCCCGACTTCGCAAATATATTTTTTGTGATTCACCAATTGGTTCCGCAGGAACTGCTTAAAATGCGCATTCACCGGACGCAGGCGGGGCACGCGATCCGCCACGTCGCCGGCTAGATGAAAGCGGTCGAGTTCATTCAACACGGCCATATCGAATGGAGTCGTGGTGGTTCCTTCCTCGCGATATCCGTGCACGTGAAGATTCTCATGATTGGCGCGACGATAAGTCAGTCGGTGAATCAACGCGGGGTAGCCGTGGTAGGCGAAAATAACCGGCTTGTCGGTGGTGAAGAGGGAATCAAATTCACGGTCAGGCAGGCCGTGCGGATGCTCGCCCGAAGTTTGCAGGGTCATAAGATCCACCACATTCACGACCCGCATTTTGATATCGGGAAAATGCTGGCGCAGGAGGTCGACGGCCGCCAGCGTTTCTAGCGTTGGCACATCTCCCGCGCATGCCATGACCACGTCTGGCGCGCTCCCCTGATCGTTCGAGGCCCACGGCCAGATGCCCACCCCTGCAGTGCAGTGTTCGACAGCGGATTTCATGTCCAGCCATTGTAGCGAGGGTTGTTTGCCGGCCACGATCACGTTCACGTAATTGCGGCTGCGCAAGCAGTGGTCGGCTACGGACAGCAGCGTATTGGCATCAGGCGGCAGATATACACGCACAATGTCGGCTTTTTTATTCACCACGTGATCGATAAATCCCGGATCCTGATGCGTGAAGCCGTTATGGTCCTGTCGCCAAACGTGCGAAGTAAGCAAATAATTCAAAGACGCGATCGCACGGCGCCAGGGAATATTGCGAGTGACCTTCAGCCACTTTGCATGCTGATTAAACATCGAATCCACAATGTGAATGAACGCTTCGTAACACGAAAAAAAACCGTGGCGGCCGGTAAGCAAATAGCCTTCGAGCCAGCCTTGGCACATATGCTCGCTTAAGACCTCCATTACTCGCCCGGTCTTCGAAAGATGCTCATCGGTGTCGAGTATAGGCTCCATAAAAAGTTTGGGAGTCGTCTCGTACAGCGCTTCGAGGCGATTGGAAGCGGTTTCATCAGGCCCAAACACGCGAAAATTCTGCGCGTCGGCATTGTGTTTCATGACGTCGCGCAAAAACTTGCCAAGAACGCGCGTAGCTTCGGCTAGCTTATCCCCCGGCTTTGAAAAAGTTACTTTGTAATCGCGAAAATCGGGCATGACCAGGTCGCGTAGCAGGAGGCCGCCATTTGCGTGAGGATTGGCTCCCATTCTGCGATTACCTGCCGGCGCCAACTCCGCGAATCCGGCGTGGAGTTTGCCGGTTTCGTCGAATAGCTCTTCCGGTTTGTAGCTCTTCATCCATTCTTCGAGAATCTTTATGTGCGCGGGATGCGACTTGAAATCTGTGATAGGAACTTGGTGGGCGCGCCAGGTGTTTTCGACGGGCTTTCCATCCACTGTTTTTGGCCCGGTCCATCCTTTGGGCGTGCGAAGCACGATCATGGGCCACACCGGCATTTCTGTTGATTGACCGCTGCGCGCGCTGCTTTGAATATCGCGAATCGCTTTGAGAATGGTGTCGAGCGTGGAGGCCATTAGTTGATGCATGGTCTCCGGCTCGTGCCCTTCGACGAAGTACGCCTTGTATCCGTAACCGGAAAATAGTTGCGTCAGCGTGGCATCGCTGAGCCGGGCCAGCACTGTCGGATTTGCGATTTTGTATCCGTTTAGATGGAGAATGGGAAGCACGGCGCCATCACGCGCGGGATTCAAAAACTTATTGGAATGCCAACTGGCGGCCAGCGCGCCTGTTTCCGCTTCGCCGTCGCCCACAACGCAGCAGACCAGCAAATTTGGATTGTCGAACGCTGCGCCGTATGCATGCGCTATCGAGTATCCGAGCTCGCCGCCCTCGTGAATAGAACCGGGAGTTTCGGGAGCAACATGGCTGGGAATTCCGCCAGGAAATGAAAACTGCTTAAACAGCTTTCTTAATCCATCCTCGTTTTGCGTAATAGCTGGATAGACTTCACTGTAAGTCCCTTCCAGATAAGTGTTGGCAACGAGTCCCGGACCTCCATGCCCGGGTCCGGCAACATATACGACGTCGAGATCGTGCTTCTTAATCAGTCGATTCAAATGCACGTAGATGAAATTTAATCCGGGCGTGGTGCCCCAATGACCCAGAAGCCGTGGCTTTATGTGCTTCAACTCCAACGGTTCGCGTAGCAGGGGATTGGCATACAGATAAATCTGCCCGACGGAAATATAATTCGCGGCACGCCAGTAGGCATGAACCTTTTGCAGTTCTTCGAGAGATAAACTTTCATGAACCTCGGGTTTCGCTGATGCCGTTGCGGAGGAGGGAGCCATAGTATTGACCTCTGAATGGCTAATCTTATTAGTCCAACTAGTCCATCGTCGTGTCGCCCGCCACAAACACCATGGCCATACACGAGATTCGCAAGTCCGAGCATAAACCAAGATTGGTCAACGTGGGTTGAATATAGCTTTCGACGTCGATAAGAAAACAAAACAGTAGTTTATGGTCGCCGAAACTGTTTATGGCACGACAGCTTGAACAGTTGCCGAGGGAACGCTCTCCTGATACGAAGAACTCACGGAAGTAATACGAAAATAGTAGGTGTTGCCGGATTGCACGTTGGTGTCTACGTAGTTGGTGCTTGGGACAGGCGACGAGTTCAATAACGAGTAAGGCCCAGCCGATGAGGAACCGACGTAAACATTGTAACCAGCTACCGCTGAAGTACTGGAATTCCAGGACAATGCCACTGAATGTGCCGAGGATGCTACGCCGGTGCCGGACAGAGCAACAGTTATAGGTGAATTTTTGGCGTTACTAGTTATCGTGAGGCTTCCGTTTAATTTTCCAGTGGTGAAAGGCGTGAAGGTGGCGCGCACACTGGTGAGCTGCCTGGGGCCCACAACAAGGCCTGAAGCGCTGCCGCTAGCCGTAAACCCAGCTCCGGAAACGGAAACTCCTGAAATCATCACACTGGAACTGCCAGTGTTGGTCAACGTCACCGTTTGTACTGCGCTATTGGCTAATCCTGTTTGGCCAAAATTCAAACTGCTGACGTTGGCAACCAGCGGCGATGAGGATCCCGGGATCGTGGTTGGCGACGATGTCAGAGCGACATTACAAATGCTTAGCGCACCCGCGGAGGCCATCACGCCCATGGTATCCAGTACCGGCACGGAACTCTGTTCAGTGCGAAATGCCATATTTGTACCTAACGTGATTTGCCCAGAGCTGAGCACCACGTACGCGTTGTAAGTATGGTTTGAAACGTTTACATCCAAAACAAAATGGTAGGTGACGCCTGCCCGGTAAGCAACGCTTGCGGCCGCGGTAAAACCTGAACCGTTTCTAACGTCAATCATCCCGCTGGGACTAAATCGTACGCCGGTGGCAAGACTCGTATACTGCTGGGCGGAACCCGAGGATAGCCCGGCGATTGCGTTCGCCGGTGAAGCCGAAGGTGTCCCGTCGTACGTAATGCGGAACGTGGATCCTTGCCTTTGTGCTATGGCGTTATTGGCCCACGAACCAGAAGAATACTCGCAGGTCGCTCCCGCCGCCGCCGCATTTTCATTTGTCATGACTCCGGCGAGTAAGACACCAAGAATTAAAAGTCCTTTCCAAATTTTCCGATAACCACGAGTCCCGGGCTTATAAGAGTTATTAACTTTCAAGGGTTCTATCCAAGAGTTTTATTACTCGGGAGATCGGGGAGGGGCCGTTTCCCGTAGCAAGTGCAGGCTACGGGCTGCTGGCACTTCTGCGCTACTGTACTGGGGGGCAAATCTTGAACAACGTCCAACCTGCACCAGGACAGGTGGATACGTTGCACAGTTAACGAACGGTTTAGAAGAAATCTTAGAGGGTGGTACTAGAACGGCAGACGCAAGCGGGCCTCACAACCCCGCGCACCAGTTCGATTTTCGAGCGTCAGCTGGCCGCCATGGGCTTCCGCAATTTGCCTGCTGAGCACCAACCCTATTCCGGAGCCTGCCGGCTTGGTGGTGAAGAATGGGACGAAAAGATTTGCGGTATTAGGAATGCCCGGGCCATCATCGATCACCCAGACTTCCACCTGTGAGCCTTGTAGTAACCACCCAACTTGAACGCCACCGTGCGTTTCCAGCGCCGCATCCGCCGCATTGCGAATCAAGTTGATGAGCAGTTGCTCCAATTGATCAACGTCCGCCGAGATGACGGCTCGAGGTCCTTCCTTGATACAAACCTTCACGCGTGTTTCTAGCTTGACGGTGCGATGCACCCAATCCGCAACGGTCACCGGCAGGTGTTTAGGTTTTGGAAGCCTGGCGAGCCGCGAATAGGCAGCCATGAAACGTCCGAGGGCCTCGGTACGGGAACGAATGATGGCCAAGCCCTCATGCAGATCCTCGAGAATCGGCGCTGCAGGCCCATTTTGCAATTCCGGTAACTGATTGGCCCTGTTCAAGCCGCTTTCCAACCCTTGAGCAACCGATTGGATAGGGGCGAGCGAGTTATTGAGTTCATGCCCCAGCACGCGGATGAGGCGCTGCCAGGCCTGGCGTTCTTCATCTCGCAGTGTGCGGCTCAGGTCGCTAAGCACGACAAGTTGATGGGGCAAACCACCCTGCCGGAAAGACCCCCTTCGCATGCTCCAGCGGCCCGAAGCCCCTGCAAAAACGAGCTCCATGGTTCGCGCGGACTCACCTTCCAGGCATCCTGCCAACCCCAATTCCGCCGCCGTGGAACCCAGGAGACGTTCGAGCGGGCGCATCAGCAATCGCTCGCCGGCGCGGTTTACCAGCCGAAGCTTGGCTTCATGATCGAAGGTAAAGATGGCCAGGTCGATCTCTTCGATGATGGTGCGAAGTAGCCCGGTGGCTTCCATTGCGCCCAAGCGCTGCTCTCGCAGCATCGTGCTGAGCGCATTGACCTCGATCATCACTTCACCCATGGCATCGTCAGATCGAGCCCCTCGCGCGCGAATAGAGAAATCTTCTTCGCGCATGGCCGCCAGCAGGTTCGACAAAGTCTGCAAAGAGAAGACCACCCGGTGCCGAAGAGAAAGCGCGAAGCCGAGCCATAAACTAAGGATGAGAAATGTAAGTGTCGACGCGGACCCTGACGAGTACGAACCTGTCCACAGCAAAATTAGCGCGATAAAAGAACCGGGAAGACCCGCAGCGAGCGCCAGAAGCTGAATGCGGCGTTCGTAAGTGAGGCGCTTCATCCTAATTCGTGCTTCTGTAAACGGCGATACAGCGCGCTGCGGCTCAGGCCCAGCGCCTTGGCCGCCTGGCTCACGTTGCCGTCGTGGCGTGCCAACGTGCGCCGGATAAGGTGGCGCTCCACTTCATCGAGCGGCATTTCTTCGAGGCGTGCCGCGGCCGTCGATGCTTGAGCTCGCAAGCCCAGATCGGCGGCGCGAACGAGCGGCCCGGCAGAAAGCAGCACACCGCGCTCGACCGCGTGGTCAAGTTCACGCACGTTGCCGGGCCAGAGATGTTCATGCAGCGCGGCGGTGGCCGCAGAGTCGAAGCCCGCTATATTTTTGCGGTAACGCTGCGAATATCCGTGAACGAAGTGGTGCGCCAGCAGGTCAATATCTTCCCGGCGTTCTCGCAGTGGCGGGATAAAGATCTCAATGGTGTTCAAGCGGAAGAGCAAATCCTGCCGAAAGCGCCCGGCAGCGGCTTCGGAGTTCACGTCTACGTTAGTGGCGGCGAGAACACGAACATCGACTCGCCGCGTGGCCGATGATCCTACGCGCTCAAGCTCTCCCGATTCCAGAACGCGCAGCAACTTCGCTTGAAGATTGAGCGGCACGTTGGCAATTTCGTCCAGAAAAAGTGTTCCGCCGTCGGCAAGTTCGAAGCGCCCTACGCGATCGGACCGCGCGTCTGTAAATGCGCCTTTCACGTGACCAAAAAGCTCGCTTTCAAAAACCCCCTCTGAAAGGCCTCCGGCGTTCACAGTGACCATCGGTTTGGAAGCCCGGTTAGACAGTGCGTGCAGCGTTCGCGCCACAACTTCTTTGCCTGTACCGTGCTCGCCAGTGATCAGCACATTAGCGTCGGATGGGCCAATGCGTGCCACCAGGTCCAGAACCGGTGTCATCGCTGGAGATTTGGCGAGAAAAGTGGGACGCGATTCGGAGCGCAGAAGCCGGTTTTCCGCTTCCAGCCGCGAAGCTTGCCTCAAAGCCTGGCGCAAATCGATTTGCGTGCGAATAATCGAGAGCAGTCGAATATTCTCCCAGGGCTTTTGCACGAAGTCTCGCGCCCCCCGGCGCATGGCTTCCACCGCAATCTCCACGCTGCTCCACGCGGTCATCACCACGACGGGCAGCGTACTATCCAGCATTTGAATGCGGGTGAGCAGGTCAAGGCCTTCCTGCCCGGAAGTGGTGTCGCGCGCGTAATTCAAATCCATCAGCACGGCATCAAATTCGCGCGACTCGATGGCCGCGAGAGCGTCGGCGGGTGAGGCTGCGCCGTGCGTTTCATAGCCCTCGCGCTTCAGCAACAAGCGCAGAGCATCGCGAATGTCAGATTGATCGTCGGCCAGCAAGACGCGATAGGACTGGTTGGCGGCAGATTTCATTTGATGGAGAAGTTTATTCCAATTTCGCTATTGAGTGCCAAGACCGCGAGGGTTCACGTAGCCGTGTACCTGTCTCCTACCATGGAAATCTTTTACAAAAGTTATGCCGATTGAACAGTTGCGGCCGCACTCTCATTTACGACCCAGCCATCTTTCAGTTGCACGATGCGATTACCGTAGGCGGCGTTGCGCTCTGAGTGCGTGACCTGAATAATGGTGGTTCCAGCATCA
>DASYJM010000227.1:0-21870 GCA_035996445.1 Candidatus Acidiferrum sp. | reverse complement strand
AATTCCCACGCTCTATTTTCTGACCATGCCTCCGGTAGGTAACGTCACCGATAAGAGCCGCACCTGAATTAAGTGATCAACAGCATTTGCCTCAGTCCACTCGAATAATCCTTGCCCCCACCCACGGAAGCTGTTATAGTAGTTATATGTTAAGTAATTAAATGGTAAAATAAGCCAAAGCCCGCTTCACCTCCCGTGCGACTTCACTGGGTCGATCATATCCCGCGCGACAGTGGCCATCCTCACACGCGGCGCTTGCTATTATGTTAACTTCTTACTCCTTTACTTTGATGACTTTGTGGGCTCTTTGCCCTTTCTGGCTCTGCTTTTGCGGCCTCGATCCTTTGTTTTCATCATCTTACAAACTCTTTTGCAAAAGCACCGGGGGTTGGGGGTATACCAGCAGCCGGAATTCTCCTACGTTCAGCCCGGGGACACCATTAAAAGCCTGGCTGCCGACCATACATCGGCAATTTCCAGTCTACGTGTATGGCACGAACATTGACGCGCCATATCACCTCTGTTAGCATGCGCTCCATGGCAAAAGTGCGTAAGCCAACTCGGGCATCGTCCTCTCGCGTCAAAAGCGCACCTCATTCTCGCGCTAAATCGCAGAAGAAAAAGATCTTACCTCCGGCGCCTCCCGCCCAGCGTGGCGGCGTCGAGCTTGTCGATCCCCGCGTCCAGGCTCAGCTGAAAATCTACGACGAGGCCCTGGCACTATTTCGGCAGCAGAAATTTGCGCGCGCCAAGCAGGAACTTGAAAAAGTTGTCGAAGGCCCCAGCAAAGAACTAGCTGACCGCGCCCGCATGCACGTAAAAATTGCCGAGCAGCGCATGAAGCCCCTGCACGATCAAAATCCGCGCACCGCCGATGAACACTATCAACGCGGCGTGGCCATGATGAACGTCGGCCGCTGGGATGACGCCCGCGAAAGTCTCGATAAAGCTCGTCGCGCCGCGCCCAAAGCCGATCATATTCATTATGCCCTGGCCGCGCTCGATTGCCTGACCGGTGAAGCGGACTCCGCGATGGCCAATCTGAAAGTAGCCATTCAGCTCAAATCGGAAAATCGTTATCACGCGCGTAACGATGAAGATTTCGCTTTCCTCCAGGAAGATCCGCGCTTCACCGAACTGCTGTATCCTGAGAAAGACGGCACCGCCGGCTGATCGTTTTAAAAACCTGCCCGCTATTCGATCACCCGCTACTCGGTCGAAACACTAATTTGCCGCGCCCGCACTTGAAAAAGAACACCGCCAACCCAAAAAAATTTCCGCGCGGATTTCGCATCGTCGCTCTCGGTGGCGGCACCGGTTTATCCGCGCTCCTCCGCGGACTGAAAGAACATGTAGTCCGCGGAGAAGACAAAAACCCCAACGCCGAGCGTCCCATCTCCGATCTTGCGGCCATCGTCACCGTGACGGACGACGGCGGCAGCTCCGGCCGCTTGCGGCGTGAAAATCGCATCCTGCCACCGGGCGATATTCGCAACTGCATGGTCGCGCTTTCCAAGGACGAAGCGCTGCTTGGCCGCCTTTTTCAGTACCGTTTTCATGCCGGCCGCGGGTTGATCGGCCACAATTTCGGTAATCTTTTCCTCGCCGCGCTCACTCACATCACCGGAGACTTCACCGAAGCAATCCGCGAAAGCAGCAAAGTCCTGGCCATTCGCGGCCGAATTTTTCCATCCACGCTCGCGAATGTGCATCTTGTCGCCACCCTCACGAATGGCCGCCGTGTACGCGGCGAAACGCGCATTACCGCCAGCCGCGTGCCCATAAAAAAATTAGAGCTCTCCCCAAAAAACGTGCGCCCGCTTCCCCTCGCTATCGAAGCCATTCGCAAAGCGGATCTGATTCTTCTGGGTCCTGGCTCGCTATTCACCAGCGTCCTGCCGAACCTTTTAATCCCTGAAGTCGCCTCCGCCATCGCGAACTCCAAGTCCCCACGCGTTTACATCGCCAATCTCATGACCCAGCCGGGCGAAACCGCCGGATACGCGCTGGCCGATCATCTTCGCGCCATTCAAATCCACGGCTCGCGCAAGCTGGTCGACTACGTGGTTGCCAATCGGCAACCGGTCTCCCCAAAAGTTGCCAGGCGCTATCGGGCGCAAGGCGCCGAACCGGTCGTTATCGATTTGCCGGAGATTCAGAAATTGGGCTGTCGTGTTGTTCTGGATAATTTGCTGGATGAACGCGACGTTATTCGCCACAATCACAAACGGCTGGCGAAGTTGCTGCTCGACAAATTTTGCTGCCCCGCTCGCAAACGTTCCACCCGTGTCGATTCCCGCCGTGCCAATTCCAAGTTTCAAATTTCAAAGCGTTCCTGTTAACGTTTTACCCGCTCATTTGTTGAATATTCTCTGGAGAAATCATGGCCACCTTCGCACTGATTGAATACCAAGATGCCAGCCCGGAAGTTCGCGCCGTCTACGACGACATCATGGCCACGCGAAAGATCAACTGGATCAATAATTTCTGGAAAGCCATCGCCCACAACCCCGCCACCTTAAAGCGTACCTGGGAATCGCTTAAGCAAATTATGGGTCCCGGCGCTTTGGACCCATTGACGAAGGAATTGTTATACGTCGCAGTCAGCGTCACTAATAATTGCCAGTACTGCATCGCATCGCACACCGCGTCGGCGCGCAAAAAAGGAATGACCGACCAGATGTTCCATGAGTTGCAAGCGGTGATCGGAATGGCCAACGAAACCAACAAAATGGTTACCGGCTACCAAGTGGAGCTGGACGAACAATTCAAAGGTCCGCTGCCACCTGTCCAGTAGTACAGGTACCCCCTTGTCCGGTGACCGGGGTGTCGATCTGTACAAGTTTTTCCCACATAGTACCTCAGTACTATAGCTAGCTTGCGGCGTGGCTTAGACGATAGGGTGATTCCACGCGAACACTCTGTTTGTGTGTGCCGGAGAATCTGTTCTCGCGAGTGTGCCCATGTCCCCTGCTGCAAAGGAAAACGAAATATTAACGTCCATACCGGAAAACGCCACGGCGCGCCCCCAGCCGGTGGCGCTGGAAGTTGCCGTCACAGTGAATGGAGCGCGAACAGTTGCGGGTGGCGACAAGCGCGAGCCTTTTTCTGAATCCACGAAGACCGTTTTAATATTCGGGCAAGGCGCGGTCGTGCGTTTGTCTTCTTCGGTAGCTCCTGGCCAATTGCTTTTCCTGACCAACGAGAAAACAAAGAAAGAAGTCGTGTGCCAGGTTGTAAAGTCAAAAAGTTACGGCAACATGAGCGGCTACGTGGAGTTGGAGTTTACCGAGCCAGTCTCGGGTTTCTGGGGAATGCGCTTCCCGGCCGTGCCGCAGAGTCACACTTCTGAAGGCACTCCAACATCGGCCCCGACCGCCCGGAATTTCACCGGTGGTTCGGCCGTTGAATCGAAGCCTCCGGTAACCACCGCAGCCATTCAGGCGGAAACGAAATCTACGATTCTAAGTTCCCCGCGCGTCTCCCAATCAGTCCCTTCAGGTTCACCTGTTTCTCCGGATCAGCCGTCAGCTGTGCAATCGAGTTCGCCAAATTCCTCGCTGGCTCCGCCGAGCGCCACTCGATCGCCCCTATCGAGCGTTGCAGGCCCGGATACTCTTGAAACCTCAAAATCACTAAAGACTCCAGCGGCAGCGCCACTGGTAACGCCGAAAGCGTCTGCC
This sequence comes from Candidatus Acidiferrum sp., assembly GCA_035996445.1. Lineage (GTDB taxonomy): Bacteria > Acidobacteriota > Terriglobia > Acidiferrales > UBA7541 > Acidiferrum. The sequence continues at coordinate 18,187 of DASYJM010000227.1, read as the reverse complement.
ACGCCGTCAAAATCGACCCTAGATTCAGAAGAAATCAAAATACCTTCCTGGCTCGAGCCTTTGGCACGCAACGCAGCAGCCGCTTCCGCGGCGTTGCCTGAAATCGGCGCACCTGAAGTGGTCGAAGACTTCGGAGATATTCCGGTGTTGGATGACCTGGCGGTTACCGAAATTACGGATACACCAGCAGGCGCAAATCGCGGCGCGCCTACCTCGTCGTTTGGCACACACTTCCTGGCGGAACACGATGCACTGTCAGAGGAAGCTGCAACCTCAGGTAAGTCCAGTAAGAAGTTTTTGATCGGCTCGATCGCCGCTGGTGGTCTGTTGCTAGTGGGCGCTGGCGGCTGGTACCTGCGCCAATCCTCCGATAACGTAACGACGACCAATTCAGCAGCCACTTCAGCGACGGTGAACAAGCCAGGCACCGCCGCCAGTGACAGCGGCAGCAACAACGAACGGACCCAATCACAGCCGCTGGCACGGGCCTCGACTCCGGAAAAACCATCCCCGAAATTTACAGCCGTTTCCACCCCCGCGGCGATGGACCCGGACGCATCTTCCGGGTCGAAGTCGACTAAATTCGTGGATGCCAGCAAGTCAAGCCGGACTGCCAACAAAAGCATCGCCACTGTGGATTCCGCGGAAGATGTTGCGGCAACCCCTGATGTAGCCGCGCCTCCGCAGCCGAAAAAACAGAACCTGGGATCCGTTAAGCTATCTGCCCCGACCGTGAACGCACCCTCCCGGCCGGTTGCCACTGAAGAAGCTTTGAACCTGGAGCCAAGTCAGCCGGCAGCGGGATTGGCACCGGGTTTCGTGGGCTCCGCGTCTAGACAGCCAGTTGCCCCTAGCAGCGGGCCAGAAATAAAATCCGCAACCTTAATTTCATCCGTTCCTCCCGTATATCCAACGATGGCAAAAACTCAGCGAGTAACCGGTGCAGTGACGATTGATGCCCTGATTGACATCACTGGACACGTTAGCAGCATGACCGTTGTTTCCGGACCAGCGCTCTTGCAGGAGGCCGCAAAAGACGCCCTCCGACGCTGGAAATACGAACCAGCACAACTGCATGGCAAACCCGAGCCAATGCACATGACCGTGACGATTCAATTCAAACTGCAATAATTTGCTTTCAAGCCCCTTTTCAAAGCGATCCGGCAGGCCGCAACGACTTACGTCGGTCCGGACGGCACAGCAGTGTCATTCTCCCCTTAATTCTTGACTTTCACCCTACTCAGCGAAATTTTCTGTGTAAGAAATCTGTAGCAAGGTTGGAATTTCTAGGTGGCAGCGCGGGCGAAGAATTTTCAGCCGACAGGCCGGTAAAAATGAACGCGGCGGCCGAAGTGCTAAGGCTTAGGCACTGGCCGCCGCGAGGGGTTTACACGCGATGGCGTCCCCGGAAGCGCTTTTGCTCCGGCATCGTGTGCATACCACCAACATCTGCAAGAAAGTTAGCCGCTCTCCGCTGCGCCGTCTGTTCAAAATTGGACATTTGTTCGTCTATTTTTTGTTATTTTCCACGATGCCAACTCCGCCGTTGCCCCCGTAAGGCCAAGCGATCCAGCCAGTTCCAAAACGGGAGTCTTACCGCGCATTTTGCCGACCACCACGGCATGGCAACTTCGGTGACGTGTGGCTTGCGGGCTACTCTAAGGGTTCGTATACTGGCGCCCGGCCACTCAAAAGGCGGGAGGGTAGCCCGCTATTTCCTACTTTCGTTGGCCTTCAATTCAAGTTGCGAAAACCGCTCTGCTGGTGTCCAGTCGCGACTAACCCGGCTGCGGTTCGGATAGCAAGGAGAGCTTTGCATGGCGCACGGTCCTGTCCCGGAAGAAATGAATGTGTATCAAAACGCGGAAGCGCGTTTTGAAGTTGCGGCCAACAAACTAGGACTCGAGCAGGGCCTGTACCGCTACCTGAAATATCCCAGCAAAGAAATCACTTTGTACATTCCCGTTGGCATGGACAATGGTCAACTCGAAGTCTTCACCGGTTACCGCGTTTTGCACTCCACGGTGCGTGGACCAGGCAAAGGCGGCATTCGCTACGCGCCCGACGTTTCCCTGGATGAAGTGCGCGCCTTGGCGACGTGGATGACCTGGAAATGCGCGGTGGTAAATATTCCATTTGGCGGCGCAAAGGGCGGCATCATTTGCGATCCGAGGAAAATGTCGCGCGGCGAATTGGAGCGCATGACCAGGAGATATACGGCGGAGCTGGCCAACTGGCTGGGTCCTGAGAAGGATGTTCCCGCGCCGGATGTGGGCACTGGCGAGCAGACCATGGCGTGGGTCATGGACACTTACGCTATGCATCTTGGTCAGGCCACCACCGCGGTTGTCACCGGTAAACCTATCGAATTAGGAGGATCCGCAGGAAGACGCGAAGCCACCGGTCGCGGCGTAATGATCTGCTGTGACAAAGCGCTGGTAAAAACCGGCATTAAGAAACAAGGCTGCCGCGTGGTAATTCAAGGATTCGGAAACGTCGGCTCCCTGGCGGCGGACTTGATGCAGAAGGCGGGCTACAAAATTGTGGGTCTCGCGGATATCGGCGGCGGCCTATACAACGAAAATGGTTTTGATATTCCCAAAGTGATTGAGTGGGTGTACGTCCAGAAAAAGGCACTGCAGGATTTTCCTGGCGGTGGGACAAAAATGACCGCCCGAGATGTTTTGTTCCAGCGGTGCGAGATCGCTATTCCCGCGGCCATCGAAAATCAAATTACCGCAGAAAATGCGCATCAGGTGCAGGCCAAAATCTTGTGTGAGGGCGCTAACGGACCCACCACCTGGCAAGCCGATTCCATTGTCGATGCCAAAGGCATCTTCACCGTGCCGGATATTCTCGGCAACGCCGGGGGCGTCACGGTCAGTTATTTCGAGTGGGTGCAAGACCGGCAAGGTTTTTTCTGGCGCGAGAGCGAAGTGAACGAAAGGCTTCTCGACGTGATGGAACACGCTTTCGACGAGGTGGTCCGTTATGCCGAGGCCCATAAAGTAAATAACCGCATTGCTGCTTACATGCTGGCTATCGACCGGGTGGCCAGCGCTTTGAAGCTTCGCGGAATTTACGCCTAGCATCTTGCCGGGACTTGTATTAGGTTCTTCCCACCACTTCCGTGCGTCCATGGGAAAAGAACCTTCCATGCTGTTTCGGTGGAAGTTTCTAATAAATCGTTCGGCGCACCGTCCATAGGACGCGAGGAAAGGGATAGGCCAATGACGGACGCACTCCTGCCGGGTTCCACGAAAAGTGAAGAGCAACACAGCCGCGAAATTTGTATCGCGGGCCGCTGGTTATACGAGCGCGGCTACATCGTAGCCTGCGAAGGAAATCTCTCTGTTCGCCTGGATGAGAACAGAATCCTGAATACGCCCACGTGCATGAACAAGGGCACGCTGTCGCCCGAAGATTTGGTGATTACCGATCTGAACGGCACGCACATTTCTGGAAAACGCAAAGTGTCGTCGGAAGTGGCCATGCACTTGTTGTTTTATCGCATGCGCCCGGATGTACAGGCCATTTGCCACGCACATCCGCCGACGGCGACGGGGTTTGCCGTAGCCGGACGCGCGCTCGACCAGGCATTGCTGCCCGAAGTGATTATCGGGCTGGGGCAAATTCCCCTGGTGCATTACGCAACTCCCGGAACTCCGGAATTGAGCGCGGCCATTGAGCCCTTCGTTCCGCACTATGACGCGCTACTGCTTGCAAACCATGGAGCGGTCACGTGCGGGCCCGATTTGTTGACGGCATTTTTCCGGATGGAGACCATCGAGCACTCAGCGAAAATTACGCTGGCGGCGGAGATGGCCGGCGAGCCACAACTCCTTTCCAGCCGGGAAGTAGCCAAGCTGATGGCCTCGCGGTCCAGATATTTTGTCGCACCGCCGCCCGGCGGAGGAGCGGACCTGCCGATAACAAGTGACGGCGGCGACTCCGCAGGTGAACACGTGTCGCTAACGCGCAGCGAACTTGGCGCGCTCATCGACGAAGCCGTACGAAAAGATCGCACCCGCCGCTGATTCGTTGATCAGCTCGCGATAGCCACGGCATTCCGGCACTTGGAAAATTCGCACACGAAATTCCGGTTGAAGTACAAAAGACTACGGATTAAACAGCCCGGGTAGCGCGCGATAGCCGGCATCGTTTTGCGAACTATATTTCAGCTCCGCCCGGTTCACAATCTTTCCATCCCGGATCACCGTCTCAATCTTTCGCGTATCGCTGATTCGTTCCGTGGGATTGCCCGCAACAATCAGTAACGTCGCCCTCCGGCCCGCTTGCACACTGCCCCATTCGCCCTCCGCTTTCATAAGCCTCGCGGCGTCGTACGTTGATGCGCGAATGGCCTCCAAGGGTTTCCATCCTGCCTCCACCATTAATTCCAGTTCGTGATGCAGCCCCTCGCCCTGAAACACACCCGGGTACGGTGCATCAGTCCCCGTGACAATCAAAACTCCGGCATCATGCAGTTTTTTAACGTTGCGCATGGCTTCCTGGTGGGCCATAAAATTTTGTTCCGTCTCTTTCTTTTCCGCGTCGGTCTGCGGCTTGTGCGCGAACTCCGCCAGCTCTGTCAAAAACCATGGCGGCGTCGTATCCGCGATGTACGGTTCCTTCAAGAAGCCAATAGCATTCAGCCGCGTCCTTGCAAACGATTCCGTCACCACTAACGTCGTAATGAAAAAGATATTGTGTTCCTTGGCAAACTGGATGTCTGCGTCACTCATTTTTCGCGTGGGCAAATGCGCGAACCCGGAGATTCCAGTGGCGACGAGATCAGGCGACCCATTCCGTTCCCACTGATCAATCACCACGCGAATCCCTTGTTTCGCAGCTTCTTCCGATAGCCAGTGCAACATGTGCTCTGACAGGTTCGAATAACCCTTGATCATGTCCACCCGAGCCGCTTTATCTCGCCGCACAAGTTCGGGAATCTGGTAACGACTGGTTAGGGCGTACGCCAAGTCCGGCCACGCTGGGTCCGCCGAATCGATCATGGCGCCGACGCAATAAATGCGGGGACCCTGCAGTCTTCCTGCGGCTTGCTCTTGTCTTAGCTGCAAAACCCACGGCTGGTAATTGCCGGTATCCAACAATGTGGTCACACCCGAGTAGAGCATCGCATTTAAATAGCGCTGATAGCCCAGTAGGTCGACCGACGTCCCATCCCAGGCACCTTGCAGGTGGACATGCATGTCCGCAAGCCCGGGCATTACCGTCTTGCCGGTGGCGTCCATGATTTGCGCGTTCTTCGGGACGCTCACGCCTGTCGCAGGACCGGCATATTCGATTGTTTTGTCGCGAAGAAGCACTGTGGCGTTTTCAACTGGGGTTCCGCCCATCCCGTCAATCAGCCGCACATGTACGATAGCGATCGGTCTGTCATCTGCCGCGTTCACCACAAACGTGATCAAACCGGCCATCACAAGCAATCCGACGAATCGCAGTGCCTTCATTTTCCAGTCCATCCTGTCGTGTGAGCTTTGAGTGTGGCGATTTCAGGAATTGTTGCGGTTCCGTACCGAACCAAACAGGTTTTGGCGGATATCTTAGGTTGCAAATCCGAGGTAAGTCAACGAACCTGCCCGGTTTGTGAGGCGCAAGTTAGCGTTTCAGTATGGCAAGTTTCTGATTACGCGCTAGGCCACAAGTGTGACGCGAAAACCTCTCCGGTAACGCGCCCATACTCGCGTTGACGCTGCAGGAAGCCTCGTCAATACGCTTGTTACGGAATCGTCAGGGTATTTCCTTCGCGCACCGCCGCCGCCGTCTCGCGTCCCTGTACGCGGTAAATCACAATGAGCACCTTGTCCGCTCCCGGCGCGGGGTCTCCACCTAGCGAGCGATTATTAGCCGTCACCTGCAATCCATTCTCACGCTGCATGCTGCGCAACAAATCTGTTACGTTTGCGGTTCGCCCTTGCACTCCCCAATATGCCCGCAAAATTGACACCCCTCGACGCTCATCTCGACGGTCATCGCGTCGGCTGTCCCCGCGGGGTCGATCGTCAAATTCGTCGCGTGGCACCGCGAACATTCCCACGTCTATCGCAGCGCCCTCCTTGAAGTAAAAGTCCCGTTCCTGATTGCCTCCATTTCGCGCAACAATTCGCAGCGTTTTGTCCCGGGATACCGCCGGATCTCCTCCCATGGTCTGGTTGTTCACCACTACTCGTCCATTCACCCCGCCGCGCGCGATCAAATCTTGCAACAAGTCCGTAACATCTGTCTGGCGATCCCGCCACCCGTACTGAGCCCGCATGATCCTCCAGCCACCAGCTCCTTCATCCTGCGCGCCAATCTTCATGCTCAGCAGAGTGGAATACAGCATGAACATCGCCAACGCAGCCATTCCGTAAACTGCTCGGTTCCGAACGCGTGTTCTGAATCGCATTACAATCCTCCGTTTCGGCGTGCCCCCGCCGCGTTACACGATTTAACCACCACATCGCTTGCTGTCGAAGTTGCGGATCGTACGCGCACTACCAAATCGCCAATGGCTACTTTTATACAGTTTTCGTTAAGGTTCGAGGAGTTCGTCGCGAAGCCTGGCCAAATCGGAATCAGAGATTTTTAAACTGTCACGCAGATAATTGTCGAAAGAACCGTAGGTTTTGTTAATGCTATCGAAGGTAGCCTGTAGTGTTTCCGGCCTGGTGGTCATGATTGCTTTTACGGTAGCGGCGTCGGGAGGTTCCGAGAGACCAAAAATTTTCTGCAGGTCCGCGGTTGTTCTCTCGATGCTGTCAGGAGCAAGCATGTACTGTGTGGTCAAAAGGTAATCCTGAATCACCGTTTCGCGAGGAACGCGCAGTGCGGTCAGAAGAATCACGCTGAAGACTCCCGTTCGGTCCTTGCCGGAAGTGCAGTGCTCGACCGCAGGTAGATCGCCCGACGCAATTCGATGAAGAATCTTTCCGTACTGAGTAGCGTCGGTGATCGCGTAGTCGTATCCTCAAATAGAGTCTTTACTTTCGGCGTTTATTTTCGCCACTCTTTTCTTAAGCTTCTGCCGAGAGCGTTCCATCGCGATTAGGACCTATCGGAACGGATAGAAGTTCAGGAGCGTTTCCAGTCCACTGGTCAGGATCGGGGGCACGCATGCGCTCCCCATCGGCACGCACATCGCACACCAGACGAATTCCCAGAGTATTGAGATACGCGGAATCTTTAGGCGTCAGATTGACGAGATAACCCGATCTGTATACCAAGCCCCAGCGAACATAATGGCCATCGGCCGTGCGATAGCCTCCGAGGTCGCGAAAATTGTTCGCACCTTCCAGCGGAAGCCTTCTAACGGAAACAACCCTAATGGCGCCGTTCGATGATCTCAGGTGGAAATAAACACGGCCCGAACGATCGGGCACGGAAATATTCCCGGTAGCGTTGCGCAGGATACCTACCGGCTTTTCGGATTCGATGCGATCCGGCCGGGAGCTGGCGAACACCTCAACGGCTCCTGTGTTCGCCGTTGGCTGAAATTCAATCCGGTAGGTGTTCGGGCCGATTTGCTCGCAGGTGGGGTTCTCGACGCTACCGGTGGCCACGGACGGTCGAGCGTATATTCGAATTCCTGCCATCGCGAGCAGGATTGCCAGGAACAGTAAGTAACTACGCAATCTCCTAGGGCGCCTCACGGCAATCAAGATTACAGTTTAACGCCAGGCTTGTGGCCAACGATTTCCACGTCGTTCGGAGACGTGAAGTCAACGATTGCTGGCTAGAGTAAGGTAAGGTGGCGATAGACAAAGAATTAATGGGAGTTTACCTGCCGGATATCCATGGGAGCGCCGCCTTAGCGCAGTTCAGAATGTGCCAACTTATATCGTTGACGTGCAAAAAGGGAAAATCGCCAGGTCAGTTAGCTTTCACTTTAAGAATGAAATTCAGGTCCTTAGTGTCGCTGCCGCCCACTACAATTTGCTGCGATTCAGTTCCAAAGCTCTCATGCCATATCGTGATGGTGTACTTGCCAGGAGGCAGGTCGGGCAGTGTGAAAGAGCCTTCGGCATCCGTCACGGCAAAGTGAGAATTTTTCAACACCGCGATAACGCCTCTCATCCACGGATGAAGTTCGCATTTTACCTTAATGAATTCCGGCTTATCGTTCATGATGGCAAATTCAGGAGCATTCGGCCCCTGGATCCTGTTCAACTCCGGATTCGTCCTGGTCATCAGATGAACGGTGTGACTGACGGCATCCTCGTTGCGAACCCAGACTTCTTGTTTCGCCTGCAAAGCCAGCACATGTGGAAAATAGCGACAGCCGTATTGCGTGAGCGATACGTGGCCACTAGAGGTTTCATCAGGAGCTCCAGCGGAAATGTACACCACTACATTGGCCAATGCGTTGGCCGGGCCTCCCACTGCGGTCTCTGTGGTTGGTGGCGTGTTGTACTGCTTTGCACAGTTCGGTTCCTTGGACATGTCCAGCGGCTTTGCCTTCGGCAAAATGCCCTCGTATTTAACATGCCCGGTCACAACACTCTTTGCCGCATCAGCGGGTGCCGCCGCGGCAGCATGGACGGGTCGGCGCGATCCGGCAAGAAGCAGCGCGAGACAAACTATCGTAGCCAAAACAGTCACGAGCGAAAGACGCTGTGTAACCGCTAATTCGTTGGATAAAGAAACCACATTAACCTGACGCCGCACAGCTTCACCTCCATGAATGATCTAGATCGCCGCATAACAACGTGCGACGTTCACAGATGGGTTTTGCGGGACAGCCGGAGAGTAAGCTGCTAGGCCAGTTGCGTCATTGTTCTAGAGCAAGCAATGGTTGATCTATCCTGGCCGTTACAAATTATTTACAAATCGCACATGGGCTAATTGAGGTAGTCACGGGGCGTGGCCACGTGCCGCGTCGCGGGGATGTATCATTTTTCCCCGCCCAATCGAGTGCCTGATGGCGACATCACCATCGGTGGATGAGAGCAGTTGATAGGTGCTGAAGGAAACCGTTCGTACTTTTCTAAAAAGCTTCAAGAAGGAAGGTCCGTGGATCTAGTTTCCGTTCCAACCGGCGAGTGTGAAAACGAGCTTGACCGATCAATACGTACGTACGTATTATTTTACAATGAGCAAACCTTCACATCGCGAAGCCATTCTCAGCGCCGGACTTAAGGTAATGTTTCGATCGGGGTATCAGGGGGCGAGTGTTCGCGATATCTGTGCAGCCGCTGGTGTTCCGCAGGGGTCCTTCACCAATCACTTCCGGTCCAAAGAAGCGTTTGCCCAGGAAGTACTAGACCGCTATTTTGCAAACCTCAAGGAGTCAGTAAAAAAGGCTTTGGACGACAAGTCCCTCACTCCCCGGCAGCGACTGAAGCGCTATCTGGACATTATCAGCGACGTATTAGCAGGCGCCAAATGGAATCGCGGTTGCCTGATCGGCGATTTCAGTCTTGAGACGACCGCTCATAGCAAACTCTTGCGCGACAGGTTGGAGGCCATATTCCAGGAATGGCGTGCTCCGTTTGCCTCGTGTATCGCCGAGGCTCAAAGCACCCGCGAAATCGATTCAACGTTCGATCCGGCGGATCTCGCCGAATTTCTTCTGGCTTCCTGGGAGGGCGCAATTCTCCGTATGAAGGTCGAACGCGGCCCTGCCGCGCTCGACCGTTTCAAGAACATCGTTTTCCAAACCATCTTCAAGGAGAGCAAAAATGAAAGTGCCGTATGATGTTGTACTTCCCCAACTCAATGTACTGGGTTCCACTATGGCTTACCGGGAGGCGGGAAATCCCGAAGCGGCGGTCGCGCTTTTTCTGCACGGGAACCCCACCTCGTCGTACATATGGCGGAATATCATTCCGCTGGTTGCGCCGACGGCGCATTGCATCGCACCGGATCTCATCGGGTTAGGCCAATCAGGAAAACCTGACATCGAGTATCGGTTTGCTGATCATGTTCGCTACCTCGATGCGTTCCTCGCTAACGCAGGAATCTCGTCAGCATTCGTGATAGCGCACGACTGGGGAACCGCGCTGGCATTTCACCTCGGAGCCCGCCACTCCAGTTTTTCTACTTCATCTCGGCAATAATAGCGCGTTGTTTTCCACTGGCCAGCATTTCGGTGTGGGTGCGATTAGCGCGATTGTAGCTTGCGGTGCCGGCGGTGTGCGGAGTGACGACAACGGTGCCGTCGAGAGAGGTGGATTTCACGTCACCGTCTTCAAGGAAAACGGCAATGGTGTCTTTATCGTGAAAATGCATGGGGACGGTTACTCCGGGAGTCCAAGTGTTGTCCCATACGATCACCTTTTCGTTCTCAAGAATCTTTTTCGCGCCGAGCCGTGGAAATGCGAGCGGGTATCCGCTCGTGTTTGCTACTGGAACAGTCGCGTGATCTTTCAATCCGACCACGATATAACGACCCGTGATGTCCGGTGTCGTGCCTTTGGAGACGAACATGGCAGTACCAGACGTGGTGCCGGATAAAGACACAACTACGGAATCGAGCGGCTCAGCGGTAGCGGGGCCGGTGACGTCGCGGACGACGACGCGGTCATTATCGAGGAGGGTTTTGGGCGCTTGCGCGGGCGCGGCCTGGAAAACTAAAGCGCACAAAAATATTTTGCCAATCAAATTCCATTGCGGCATGTCGAGGAACCCCCAAGTGAGTTGACGTAATGGCAGATACGCTAGCACGGCCCGCGAGAAAGTAGGCGTCAAAAATCCTGAGATTTGGAGTAGCGCCGAGGTCGGCGGTGAATGTTTTCGAAAAAGTATTCCGGCGGAAGTGAGAAAGATGGTAGTCTGCCACGCGGCGACAGCGGCGACTTTTGTTCGTGCTTATGACCCTGTCAGCAGGCCAATTAAAAGGAGCGAGTCGATGAAGCGTCGGGCCCGTGGTCGTTTTGCAATAGTTCTGTTCTTTGGATTATTTATTGTTGGCTCTCCGTTCAGCACATATGCTCAACAAAAATCGTCGGCTGGAGGTTACCACCTGATTAAGAAGATTTCTTTGCCCCCGGCGCCCGGCGGCGATGAATATTACGACTACATTACGATCGATGCTGACGCACGCCGCGTATACGTCTCGCACGGCACGGAGGTGGTGGTCTTGAATGCCGATGATGACTCTGTGGTGGGCAGAATTAGCGGCCTGACTCGTACTCACGGAATTGCTGTCGTCCCAGAGCTTGGCAAAGGATTCGTCACTGACGGTGACTCCCATAGTGCCGCGGAAGTCCAGAAGGTAGTGGTTTTCGATTTGAAGACCTTAAAAGTGACCGGCGAAATCAAAACCAATCAAGTCGATACGGATGCAATCATCTACGAGCCGGTCACAAAGCACATCTTCTCCTTCAATGGAGATAGCCACAACACCACCGTTATCGACGCGGCGAAAGAAACCGTTATAACGAACATCGAGCTGGGCGGTGCCATACAGTTCCCCGCCGTTGATGGCAAGGGGATGGTCTATGACAATTGTCAGGAAAAAAATGAAGTTCTAGCTATCGACGCCCGCACGAACACGGTTAAAGCGCGGTGGCCGACCGCCCCGGAAGGACAGCCAGTCGCCATGGCGATAGACCAAAAGAACCGGCGGCTATTCTCCGCAGGTCGCGATCCTCAGATCGTCGAGATGATGGATGCCGACAACGGAAAGGTCATTCAGTCGTTTCCTATTTCTGCCGGAGTGGATGCCAACGCCTTTGAGCCCGAAACGGGCCTGCTCTTCGTATCGACAAAAGCAGGCATGATTCACATTTACCACGAAGATTCGCCCGACAAACTCAGCGAGGTTGAGACAGTCAAGACTGAATACGGGGCCAAAACTATTCAGGTTGATCCAAAAACCCACAAGCTTTTTCTGAGTACATCGGATTTTAATCCCCCAGCCGCTCCAACGGAAAAGCAACCACATCCGCAACCGAAACCCAAGCCGGGAAACTTTCGCGTTCTCGTTTACGGACGCTAGATCGAGCGCGTCGCCGCAGTGATCCCCGCCTTGCGGCTTGACCGGGGTCACCCTCACGATCCGTAAATTCAATGCCAGGAATTTTCGGATGGAGGACCTGATTCATAGCCTTCGAAGCGTGGAAATCTACTAGGCTTGGATCTTCGCCCTGCTCCCACCGGCGATCCGTTTCGACACGTGCCGGTGGACAGAAAATAGCGGAGACAATCGACGCCCGCTGCGGGTGTATCACTTTTTCGCGTCCTATTAGTCAACCCATACCCGCGTTGCCGGGTTAGGTCGCAGAGCGGGGAAAAGTGATATAGGGGCCAATTGGCGCAAGTATCGCGCTCAGCTTCAATGTCATTCTTTACGCCCGATGACCACCCCAGGAGGATAAATTGCGGGCATCTTTGATGATTTGCGTTCTAACGTTCGGTTTGTTCGCGCCAGCGCTGAGTGCCCAGGAGAAGCTACCACTAAAATTAATTGCGAGCACGCCACTGCCAGGTTTTACCGGTGATTTGGATCATTTTGGCGTCGATTTTCAGGGCGGCCGTTTATTTCTTGCGTCTGAGGATCAAAAGACGGTGGAAGTGTTCGATCTTCGAACGGGAAAGCGGACGCACAGTATCATAGGCTTTGGCCAACCTCTTACGATGGCTTATCTAGCTGACTCCGACCGGCTCATCGTCACCGACGGAGGGGATACGGATGCGGTTCAATTAGTTGACTGTAAAGAATACAAGATCATTGACACTCTCAAACTTGGCCCCGGCGTGGACCACGGCGTATACAGCCCCATAGACAAGAACTTTTACGTCGAAAATGGCGGCGGCCCGGGGTCGAAAACTCACGTGCTCACGATTATTGACACTACCTCTTTTAAACCGGTCGGCGAGGTTGCGGGACTTCCTGGAGATTCCAACGAGGGCATGGTCATTGACCACGCGGGGAAAAAACTTTACGTAAACCTTACGGGCTCGGATGAGGTTGGAGTCATTGACCTCGCCACTCGTCAACTCGCGGCCCGCTGGCTGTTGCCGGCGGATGCGCACCTTGCGCATGCGATAGCCCTTGACGAACCGCATCATCGGCTGTTCACCGCGACACGCAAACCCGCATTGTTCATCGTGTTCGACATTGACACCGGGAAAGTCGTGTCCACTCTGCCGTGCGTAGGTGTAAACAGCGACATGTCACTCGATGTCGCTCATAAACGAATTTATGTCACGGGAAGTGAGACCGCGACGGTTATCGAGCAGCGCGATGCGGACCATTATGAGCACATCGCGGAGGTTCCGACCGCCTACCGCGCCAAGTCCTCGATTTTTGTACCCGAACTAAAACGCCTGTACGTCGCCGATTCGGGCAAGGGAAAGCTTGACGCGAAATTGGCGTTGCAAATTTTCGAAGTGCAATAAGGTGCGGCGTACGATCGATAAGGCTTGACTAATAAGTTGCGCTACGGGACTAGTGGTTTTTGGCGGATTTCGATTTATAGCCGTAAGGTTCACGTAAACCAAAGCTGTATACCGTGGAATACCGCCGCCCCCACTATTGCGGCGCCGGGTATGGTTAGAACCCACGCGGTGACAATCCGTCTCGTGACCCCCCAGCGGACCGCCGAAAGCCTTCGCGTCGCGCCGACACCTACGATGGCACCAGTGATCGTATGCGTCGTGCTCACCGGAATGCCGAAGTGTGCCGTACCGACCAACGTCAGTGCCCCTGCTGATTCCGCGGCAAATCCGCCAAACGGAGTCAGCTTGGTAATGCGCTGCCCCATGGTCTTAATGATGCGCCAGCCCCCCGCCATGGTACCGCCGGCCATGGCCAGATGGCAGCAAAGAATAACCCAATAAGGCACATCGTAAGTGCTCAGCGCCCCGCCCGCCACCAAGGCGGTAGTAATAATCCCCATACCTTTCTGCGCGTCATTCGTTCCGTGCCCTAGGCTATAGCCGGCTGCGGAAAGCAGTTGTAATCGCCGGAACCATTTATCTACGCGCCGCGGACGCTGCTTACGCACAATCCAACTGGTCACGATCGTTACCGCCGCACCTACAAAAAGCCCGATCACGGGAGCCAAAAATATAAAAATCAACGGTTTCGTCCAACCGCTCAAAATCAAGGCTCCAAAACCCGATTTTGCCACCGCCGCACCGCCGTAACCTCCCATCAACGCGTGCGAAGAACTTGTCGGTAGTCCGAGTACGAGTGTGAGGAAGTTCCACGAGATCGCCCCAAGAAGCCCGGCTAAAAGCACCTTCTCGTCCACCATCTCAATGTGGACCATCCCTTTGCCGATCGTCTTCGCCACCGCCGTGCCAAAGACAAAGGCCGCCACAAAATTCCAGAAAGCCGCCCACGCTACCGCACGAAAGGGCGTCAGCACGCGCGTCGAGACCACCGTCGCGATGGAATTCGCAGCGTCATGCCAGCCATTGGAAAATTCAAAGATTAAGGTGAGCCCTACGACCACCAGCAGCAGGTTAAAGCTATCCACAGATAAAACTCTTCGTCACGCGATTAAGCGACTTGGCATGCCCATAGCCCGGCCCGTCACTACACCCATTCACGTTATCAACGCACATTACTAAAAATTCCATCGGGTGGGTTACGCGCTTTTGAGGATCACGCCTTCGATCACGTTCGCGACGTCTTCACACTTATCGACAGCGGTCTCGATGACTTCAAAGATTTCTTTCCACTTGATGATCTGCACCGGGTCCCGTTCTTCATCAAACAATTGCGCAATCAACGTGCGGCACAACCGGTCACTTTCATTTTCATAGCGATTGATATCGATGCAATGTTTCAGCGCCTTTTCCGGCGACTCCAGATCCCGCACCGCCGCTGCAACCTCCGCGGTGGTGGACACCAGCACCTTAACCAGCTCGATGGTCCCCGGGCGCACCACCTCCACGCGATACAACACAAAGCGGCTTGCTGCCGCGTCGATCAAATCGATGATGTCATCCAGTTGGCTGCACAGCTCGTGGATATCTTCCCGGTCAAACGGCGTGATGAACGTCTGGTTCAGCTTGGTCAGGATGTTGTGCGTGATGTCGTCGCCATGATGCTCGATAGCCTTGATGCTTTGTACCTGCTCCGGGACTCCCGTGTAGTGCGAAAGCATCTCCAGGAGCGCCTTGGCTCCCACAAAAATATTATCCGCCTGCTTCACGAAGAGGTGATAAAACCCCTCCTCACGCGGCAACAGCCGCTGTAATACTCCTGTCATAAAATGGCTCCCCTGGAAGCCGTTCTTGACGCTTTAAAAGCTGTCAGACATTACCAGAGCCACCAGGCACGAGCAAGCCGTCGGCTACACCGTGACTTTCACATCCGTCCAGCGAGCGACGCCAGGTCCACCTTTGGAGTAGGTTTTGATCGTTTGCATCATCACCTACAAAGAGCACCCTCATGAATGACGCATTTACCGGACATCCTCGTGAACGAATCGCAGATATCTCGAAACAATTTGACGCTTCATTCGTATAGTAGATTGCGGGCGTTCGGAAGGGAGTTCCTTATGAGTGGTGATGGTTTTGGCGAAGTTCGCGGAGCCTAATCGTGCAAAAACTGCTACGCCAAATATCCGGTTATCTATATTCATGGCCTGTAAGGTGGCATGATTCCTCGGAGGGTGTCTCGTGAACAAAAGACTCTGTTTTGTTTTTGCTGCATTGCTGGCGGTTCCCGTTGCTGTATTCGGACAGGAGAAGTCACAAGCGCAGGCCGCTCCGCCCGCGAACCCGATTACTGCGAGCGAAAAAGGTTTCTACTCGTTTGTGAGCAACGCGGTCGTCGGTGCGGCGCAGAAAATGCCAGAAGAAAACTACCCCTTCAAACCGACACCGGAGGTTCGCAGTTTTGGCCAGCTCGTAGGCCATGTGGCCGACGCTTCGTACATGTTCTGCTCGCAAGCCATAGGTGAAGCAAACCCAGCGAAGGACATCGAAAAAACCAAGACCTCAAAGGCCGCTCTCGTGGCCGCGCTCAAGGACGGAGTCGAGTACTGCAACAAGGCGTTCGACAGCATGACCGATGCAAAAGGCAGCCAGATGGTGAAATTCTTCAACTTCGATTTAGCGAAGCTAACGTTGTTCTCGCTCAATACGGCGCACACTGATGAGCACTATGGGAACATGGTGACCTATTTGCGACTCAAGGGGATAGTGCCGCCGACAAGTGAGAACCCGCCCGGACAGGCGCCCAAGTAAAACGCTCAAAGCAGCTAACTCCTGATAGTCGGCTATTAGCAAACTTTGGCGAATAACAAACCAGCAAAGCGCCTGAGTCCCGATTAACGCATTATAAAAGGGCGCCCCTTTGGAGTAGGACCGAACTCATGTTCGATTTCATCCAACGACTGTCCCGCCTTCCAACGGGACCACATGGCGATTTCCTGCGTCGCAGAAAGCCCGAACTGTTTTCCTTGGGTCATAGACACCACCTTTGGAGAGATGATTTACACCAGAGGTGTTGCGTCGACCCACTGAGACTGCCGCGTTTATCAGGCATGATTACCCACGTGTGCGCGTGACTCGGGCAGAATGCGCAAGTACCGGGGCGTACCCGTAGAAGCCACCTTCCAATCGGCCACCCGGCCCTCTTGCGCTGCGATTATTGACATGTTCCTCGAAATTTTAGATGTATACTCCGTTCGTTCAGCCGAAAGGACAAACCATGAAGACGGGACTCGCCATCCTCGGGCTCTGTTTGGTAGTAGCTTTTCCCCTTCTTGCTCAGAAAAAAGAAGATGAGCGTTTAGCAAATTCCGGAACAGTCATGAAGGAGCTACTCCAGGGAGACAAGGGTCTCCCGACGAATATCCTCAATCAGGCCATGTGCGCCCTCGTGTTTCCGAGCGTCAAGAAAGTTGCAATTGGTATCGGCGGAAGCTACGGGCGCGGCGTACTCGTATGTCGTAAGGGTGCCAAGATGGATGGTGGCTGGGGCGCGCCGGTGATGTATTCGCTAGATCAGGGAAGCCTTGGTATCCAGCTCGGTTCCACTGCGACTGATTTTGTGCTAGTGGTGATGCACGACAAGGGAGTCGACGCGATCCTGAACGGCAAGACGAAACTTGGCGCCAATGCAGCGGCGGCCGCTGGTCCCACCGGCACACAAGCGACCGGTTACAATGCTGCGGCTATGAGTTCGGACGTTTTGACTTATTCGCGGTCAAAGGGACTCTTTGCTGGCGTGTCCCTGGAAGGTGCGTCGATGGACGCGGACAGCGCCGCCAATAAGAAGCTATATGGCAAGGAAATGGGGTCCAAAGAAATTGTGACCGGTGCTCAGGCGGTTGTGCCAGCAGCCGAACCGCTGGTGAGTCTACTCAACGCGACGTCACCGGGGCGCAAGTGATTTGAACCAATAAGCCAGCGACGCATATCCACACTTGTTTCTCGAACGCTTTACATAACCTACTGAGATTTATGCCGCAGGTTCCCGCCAGCGACCAAGTTGGCGATTGTTCAGGACAAGGGACAATTGGGCGCGTCTGGGTCCACAAACGGTGAGCTCCTTTTATATTTGCGTCGCGTTACGGGAGATGTGCCGGGCCTGCAATTTCACTTGTACACTTTATGCGTTTTTAGGGCACTGAGACTGCCGATCGGGCGTGGAACGACAACGAGCGTAGGCAGTTCTCCTGAAGGGAAACGAGCGCCGTGTACGTGGAAAAACCACAGGTCCAGCAAATCCCAGCACGTTCCGACTGCCGTCCAAAAGAATAATTACTCCGAGTTTATTACCGCGGCAGGTATATCAGACGGCAGTTACTTGATCTAGGACTGGCCATACTCGCAGGAACACATAGGAACTCTTCTCCTATCTCAAAGGCAAATGAATCCACACGCGGCCCAAAGTGTCGTTTTGTGCTTCTAGGGTCTCGGAATGAAATTCAGACAATTCCACCTTCGAAGCAGACACAGACTTTTCCAACTCTGTTAGTTGCTTCCAAAAACGAGGGCCCGTCCCATGCCGGAGAAGCGAATTTCGACAAGGGTCCCAGAACCGTCTCCGTTTGTTTGGTAGGCTACTGCGTCCTCAGTGTAGCTGACACCGTGGTTTACCCACCTCCCCTCGACAGTGACACCCATACCTCTGTCGCGCTCAATCTTCACAATGGCATTAGGGGTATACGATTCCCAACTGATCAAGCAAGATCCTACGGGAAGGTGTGTGCCACCGACCTTTAGCGTGCGGGGTAATGTGAAATCCCGGTTTCCCCGAGCTCCTCCTTGGATC
>DASYJM010000226.1:0-2756 GCA_035996445.1 Candidatus Acidiferrum sp. | reverse complement strand
CACCGCGACGACGCCCTGCTCGATCCCGTCGATCAACATCCGTTCGACCGAAGTCACGTCCTCAAGAATTCGCGTCATCAAATCGCCGGTCGCGCGATTATCGAACCAGCGCAGCGGCAGCATTTGGATATGGGAATACAGATCGCTCCGCAGATCGAAGATCACCCGTTGCTCGAACGTGTTGTTGAGAATGATCCGGAGCGAACCGAGTCCATTCTGCAGCACAAACGCCAGCGCCGCCGTCAGCACCAGCGGCAGAAGCCGCTCCGCGTGGTGCTGATTCAGAACCTCATCCACCAACCGCGTGGTCACCGCCGGAAACACCAGCACCATCAACGTGCTCAAGATCGCGCACGTGAGCGTCCCGAGCGCCATCCAGGGATAGCGCCGGAGATAGGCAAATACGCGTGGGACGGTGTTCATGGATTGAGTCAATATAGAATGGCTAACACATATCTGCATTCAGCATCGCGGCGCGCGCTGACTGCACGTGAAGAGTCGGCGGGCCTCTACGTTCGACAGAACTTCGGCAACTCAAACCAGTAGAATTTCGTGTCCGGCAATCGGGCCAAATAACCGTCTCGCAATGCAAACGCTAACGCGCTAGAATGGCCATCTCTCGCCTCCCAGCCCAAATGATATCATGAACTCTAGACGCTTCCTTCAGAGTGCCGCCGCCCTCGCCGTCTATGTTTTATTAGTCAATGAAGTGAGTCACGCGCAAACAACCGGCCGTTACGGGCACATGTTTCCAATCGTTGCAAAGCCAGATGCGAATGACCTAAGAAAGCTCACCGAGCTTGGCCGTTGTATGCTCGACAAAGATTCGGCTCCATTGTGCAACGTCCCCCACGATGTAGGGCTCGCGATATATACGTATTTCGGGCAGTTAATCGATCATGATCTGTCCTTCGATGGGACTCCCCTGAAAGACGCAGGCAAATGGGAAGCGGAGGACACTCACAACCGGCGAACACCTTGGCTCGATTTGGACCAAGTGTATGGGGGAGGTCCAGGCCGCTCCCGGGCGCTGTACACGGGTCCGAAAGATGCCGAACGTTTCAAAATCGAGCCCAACTGCGATCTCCCCCTAGGTAGGCCGTACAAACTCCTGGGAGATCAGTTGCTTCCAGTAAAAAGGCGCGATTTTCGCGATTTGGAAAATGCTATTTTGCTTCAGGTGCATGTCTTGTTTATGCGACTGCATAATATCGCTGTCGAACAAGGATTGAGCTGCGGTATTCCTGAAGTCGACGCCAAAGACAAAACTCCGTTTAATAAGGCTGCCCGGGTCGTGCGATGGCAATATCAGTGGCTGGTCCGAAACGATTTCCTGGACGAGATCATTGAGAAGAATATCAAAGATGCTGTGTTGGAGGGAGGGCCCAAGTATCAGTGGAAAGCCGGCAAATTTTTCATCCCCGTGGAATTCTCCGCCGCGGCTTTCCGCTTCGGGCACAGTGCGGTTCGCCCTAACTATACTCTGAGACAAAATGGCGAAGAAATTGGCCTCGCAAAACTCATCGACCCGGAAATCGCTACGAAGTCGCTTCCGCAACAGTTAGTGATCGAATGGGAGAGATTTCTTCTGAACAGGATGAGATCAATTGATGCCCGGGTGGTACTTGAGCTAGGGAATCTACAAAATTATACGGTCCGCATTTTTACGAATGACCCTCTTACTGATATGTCTAAACGCGGTGTTAGAGCGGACCCACCTGAGTTACCTGCACGCACTCTTATTCGAAGTGCCCAGATGCGCGTAGCTTCGGGCCAAACTATTGCCTGCGTGCTTCGTTTGCCGGAAGATCAGCGGCTGTCTCCAGAGGAACTTACGGGACGGATGAGTTGCGAGGACGCGGGACCGGATAAGGCGGGTCAAGCATTACTCCATGCCCGGTTACTGGAAGACACGCCGCTTTTTTATTACATACTACGCGAAGCAGAAGCGCGACATTACGGCCGCCGCCTCGGACCTGTAGGCTCGCAAATTATCGCGGATGTTATTGAAGGGTCGTTCCGGGCCGACCGAGACTCTTATTGGGGAGTATCAGCAAAATGGAAACCTCCGCTTTGGAACACTGCCTCTGGCCCAGTCGCAATTGAGCACTTGTCCGATCTTGTCAAAGTCGTGGGGGATTGTCGCGAGAAACAGTAACGTTAAGCCGGTTTCAAGTTTGCAGTCTGCCATCAAGAAATCCTCTGCGTGACGCCGACCGAGTAGCGCATCTCTTGTCATGGGGCACGCTACTCGGACGCGAAAGTTGATGGCTCCGCCACATCTGCACAAACAGGTGCCAGCCTGTCGTACTAATTCATCCGGTTATTTTTTGGCCCGCAGAAGTCGTTATTTCGTTGGTTTGTACGGGAGATATGTACACTGCCAGTATTGAGGGCCGCCGTCAGGTAGTTTTACGTTCTGAGAACTAGCCTCAGGCAGAACTAACATGACCGCGTCATCTGTCGGTCTCGCGTCGTCCGTGCCCTCACGTTCAAAACATTCGACCCGAAACCCGTACGGAACGCTTTCAAAGTTACCCCCTTCGATGAATGCTTCTACTACGTCTGCCGGAACCTTTGAAAGCAGGCGTGCCCGGTAGTCTTTGTCTATAGCGGCTCGCGTAAGAATATCGGTCACTCCGTCACGTTTCCCCAGCTCGTAATCGGTGCCCGTTTTCCATTGTCGTTTGGGTTCGTCTTGTGCCATGTTATTTTCCAATTTGAAGTGCGGCCGATGCGACTGGCCGTGGTCGTTT
>DASYJM010000225.1:0-6139 GCA_035996445.1 Candidatus Acidiferrum sp. | reverse complement strand
GATGGGGGGTGCCACTTCTGCATCGAGCGCCTCTTTCCAACGCGTCGCACCTAGGAGCCTGTCGGACTTGTTTCGCGTATGCGTTGCGACCCAAAAGGCGCCTATGCAAGGCGCAAGGAGCGCGATTTGGTTGTTCCAAATGAGCGACGAGCAACGCGGCAGAGGCGCCTTTTGGGCCGCAACCCGAAGGGCGAGCCTCGTTTTGGGCGCATTGCGGTGTTGCAAATCGCTTGTTGTGGACGAACACAACCGCGCGCTTTGCGCCTAGCACTGCATCCCAAAACGAGGCTCGCGCATACGCGAAACAAATCCGACAGGCTCCTCATATGGTCGCAATGGTTGTCAAGAACAGTGATGATTCATGGTTTCTCCAAATCGATCCGGTGATGCGACACGAGCGATGCAGCGACGATGAATCAGACTCATATCCGTGGATTGGCTACCACACTTCATCGATTCGTCGCGGGGTCTGCCTCGCTCTAGGGTCATGGATCAATCCTTGCGGAATGCCGGTGAAGGAGTCTCGAGGATTACCCCTCTCGTTGCTCGTCTCGCATCACCGGGTCGATCGGGTCGTCCCATGAACATCGTTGCCAACTCAGCTTTGCGGTTGCGTTGCATTAGCGTGAGCAATCGCCCAAATAAAACCGGCCAATTCGCGCGCCACAGCCACACAGACCTTGTTGATCTGAACCCCACGGGCGTGCAGGCGCGCAAAGCGACCGGTCAGGCGCAGCTGTGCTTTCCAGGCCATGTCGCGGATCGCCTGGGGCAGCTCTTTCTGACGCTGCTGCGCCCGAAGTCCGATACGCGCCTTGAAGCGGTAATTCCACGCCGCCTCGGTCAGCAATCGCCGCGCATGGGCATTGCCGGTCTTGGTGATGCTGCCGCGCGCCACCCGATCACCACTGGAATATTCCGAAGGCACCAAGCCCAAGTAGCCCATCAGTCGGCGCGGATGCGCGAAGCGTCCGATGTCGCCGATTTCGGCCACCAGTCCGATCGCGCTGATTTGATCGATCCCGCGCAGTGCTTGCAGCGCCGCCACCACCGACTCGAAGCGCCAACCGACAATCGAGCGCCCGAGCGCCTCGGTCAGCCGCGCCACACGATCGTCTGCGGCCGTCACCGCCAGACCGTATTCGGTGAACGCCGTCTGAGCGCCCGCCTCCCCAAAGTTCAACGTCGCCAACCAACGGTAGTAGGTCTTGGTCCACGAGCTCTTCCCCGGATAGCGCAATCCGTGCCGAAGCAAGAAGCCCTTCAGTTGATGCCGCGCCTGGGTCCGTGCATTGACCGCATCCTCACGCGCCCGCGACACGTCCCGAATCGCTTCGTCGGCGCCATCCGGTATCCACACCGCGCGCAGCTCGCCGGCACGCGAAAGCTCCGCCAGTCGCAAGCAGTCGCGCCGGTCGGTCTTGACCCGATCGCCGGCCCGCTTGGGAATCAACGACGGCGCGATCACTTCACAGCGATAGCCGCGATGCGCGAGCGCCCTCTGCAAGCCATATCCCGTCGGCCCCGCCTCGTGCACCACGTGCACCTGCCCGGGCTCGCCGAAGCGAGCCAGCACCTTGAGCAGCTTGTTCACATCGTGCACGATCGTCCCCTGCAACCGACCGGGCAGCCGCCCAGCCTCCGCCACTGCCACCGCTATCGTCTCCTTATGTACATCCAATCCAACGAAAAATTTGATACCCTTTTCCATGGCCGGTCTCCCTTTCAGTTGCTGACGACTTTGTTCTCAGCATGTAGCTCGGCGCGCTTCGCGCGCAATCTACGATACAGGAAACCGGCCGTCCCACTTCTAGCAAGCGACCATATTGTCTAGGGTCGGGCTAGCCCAATTGCCAATTGAGTCGCTTCACGATTCAGTTCGAAGATCGCATGCTACTGTTTTAACCAATCACCCTAAAAATCTCAGTTGGCGGCGTGCAATGCGGCTGTGGTTCAGGCAGGCTGCGGGTTTCGTAAAGGTCTGAGAGGTCACCGAATGGGTGAGTCGAAGTTGAAGCTTTCGAAACGCGAAGAAATGCTGTTGTCGTGTGCCGGAGTGCAGACGGCAGGAGGCCGGGTCCAAGTGCGCTGGGAGAGCGAGAGCGCGGCGACGCCCATGGGGCAGTTGGCGTACTTCATCGAATTCTTGACCCTGACCGGGCTGTGGTCGCGCTGGCTGGAAAGCTGCCCGTTGGCCTATAGAAGTCCGAACGCTCCGAGCAAAGCTGAAGTGCTGGGCACCTGGATGTTGTCGGCGCTGTCGGGCCACAAGCGCTATTCGCACGTCACCGCCATTCGCTGCGACGGGGTCAATCCCGGGCTGTTGGGAATGGGCAAAGTGATTTCCGAGGACGCCTTGCGCCGGGCGCTGACGGCGATACCAGAAGGCGAAGGCGTTGCATGGCTGGATAGCCACCTGAGCGAGAGCGTGATGCCGCTGCTTGATGCGCCGTGGATATTGGACATCGACACGACGATCAAACCGCTCTACGGCAAACAGGAAGGTGCGGTGGTCTCCTACAATCCGAAGAAGCCGGGGCGCCCCTCGCACAGTTATCACACCTACCTCATGGCCGGTCTGCGCTTGGTCGTGGGTGCCGAGGTCAAGGCAGGCAATCAGCACTCGGGCAGTCATAGCCTGCCCGGGCTGATGAAGATTCTCGACGAGCTGCCTGCGAATAGAAAACCGAAGATCGTTCGGGGCGATTGTGATTTCGGTTCCGACCGCTTCATGATGGCCCTCGAAGAACGGCAGCAGCCGTATCTGTTCAAGCTGAGGCTGTCGAAGAACGTCAAACGCCACATCGAGCAAATTTTCTGGGACGCCGGCTGGACTGATGCCGGCCAGGGTTGGGAAGGCAAGGACGGTTCTCTGCGGCTGCATGGATGGGACCTCGCTCGGCGTGTGGTGGTCCTGCGTCGGCCGTTGCAAGGCGAGATGCTGATTGCCCAGGCAGACCATGGTCAGGGTCTTCTCGGCTTCATCGAAGCCGACCGCAAGACGGGCAAACGCACGACCGGCTACGAGTACGCCGTGCTGGTGAGCAATCTCGATCACGAAATCCTGTCGCTCGGGCAACTCTACCGGGATCGGGCCGATGCCGAGAACGCCTTCGACGAGTTGAAGAACCAGTGGGGTGTGCGACCTGAAAGTCGCTTGGATTTCTGTTTCACTGGACAAGTTCGTCCTGATGAAACCGGTTGTTCCATCAACCGTTCCCTACCCAGACATGCGAAGCCGGCAACAGCTTGGTATGAAGCTCTGGGGACAATGTAACCACCGATTGATTCGGTAGGCTAACCCGCGAGGGGAGGCTGAGTCTGCCAGCACAAGGGCGGAGAGGAGCTAGGGACGAGCGGGTACGACTAACATAGGTGAACCTCTATTAAACGTCGTTAGGTTTGACAAGCCAAATGTGCTGACAGGCTTGAACCAAAATGGTAAGCGGTAAGGTATGGCTCTTTCCCCATGGGCCATCGTGGACAGGAAGCCGCCGGCGAAAAGGAGGGGTCCGCCCCGCTCAGAAATTCATGCGGAACAGGGTAAGCCCGTAGTGCTGCCGGAAACGGCAGGCGAACCGCAAGGAACGCTGTCGGTGCTGCGGGTAGAGGAATGCGGAGAAAGCGAACGCCTGCCTGTAATCGGCAGGATACCGGCTGAAATATCGCTGGGCGCGAAAGCGAGCTGACTTCCGCGCGGTCATTCATGGCGAGAGAACTTGAATAATCGTTGCACGAAGGAAAGCAGATGACGGCAACCGATTGTGCTGCGCAAGCAGTGGCAATGGGCGCTGGTGCGCCTTCGCACCCGGAACAGATGTGGCTCCAGGCTGACTGGTTGCGCATCAAGGCAGAGGTGAAACGACTCCAGGGGCGTATCGCTAAGGCAACAATGGAAGGCAGATGGGGCAAGGTGAAAGTCCTGCAACATCTGCTGACCCGCTCGCACAGCGGCAAGATGCTCGCCGTGAAGCGAGTGACGGAAAATCGCGGCAAGAGAACGCCGGGTGTCGATGGCAAGATCTGGTCGACTCCGACGGCCAAGTGGACGGGGATGCAGTCGATGCAACATCGCAGCTACCGCGCGTTGCCGCTTCGGCGTATTTACATCCCCAAGAGCAATGGCAAGAAGCGTCCGTTGGGAATTCCCCGCATGCTGTGCCGAGCGATGCAGGCGTTGTGGAAGCTCGCTCTGGAACCAGTGGCGGAGAGCCTGGCGGACCCAAACTCCTACGGGTTTCGGCCCAAACGCTCGACCGCTGATGCTATCGGTTACTGTTTCAACACGCTGGCCAAACGCAGCTCGCCAGAGTGGATTCTTGAGGGTGACATCCGTGGCTGTTTCGATAATTTTAGTCACGCCTGGATCACTCAAAACATACCGATGGATAAGGCGATCCTGCGACGGTGGCTTCAGGCTGGATTTATCGAGGAAGGAACTCTGTTTGCGACCGAGGCGGGAACTCCTCAGGGGGGAATTATTTCGCCCGTCATCGCAAGCATGACGTTGGATGGACTTGAAGCGGCAGTTCATGCAAGCGTGGGACCGACGAAACACGCACGCGGAAAGTTCAAGATCAACGTCGTCAGATATGCGGACGATTTTGTTGTGACCGGAATATCGAAAGAAATTCTGGAGCGCAACGTCCTCCCGGCGGTCAGGCAATTCATGGCCATCCGCGGACTGGAACTCTCGGAAGAGAAAACCCGGATCACCCACATTGCTGAGGGTTTCGATTTCCTTGGGCAGAACGTACGCAAGTACGCCGGTAAGCTGCTCATCAAACCGGCCAACAAGAGTGTGAAGGCACTCATGGACAAGGTTAGGGAAATCGTCAAGAGAAACGAAAGTGCCACACAGGCGAATCTGATTTTACAACTCAACCCAGTCATTCGGGGTTGGGCGATGTATCACCGCCATGTGGTTTCTAAGTCTCGGTTCTCATCGATAGATGCTCAAATTTGGCGCCTCTTATGGACATGGGCCATGCGTCGGCATCCCACGAAAGGCACGGGTTGGGTAAGACAGAAATATTTCCACGCAGAGGGAGACCAAAACTGGGTGTTTAGTGCGCCAACCGAGGTCAACGGAATCATTCAGCGACTTCGGCTCTTTCGCGCAATGACGATTCCAATAGTTCGGCACGTCAAAATACGCAGTAAGGCCAATCCCTTTGATCCTGCGTGGTCAACTTACTTCGCCCGACGTCGAGTCGCGAAAGACACCGATTGGCTGCCCGGTACCAGAGCATGGTGCTGACGATTGGCTTGAGCCGGATGAGCGGGCGACTCTCATGTCCGGTTCTTAGGGGAGGCCGAAGCGGTAACGCTTCGACCTTACCCGACTGGGGTGGCTTCACCACCCACGACCTGCATCGCTGCCAGCTCTCGGCCCGCGCCGTGGCGCTGATGTACAACTGGTGGAGTTTGTTCGTGCGTCTGGCGAATCCAGAGGCTCGGCGTGAAGCAATCACCAGCCGACCGTGGTTGATGTCCTCGATCGGCCGCAAAACGGAACATGCCGGACAGACGACCATCACACTCACTGGCTTGCACGCGCATTTCGGCAAGGCGAAAAGCGCTCTGATGCTTGTCTCCGCCTTGCTCAAGGAATGGGTAGTCCGCGCTGCGGAGCAGTTCAACCCCACCAGTGTCTGGAACCTGTGCTGCGATCACATCAAGCAGACCATCGCCCGGACCGGGACACCTCAACATCATCGATTTCTCGCAAATCATGTGAACGGTATCGGCTAACTGCGGTTTTTAGGATCAATGATGACAATCTCTTGGCGAAGTTGCAGCACGCAGATCTGTTGCGCCAGTCGAAATACGATCACTATGTCAATGGGATGCGTCACTCTTACGAAGCATTGAAGAGAACTAGCTGATGCTAGCCATCTGCGAGCGTTTCGAGATTGCGGGTTCCAAGGCGGGAAAGCATTTTCTCGATGACACTCAGGAGATACCATGATATCCCCCAGCGACATCAAACGGGATTTAGAGGACGAGATTCGATTCGGTTCGCAGCCAGCAGAGTGAAAAAAATGGGCGTGATTTAGACCCGCAGGCAGCACGAAGGAGAGTGATGAGATTTCGCCAGGTAGAGTTGCAATGGGCTCTTCCATTGCAACTCTACCCG
>DASYJM010000224.1:0-7727 GCA_035996445.1 Candidatus Acidiferrum sp. | reverse complement strand
GGCACCAATCGCGAATAAACGCTGGCTTGGGGTTTTGGGAGCGAGAGCAACACCTTATGTTGCTCTTTCGTGACGAAATTCTCGAGATCGGGTCGCGTTCCGCTTCCGTTTGCATGTGCATTTTGAAGCGCGATCCTCCTCTTGTTACGTTCCGAGGAAAGCGTACGGCATGTTTTCGCGATGTCGCGCGCCACGCCGGTGACGTGCTTCTGTAAATTGAAATAATGATTATTGTGTTCGAAATCGTCTCGTCTGCCATTTGGAGTGAGGCGAGATGAGGGAATGACGTGGAATTCACCAATACTCCAGGCGTTGAAGCGCGGCTCGGGAAACTGGGCCTGCAGAATGGTATCGCCGCCTACTTGAATATTCCCCACCCGCAGGCGAAGTCCTTTCATGCGGAGTGTGTCAGAAAGCGCGCCTCTGTAGCTGTGATGAAGGATCCATCCCACCGCGTCTAGCCCCTCTCCCACAGCGGGAATCTCGTGAAACTCGACGCCTGTGAAAACGTCCTTCACCTGTGGATTAACAGGGAATTCATCTCGAAACGGGCGATAAATGGGCTCCGTACTGCCGTTGAGGAAAATCTTATAGTGCTCCCCTAACTCCCACTTTCGCAGACGGCTGCTGATAGATGTGCCAAACGTGAATTCAGGTGAGAACGGAACCGGACCGGTTTGACTGATATAGTCTCCGAGACTATCGTCGTTTAGAAGCAGGTCATTCTTGTAACGATTGACCTGCACCATCTCCACTTCAAAAAAGTGATCAGGAAAAGCGGCCGCGTCCAAAGTGTCAAGAGAGACGACCTCCCAGATAAGTTCGTCTAGGGTGCCTTGAAATGTGTTGTCACGAAGAAGTTCTCGAAATCGACGGCAATCCCACCGGATCTCCAAAACAACCTCGTCGTCCACGGATTTGGAGCGCATAACCAGTTCTTGACAATAGGCTAAGCCCGATAGCCGGCCAACCCCGCGAAATCCTCGGGCGTGAGTACCGCGCTTCTTGCTTGCCCCGATTGAAGTCATTCGCCGGCTAAACACAGCCCCCCTCACTCCGATGCCGTTGTCTCGAATTCGCGCCGTGCGAGTTCTCGGGTCTATCGTGATGTCGATGCGAGGTTGCTTGGGACCGTGATAGAGAGATGCCTGACGCGCTTCGTCGATGGAATCAGCCGAGTTTTGGATGTATTCTCTATAGATCGAGAGCGGGTCGACGTACATTGCGCTGCTCAACAGCTCTAAAATGTCTTTTCCGATCGAAACATGATCGGTGAAGCGTTGCTTGGTTGGGGTCTTCTGCGCGTTCATCAATTCAATACTGCGTCAAGTTCAAGGCCGGCGTCTTCCACACGCTCGTCATCCGGAATCTCGGGGGAGTTGTTTTGCTTCTTTTTGAGCAACTTCTGCTTCTCCCAAATCGCAACCTCCTCCCGGTCGGTCAGAGGGCGGTAAAACTGGAAGATTTGACGCATTTGCGGATCGCTGATGGAGGCGAGGATGCGA
Organism: Candidatus Acidiferrum sp.; assembly: GCA_035996445.1. Classification (GTDB taxonomy): domain Bacteria; phylum Acidobacteriota; class Terriglobia; order Acidiferrales; family UBA7541; genus Acidiferrum. Next base: position 6,222 of record DASYJM010000224.1, on the reverse strand, counting down.
TCGTAATGCCGGTTTTCGAAGCTCGAAAGTATCGTGATGAGATCGGCTTTCTCCGTGGGCGCTAGCTTTGACAGCAGTGAGGAGTACTCTTCAAACTCGGCGCTTCCTCCGAATTCGTCATACCAAAGGCGGTTAAAAATAAAGTGATGCGGGCGCAAAAGCAGCGCTTCGAACTTTTCCTCGTCTTCTCCGAATGCACGCTTAAAAAACTGGGGCGCACCGCTAACAATGCCATGTGTGGCCTGGAGAATGATCTGCATCGATCGAAGGAAGTAACGGTTCCACTTCTCTCCAACGTATGACCGATCCTTCATGTCGGTCGGTTGGAACCGCATCGGAAAGGAAAAGATGCGGATGTTCAGCTCTTCGTTTAAGTCGATATTAATGCGCATCCGCTGATAGAGGTCAGCCGGTGAGTCGTGAAAATTGTAGAGCATGTAGTTCGACAGTTCCGTCAGGCCGGCGGCGTGCGCGTAGCGAATCGCGGTGATGTAGGGCTTTTTGAGGCCGATGTGGTCGAATGCGATGCGGAGCGGCTTAATGCAAATAGAACTTAGTTCCTTAAGGAATTGCGGGTCTTTGCACAGGATGCGGGCGTCGACGCCCTGGTTAAAATCCACCCGGCGCAACACCGATCCTCGGCCGCGAGGTAGCTTGGCGCCTGGGGTGAAGCCAAGCTCACGAATTTCAGCGATGATCTCCTTGAAGCGAGGCGATGCGACAACATTGTTGTCCATCAGAATCAAATCTTTTTTCGGACCATGGAGCTTTTCGATCCCGCGGACGATCGTGGTTAGCGAAGGTGTGTCATACAAATCCCCTTCCAACTTGGGCACACCGCAGAAACTGCATTTGCGGACACATCCCCGCGACGCATAGGCGAAATATGCGTCTTCAACTGGGTATTTATACGCAATCTGATTCAGGATCGAGTAATCCGGAATCCGGTCCTCGATTGACTCACCCGTTATGTCTTCTGAATAAAGTTCCTCCTGTAGGGAGTCCAGCTCCAGTGAAACCGCTGGCGCCTTATTCATCAGGCCTTTGATGAACCTGATGCCAAGCCAGCGCCTCTCAGCAAGAAAGGCATCGTGCATCAATGAGGCCGCAATTCCTCCAACAAAAACGTTGTTCGGTTGGCCGCCGGAGGCTTCGATTGCGTAATCGATTGACTGGGCGATCCGTTTCCACTCGAAAGAAAACAAGGTTGTTACATAGATCCGGTCCCAACATGTGTCGAAGACAACCGGATCTTCACCCTTGACGAAAGTGACGTTGTCGCCTTTTCCGTTCGGTCCATGGTACTGGGCGATCTTCATCAAGCCCAATGGCGGGTACTTGTTTTTGTATCCTGGCTCGATCAGAAGGATATTCTTGTTTGCCATAATCCACCTAATTGTGGGCCCGCTGGCCGCTGATAATCAGAAATGCCTCTTGTGCTCCTCCCTCTCCTCCGAGCCCTTTTAGGGGACCATTGTGGCTCCAATCAAGCCCTGTAAGAAAGTCGGAAAGGACGCCGACGAAGAACTCCGCGGTGAATTCAGGGGCGGGCCTTTTGGCTTTGACATAAACTTGGGCGGCGAGAGCCATCAAAGCATAAACACCGATGCCCTTCGTGACAAAATGTTTGCGCGGATTGTGCCAAGGCTCTTCGAGAAGGGACGCAACAGCCGACCAGAAATGTCTCACCAGCAAGTAGGCCTCTTCAACAGTCGCAGCGGTAAGGACTCCGCTGGATTTCAAGAAACGCTTGACGGCGTTCTGCATCATACGAAGCGACGCCCGACGAGCCATGCCAACGGTGTTACCGCCGCCCAAGGTTAGTTGCCGATACCAAGGCGACTCAACATCATCGTTCAAGCGAACAGCGATGTAGAGTTGGGGCTTTTGGCTCGCTACATCGTGTAGAAGTTTGGATTCGTGGAAATCGAGAAGGCTTGCGTTCAACCCTTTCGCTTTGGAATTGATCACCGAAAAAATCTCCATTTCCTCTTCAAGTGTGAGTCCGATGAAGGTCATGTACGCCAAGCTGATTTCCAAGTCGGCAAGAGAGCCAATTCTGTGCTGGCAATCCACTTGGGAAAGAACGCGGTTCGAGCCAGCTTTTATCCGGAGTTCTGTCGCACCGCTGCCTTCGTGGAGCGTCCACAACGCGGCGCTCTCCGGGCGGAGGTTGAATGTGAGAGGGATGGTGGAACTCTTCTGCCGCCTGATGTACCTGCGAAAATCGAGGCTGTGCTTCTGGTAGAACTTCCGCTGGTAGCCGTGGCCGGTATCTTCGTTCAGCACGTCCGCAAAGCTAAGAGAATGTAGAAGATTAGCAGGCGCGAACCCCATGAAAACAGAGCGACGCCCACAGAGGCCCGTGATGCCGCGAAGGAGAACTTCAGCCTCGCAGCCTCTCATTTTGCAGTATTCCAGAGCGGCATTTGCATTGAAAGAGTGCAAATTGCAGCCGCGAATCGGATGTGGCAAGCGCAAAAGCGGATCGCACGAATGGACGCACGCGCGTCTCCAGGAAGTTTGCCGTGCCGCCGGCGCTTAAGCGAGGAAGCACTGCCGAGGAAGCACTGCCGGAGCGGTGCCTCTGCGAATGTCGTCTAAGGGACCGCGCCGCGCGCTGCGGTGGGGAGTGAAAGGGACGAGCCGGGGAGATGTTTTCGCGGGCCTGGGTTCACTCGGAATGCCGTCGCTGGGAGGTTGGACCTCTGAGGCCGTCAAACAACGAGGCCGAGGCACTTCTGTAGCCCTCAAGAATCCCCGCCATTCGCGCGATATACCATGGTATTCCACTTTTCTCTTGCGTGGCGTGGAATACCGTGGAATATCCAGCCAGCATGAAGACACCGTACACCGCCACCGCCAAAAGGAATCCCGGCCGCAGGGGTTACATTATCACCTTCCGCCACCCTCTGAAGATGGAAAACGGCAGGCCGGGGAAGAAGGTTTTTAGGGGCCTTGGAACCGACGATGCAGGCGTCGCCAAGGAGTGGGAGACGAAAATGAATGAATTGCTAGCTCGACGGGACCTCCACTCCGTAGGAAGCCGAGCCGACGCCCTGCGAGACTTTGATCCAGTAATCGTGGAGATATTCTACGGAGATCTTGACCCTTCTGTGACCGGTCATCGGGCCGTTCGTGACCGTTTGCTCCCCTTGCCTCCTATGGACCCAACCGAGGCAGTGCGGTCACTAATTCTTGGAAACTCTGGAGTGGGAAAAACTACGCTGCTCCGCCGGCTCATCGGCTGCGACGGTGAAACGGACCGGTTCCCGGCCACCTCCACCAATCGGACTACCACTTGCGAAATCGAGATCATTACAGGTCGTCCCAAGTTTTCCGCGGCCGTCACTCTGCTGACGCGGCATCAGACTCAGCAAGAGGTGACCGAGTCGTTATCGAACGCGGTGCTGAAGGCGATCGAAGGGGCGTCGGATGAGGTGGTAATGAAAGACCTATTGGACGATACGGATCAACGCTTTCGCCTGAAGTACGTGCTCGCCGGATGGAGTTCGCCGAAGGCGACCAGCGGTGGCAGCCTTTCCTTCAACGTCCCAGCCAGGAGCAGCGGACCGAACAGGGCTGTTGAAAATTCACCGTTTCTCAAAGCTACGCTCCAATCGATCCGAGAGGTCGCCATCGCGGCGCGTAGGCAAGTGGAGGCCATCCTCGGGGAGTTGGACTCCCTGCAGGATGAGGACCGCAGCTATGCATTGGACGAAATGCAGCGAGAAGCAGAGGGAACCGAGTCTTTTGAGGACATAGTGACGGCCATCATGGAGGAAATCGAAGTCCGGTTCTCAGAGGTCGAAGCCGGCAAGTTTAGCAAATCATCGACGGGCTGGCCCGAGGCGTGGACAAACGCCGCTGAATCGGGAGAGCGCGACAGCTTTTTGAAGTGCATACGCTGGTTCTGCTCAAACACGAAAGAAGAGTGGGGGCGTCTCCTGACACCGCTGGTTACGGGAATTCGCGTTGCCGGTCCGTTTCGCCCGGACTGGGTTCCGAATGGAGCAGATTACGACCACGTTTTCATCGACACGCAAGGCTTGGACCATGAAAAGCCAACGACGGAGCTTTCAAGCGAGACGACCTCAATCTTCGGACAGGTCCAAAACATTTTGTTCGTCGAATCCGGCAAGGACTCACTCAAAAGCCAATCAGCCCGGAAGGTGATGGAGGCGATCGCGGGTGCTGGCTACACCTCCAGCCTAACCGTTGCTCTGACGCACATGGACTTGGTGGTCGGTGAAGACATCCCCACGGCAGAGGACCGAAAGGCGAAAGCCTTCAGCGGGATTCGAAGCCTGGTCGAGAACGAAGTCAGTAGGAATGTGAGCAGGGACGCCGCAGGACAGCTTTCGGCCCACCTGCAAGACTCGACGTATTATCTCGGATTTCTCGACCCCAAGAAGTACCCAGAGGATTGGGACGAAGGGGTTAAAACTGCTTTCGCGGAATCTCTCGGCCAGGATCTTTGGGCTATAACGAATCATCTAACCGCCAGGGCAAATCCGCGGCTGCTGAAGCCCAGCATCCCGGAGTACAGCTTCGAGAGTCTTGGTCTCGCCGTTCGCGAGGCTAGTGTTGCGTTCCAAGAAGTTTGGGAGGCGCGCCTCGGCTTCAAACGAGTTGAGGGTATTAGTTCGGCGCCATGGCAAAGCATCAAAGCCATGTCGCGACGGCATGCGGAAGGATGGTTCGATGGATACTGGCTTCGTCCGATCGACACGCTTATTAGTCTGACGCGGAACGTGCTGACCCGCTTCCTGGAGGCGCCCTTAACGTGGTGTCCCAGAAAGAAGCTGATTACTCCCGAGGAGAAAATGGCCATCGTAGATCGACTAAAACAGATTGTGAATGAAGAACTTACGGAATTGAGCAAGGCGAGGCTCTGGAAGCAGCCCCAGACGCGGTGGCAGGGGGCGTATGAACCCTCAGGAGCTGGAAGCACCTTTCTACGCAGGCAACGCGTTCACGAATTGTTCATTCACCAAGTGCCGATTCCTCAGTCGATCAGCGACCGCTGGGCGCAAGCTTGGGTTGAGGAGGTTAAACAGGTGCTCCTGCGGGCTCTCGTCTCTCTGCAAACGGAGGTCAACGCACCACTGACAATGCCTAATGGAGCGCAACGGCATCAGGCTTAACCGGTGACCCCTAACGCCGAGCGTAGTGCGGTGCGAAGTTCGGCATGTTGTGCTCCCATTACCTTTATCGAGTAAGTCTTCTCAGAACGCAAAACGCTAGATACATTAACTCATGTTTGCTACCTTTCCGCTTCCGCCTGACATCCTCTCAGTGCTGCAGAACTACCCGCTCGACCAGACGACGCGGGAAGCACTGCTGACTGCCGGGATGAGCACTATCGTCGTAGAGTTTGAGCGGCTGCTTCGGCCCTACCTCAGTGATTCACTCGCCACGGTTGTAGATGACACTGCGAAGGTCGCGGAAGAGGGACTAGCTTTGGATGACGACTGGAAAGGACGCGTTCTTGTTGTATTCGACGAGGATCTGTGGCTCGGGTGCAGAGACATTGGGGGCACGTCGGAGCGTGAGGCAGATTTGCCGTTTGAAGTAGATGTTCAGAGCGGGACTTTGCTCGTAGACTTCATGGATGAACAGGAGCGCGAGCCTGATGATCTCTAAGGCCTAAAACCCTTTCTCTTCAGTTTTGGCCCGGCAGCCCCACGTGAGTATCAAAGAGGCCATGGAGAGCCTCCGTTCGCTTCGCCAACTCCGCCAAAGTGCCGTCCTTGAGTACCTCTGTGAACGCATTGAACAAGGACCAGACGTTTCGGTCCGCGAAGTCAGTGTGCCGTGGTTGGCGCCATTCGCGGAGCACTGCAGGAAGTAGCCGGTTAGGGCACACTCCAACGTCAGTAGCGCGAACGAGAAGGTCGTGCGCCTCAGCTTTCTGGACAGTGCGACTTTTGTAGGCGGCACGGACTGACCGCTTCGGAGTCCGGTCGGGGTCCGCGGTTGTGACTTTCCGCCCGGCGGTCGCCTTTGGCCCCTTTGACGAGGAGGCGGAGGGGCGCAATGGGGGAATTGGGGGTGATTTTCAGCGATACCTCCCCTCACGCAATGTTGTGATAAAATACATTATCACAAGTACACGGTGAACAAAGGTTGTGGGGGAGAGTATAGGCATGAAGATCCCGTTTGGCGGCGCATCGTATGTTCGGCAGAAGCCTATTGACCAAGGCGCCGGTAGTGTGGTAA
>DASYJM010000223.1:0-10732 GCA_035996445.1 Candidatus Acidiferrum sp. | reverse complement strand
TCAATCACGCGCAGTTTTACGGCACGGACGGTAACTCCGCGAATACGACGTTTGGGCAGCCGCAGAAAGTGCGTGATCCGCGACTGTTCCAATTCGCCCTTAAGTTGATTTTCTAGCAGGCGGCCAAAGAAACATCAGGCGACAAAGCCGCCTCAAACCTTTGTAGAAATAGGATTGGTCCATTCTGTCTGTGTGGATGAATGGAAAACTGACTGCAGGGAAGAGACCTGTTGGTGGTAGAGAAGCCGCCAGGCACGGAGAATGTATGTCGGAAAAAATGCACGAAGGACTGAAAAAAGAAATTGCCACCTACGAAAAGCGCACGCCTAAATCCGCGGAAGCCCACAAACGCGCTCTGCAACGTATCCCGCTTGGAGTAGCCAGCAATTACCGCGCCTACGATCCGTATCCCATTTTCGTGAAAAAAGGGGAAGGCAGTAAGTTGTGGGATATCGATGGCAATGAATATATCGACCACAATTTGTGCTTTGGGGCGTTGATGGCCGGGCACTGCCACCCCGCGGTGGTGAAGGCCATCGAGAGCGCACTGCACATTGGCACCACCTTTGGCATGCCGCACGATATGGAGTGGGAGTTGGCGGAAGAAATTTGCGCGCGCTACCCGGTGGAGATGGTGCGCTTTGGTTCCAGCGGCACGGAAGTTACCATGCACGCCTGCCGCATGGCGCGTGCAGCGACGAAGCGCGACAAAATCTTAAAGTTTGAAGGCGCGTATCACGGTTTGCATGATACTGCGCTAGTCAGCGTAAAACCCAAAGCTGGAGAGTACGGCGATCCTGACGCTCCGGCCTCCGTGCCCGGCGGCATGGGCGTCCCCAAAGCTTCCATCGACAACGTAACGATCGCAGCGTTCAATAATCTGGCCAGCGTGGAAAACCGCTTTAAACAATTTCCCGGCCAGATCGCAGCCATTATTCTCGAGCCCATTTTGATGAACGTGGGATTGTGCATGCCGCAGCCCGGATTTTTGCAGGGCCTGCGCGATGTCGCCACGAAAAATGGCGCACTACTGATTTTTGACGAAGTAAAAACTGGCGCGAAATTGGCCTGGGGCGGAGCCTCCGAGTTTTTCGGCGTGACGCCGGATATGATCTGCCTGGCAAAATCTATTGGCGGTGGCGCGCCGCTTGGAGCGTTTGGCGCCAGCCGTGCGGTGATGGATCTGATTTCGCAGCACAAAGTTTTTCATGGCGGCACCTACAACACCAACCGCATTTCCATGGCTGCCGGGCTGGCTACTTTTCGCGAAGTTCTGACTCGCGAGAATTATGCACATGTCGGCAAGCTCAGTAGGAAACTTACTGAGGGCTATCGCAAAACTGTGGCTGAAGTTGGTTTGCAGGCCTACGTCGTCAGTGCCGGCGTGAATGGCGCCTTGATGCTGTACCCGCAGGAAATTCGCAATTACCGTGACTGGACGGCCATTGATGTCGATCTGTGGCGCCACTACTGGTTTGCGATGGTAAATCGCGGCGTGCTCCCGCAGCCTTACTGGTGGGACGAGCAGTGGACCATTTCAGTGCAACATACGGAAGCGGACATCGACAAGCATCTTGCGGTGTTCGATGAAATTGCACCGGCGCTGGCTCAAGCGCAGCAGGAGCGCGGTGTCGCCTTCGTGGGCGCTGCCGGGCATTAACTAAAATTTGCGAGTGGTCCTGGCCAGCGAGCGACCCGCAGGCACGCTGCCGGCTTAACGCGCCATTATCAAACCCGGGGAAATTATGTCGACGGAAGTCAGCGTGCCGCTTGTCAATGCGCGAGAAGCCGGCGCGCCACATTTACGGCGTGTTTTAGGGCGCTGGGACCTGGTTCTTCTTTTCGTTGTCGCGGTCTTCAACCTGAACGTCGTTCCTTCCATCGCGGCCAACGGCGGAGTCACCGTATGGTTATGGCTGATTTCGCTGCTGCTTTTTTTCTGGCCGCAGGGAATCGCGGTGATTGAGCTTGCGCACCGCTTTCCCGGCGAAGGCGGCGTTTATTTATGGGCCAAGGAAGTCTTTGGCGACTTCCATGGTTTTTTGTCCGGCTGGTGCTATTGGACGAACAACATGATGTACGTGCCCACCGTGATGCTGTATTTCGTGGGCGTTTCGGTGTACGCGCTTGGCGCGGGGCACGAATCGCTGGCCGACAATAAAATTTTCGCGCTGACCGCTTCGTTGCTGCTGCTGATTGTTTTGGTGGTGATGAATATCGTGGGGCTGGGCGTCGGGAAGTGGATCAATAACCTGGGCGCGATTGGTACCGGTATTGCTGCGGCGGTATTGATTGGCTTGGGCATCGTCGTTTGGCTACGCTTTGGGACCGCGGTGACCGCCGCTGATTTTGCGATTCCTGCGAATCCGCGATTCGTGCTCAATTCGTTTGGCGTGATTTGTTTTGGTTTGGTGGGGCTTGAGCTGGCTTCCGTGATGGGTGACGAAATTGAGAATCCGCAAAAGACTCTGCCCGGCGCGGTCGCCCTGGGAGGAATTCTTTCCGGGCTTCTGTATATCGGCGCGACCCTGACGCTGTTGATCGCCGTGAGCAAAGACAACATCAGTGTGTTGCAAGGAGTTGTGCAGGCCGTAAGGCATATGGCCGGGCGTGTTGGCGTGGCCTGGATCGTCGCGCCGTTCGCGTTTTTGTTGAGCATTTCGATTGCTGGAATAGGATCGGCGTGGCTGGGCGGCTCCGCCAGAATTCCTTTCGTGGCCGGGCTGGATTCTTACATGCCCGCTTGGCTGGGTAAGATTCATCCTAAATATGCGACACCCTACGCGGCGCTGATCGTGCATGCTTCGGTGTCGATGATTTTAGTGATTCTTAATTTCAGTTTCACCGGCGCGGGAGTGCAGGAAACTTTTCAAAAACTTTTGTCACTCGCGGTAGTGCTGCAACTTGTGCCGTTCCTTTATATGTTTGGCGCACTGTTGAAGATGGCGTTGCTAACGCCGTTTGTGAGGGGCCGCTATAGCCGGATGACGCTGCTGCTCGCTGGCGCCAGCGGATTGCTCACCACCGTCCTTGGCATATCGCTGGCGTTTTTCCCGGCGCAGCAGATTACTTCGCTGCGTTCCTATGAGCTGTGGATGTTTGGCGGAACGCTGTTTTTTATCGGGCTCGCGGCGTTTTTCTTTTTTGTGTATGGCCGGCGCAAGACGGCGCGAAAGCTTGCCGCCATGGCGCCGAGTATTTAACGGTGTGTGCGTGCGCCAGCGGCCGGCGCGTTGCCGTTCGATGAGTTGTCCGTGACAGTACACGAATTTGGAGGCGGTTATGCCAGGCACGCTGAAGGCGGAAGTCCGAACGTATAAGAATTTTGTAAATGGAGAATGGGTGGCCGGCAGTTCCGGCGAAACTTTTCCGGTTTACGATCCCTCCACGGAAGAAGTCATCGCGCAGGTTCCCTCATCAAATGCTGCGGATGTGGATCGCGCGGTAAAGGCTGCGCGCGCCGCGTTTGATTCTGGCCCGTGGGGACAAACCAACGCTGCCGAGCGTGGACGCATTTTATTCAAGCTGGCGGAAAAAATCCGGCAGAACACCGCCATGCTTGCGGAACTGGAATCGCGCAACTCCGGCAAGCCCATTGTCGAAGCCGAATTCGACATCGCGGATGTGGCCACCTGCTTTGAATATTACGGAGGTTTGGCGAACAAAGTTCTGGGCCATGTGAATCCCGTGCCTGCCAATGCGCTGAGCTTTACGTTGCGCGAACCCGTCGGCGTGGCAGGGCAAATCATTCCCTGGAATTATCCTTTGTTGATGGCCGCGTGGAAGCTGGCGCCGGCGCTCGCGGCGGGCTGCACGTGCGTGCTGAAGCCCGCGGAGCAAACTCCACTGACGGCGCTTGAATTTGCAAAGTGGTTCGAAGAAGTGGGCTTGCCGCCCGGCGTCATCAATATCGTGAACGGTTTTGGCGAGACCTGCGGTGCTGCGCTGGTCGCGCATCCCGGCGTGGATAAGATCGCCTTCACCGGCAGCGCGGCCGTCGGCAAACTGATCGTCAAGAGTGCGGCGGACACGCTGAAGCGTGTGACCCTGGAGCTGGGCGGCAAATCGCCAAATATTTTCTTCGATGGCGCGGATTGGGAAGCCGCCGTGGACGGCGCGCTCTTCGGCGTGTTCATCAATCAAGGTGAAGTGTGTTCGGCAGGCAGCCGCATCCTGGTGGAAAAGAAAATTTATTCAAAGTTTGTGGAAGCCATGACGGAAAAAGCCAAGCGCATCCAGCTCGGCGCGCCACTTGAGCGTGGCACAAAGATGGGCCCCTTGGTCAGCAAGGAACAATACGACCGCGTCAGCTCTTATCTGGAGATCGGCAAGAAAGAAGCCAAGGTGGCCATTGGGGGCGGCCGGCCAAAGCAATTTGGCAAGGGTTACTACGTCGAACCGACGATTTTCTATGATGTAGATAACAATGCACGAATTTCGCGCGAAGAAATTTTTGGCCCGGTGGCGTCGGTCATTCCTTTCGATGATGAAGCCGGAGCGATCCGCATCGCCAACGATACTCCTTATGGATTGGCTGCCGCGGTGTGGACACGGGATATCTACAAAGCCTTCCGCGTAGTGAAAGCGGTACGCGCCGGAATTGTCTGGGTTAATCACATGCAGCCCACGTACGTGGAGGCCCCTTGGGGCGGCTACAAGCAATCCGGATTCGGCCGCGAGTTGGGACCTTGGGGGCTGGAAGAATATCTCGAAACCAAGCAGGTGTTCGTCAATCTCGATGAAACGCCCATCGCCTGGTATTAGTTTCAAAGGAAAAAGAACATGAGCTCCATTCAACTTCGAACGGAAATTCCCGGGCCGCGTTCCCGCGCGTTGATGTCGCGGCGTGAAGCAGCGATACCACGCGGACCTTATCACGCCACGCCCATTTTCGCGGCCAAAGCGGACGGCGCCATTCTGGAGGACGTGGACGGCAACCACTTCATCGACTTTGCCGGCGGCATCGGCTGCGCAAATATGGGACATCGCAGCGCTCCGGTGATGGCCGCGATTCGCGAACAGATCGAAAAATATTTGCATTTGTGCTTCAGCGTGACGCCCTATGAGCCCTACGTTGCAGTGGCAGAAAAGTTAAATGCGCTAGCGCCCGGAAAATTCGCAAAGAAAACATTTATCGTGAACACGGGCGCAGAAGCGGTGGAAAATTCCATCAAGATTGCCCGCGCTTATACCAAGCGGCCCGCAGTGATCTGTTTTAACGATGCGTTTCACGGGCGCACGCTGCTGACCATGTCGCTGACCAGCAAAACCAATCCTTACAAAGCGGGATTCGCGCCATTCGTGAACGATATCTATCGCATTCCTTACGCCTACTGCTACCGTTGTTCCTACAATCTGACTTATCCCTCATGCAAAATGACCTGCGCGCACGCGCTCGAAGACGCCTTCAAACGTCTTGTGCCTGCGGACTCGGTGGCAGCGGTGATTGTCGAGCCAATTCTGGGCGAAGGCGGCTTCGTCACACCGCCTAAAGAATTTTTCGGCATCATTCAGGAAATCTGTCGGAAACACGGCATTCTTTTCATCGCGGACGAAGTGCAATCGGGCATCGGGCGTACTGGAAAGTTCTTCGCCATTGAACATTATGGCGTGGCGCCCGACCTCATCGTCACCGCGAAATCGCTGGGTGGAGGTTTACCCATCGCGGCGGTTACTGGGCGCGCGGAAATTATGGACGCACCGGGCGTTGGCGGCCTCGGCAGCACCTTCGCAGGCAATCCAGCCTCGTGTGCCGCTGCGCTTGCCGCCATCGAAATGATCGAAGGTGGCGAGTTGCTACAGCGTTCCACCGCGATCGGCAAAACATTTGAGGCGCGCGCGCGCCAGTGGCAAAAAAAGTGGCCGGTTGTGGGCGAAATTCGTGGGATCGGTGCAATGTGCGCGATCGAGCTGGTGCGCAACCGCGAAACTCGCGAGCCCGCGGAAGGCGAGACCAAAGAGATCGCGCATTATTGCTACGAGCACGGCCTCATTACCATCACGGCAGGCACGTACAATAATGTGATGCGCATTCTAGTGCCGCTGGCAATTACCGACGAACAACTCGATGAGGGTTTGCAGGTCATGGAAGCCGCTTTAGCCGCTGTCTCCGACCGTACCCCCGCACTGTCGCATGCTTAAGCCGCATAAAACTTGGCGCGCTTCGCGCTGCGGCGGCTAACAGCTATTTGTTGATGTCGTCTTTGGCTTCCAAGCGCTCTACCAGCGGCTGCAGAAATCGCTTCTGCTGATCCGGCGCCGTTGCGATCGCCACCTTCATTTGCTTCACGGCTTCGTCGAAGTTTCCGGAGCTGGATGCGATGCGCGCTGTGCCGATATGTGTGATCCAGTGGTCGGGAAACTGCTTGGCATCGCGGCGGTAAAGTTCGAACGCCTTGTCCTGTTGTTTCTGGCGCTGCAGTCCACGTGCGTAAACGTATAACTGGATAGCGTTCGCCTTATCGAGCGCCTGTGTGAGCGTCGCGGCGGCCTCCGGTTTTTTACCCATGGAGCCCAGGATGCGCGATTTCGTCTCCAGATTTTCGAAGCGCTCTTCATTTTGGATGGAAGTGTCTTCCCACTTCAGCGCTTCGTCGAGTTTGTAATTGTTGTCTAGGTTCCAGTTCGCGGCTTCGTCGTAACCCGCCCAGGTAAACCCGCCTATATTGCGCAACTGGTTCGCGATGCTGCGGTCGGTGATGGCGTTCGTGTCCACGGAAATGTGAAACGGGACGGCCACTTTTCCCCAGCGTAGCGTTGCCGCGGTGGAATCCGGTTTCATGTCGTCAAAAGTGTAGGCCAGTGCATCGCGGTTTTCGGCGGCAGCGGGCTTCACCTTGACTCGCAAAGCGTCTTCTTTTTCGTCATAGCTAAAGCTGCCCCAGGAAGTGGAATTCTTTGAAAATATAATCGTCCACTGGTCTGCGTTGGGGATCATGTGCAACCCGTAGGTGCCTGCAGCAAGTGGATGGCCCTCGACACTAACATCGTCGGTAAATGAAATAGTGGTATTTTCGTTTGCGCCGGACCGCCACACCTGCGCGTAAGGCACAGTTTTTCCGAAAAGCTCGCGTCCATTGGCTAACGGCGCGTGATAAACAATGGTGATATCGGTGAGGCCGACCCGTTGGGTTATCTGCGCTCGTTGGCTGAGCCGGGGAAGATTTAACTCCGTAGCCTGGCTGCCATTTTTAAATTGCGCGCGCGCCGGTTGTGCTCCCGCAATCAGGGAAAGCAAAACAGTAACGATCAGCCCGCAGGGATTACGCATAGAGGCTCCTTTTTTAATATCGACAAAATTCAACATATCGCAATTAGTGATACTCAATACAAGGTTTGGAAGGACGCGCAGAAATGCCGCTATCCACTTGATTGGCATAGACGCACGGAAGGCCAATTCGTAAGCAGGGAGGCGAGATTCTAAGTAATATGGCCTGATGCAAAAGCAGTTCGTTTGCAATCGGTTCACAGTATCGCGGCTGGTCCCTCAAATTTAGCTCCTTTATAAATCGTTTAGATTGGTAAACGAAAATGAATTGGGTACAGAATCTTAATTCCGGATTTGGATCAGCATTGCAGAGGGATGCTACAACGTATCGCGTCGCCCGAGAAAATCGGTGAGCGGCGGACCCCGCGGCTCGCTGGCGCTGCAAGCTTCGCCTCACCGGCGATTCAATCCTCTATTGCGCGAGTGGGTGCTGGTTTCACCTCACCGCACCCAGCGGCCGTGGCTCGGCAAAGTGGAAAAACTCGCGCCATCAGGCTCGTTGCCATACGACTCCGGTTGCTATTTGTGCCCGGGAAATGAACGCGCCGGCGGGGCGCGCAATCCAAATTATCCGAGCACCTTTGTTTTCGATAATGACTATCCCGCGCTTTTGCCGAATACGCCAGGTGGAGCGGTCAACGAAGGAAACCTGATCGTGGCGGAGAGCGCAGCAGGGAATTGTCGCGTTGGCTGCTTTTCGCCGCGCCACAATTTAACTATTCCGCGCATGTCGCAGACTGAATTGCGCGCGGTGATGGATATGTGGACCGAGCAATTTCAGGAGTTGGAGCAAATAGAGTGGGTGCGGCACATCCAAATCTTTGAGAATCGCGGCGCGCTGATGGGTGCCAGCAATCCGCATCCACATTGCCAGATTTGGAGCAACGCTACGCTACCGAACATACCCGCGCGCGAACTGAATTCATTTGAAGAATACCGCAATGATAAAAAGTCCTGCCTGCTTTGCGATTACTTACAACTTGAATTGCAACGCAACGAACGCATCGTGTGCCAGAACGAAGCCTTCGCCGTTGTGGTGCCTTTCTGGGCGTTGTGGCCTTTCGAAACGCTGGTGCTCAGCAAACGTCATTTTGCCGCGATGACTGATTTGTCCACCACGGAGCGTGACCTGCTAGGCGACATCCTGCGCCGCATTACTACGCGGTACGATAATATTTTCGCGACGTCATTTCCTTATTCGATGGGTTTCCACCAGCGCCCTGTCAATGGGCATACTCACCCTGAGTGGCATTTTCACGCGCACTACTTCCCGCCGTTATTGCGCTCTGCGACAGTTCAAAAATTCATGGTGGGTTATGAGTTGCTGGGTTCGCCGCAGCGGGACATTACGCCCGAAACCGCCGCGCAGCGATTGGCGGCGGCTAGCGAAACACTTTCCTAAAGCCGCCGCTACTTAATCCACACCGTTTTTATATTTGTGAATTCGCGAATGCCGTTGATGCTCAATTCACGGCCGTGGCCTGAACGCTTCACTCCGCCGAAGGGCACGCGTGGATCGGATGCCACCATCTGGTTGATAAAAACCATTCCGGCTTCCAACTCCTTGATGAACAAATCCCGCTCACGATCATCATTGGTCCAGGCGCTGGCTCCCAGGCCGTAACGGTGATCATTGGCCACGCGCACGGCGTCTTGAGCATTTTTCACTCTAAATAGCGAAGCAACCGGCCCAAACAATTCTTCGCTGCCCGCCGGCGAATTCTTGGGCACGTTGGTGAGCACCGTCGGCGGATAAAAATAGCCCGGCCCTCCGTTTGGTTTTCCGCCGGTTAAAACTTTTGCGCCAGCGTCAATTGATTTTTGTACGTCGGCTTGCAGCGATTCCACGGCACCGGCTGTGGCCAGCGGGCCGACATCGGTCTTTGCATCCATCGGATCGCCAACCTTCAACGATTCCATTTTGCTGACGAAGGCACGCTCAAACTTGTCGGCGATTTCGTCGGCGATGATAAAGCGTTTCGCGGCGATACAGGATTGTCCGTTATTTCCCACCCGGGCTTTCACCGCGGTAGCCACCGCGTCATCGAGATTCGCGCTGGGCATCACGATGAAAGGATCGCTGCCACCCAGCTCCAGCACAACTTTTTTAATGCTCTTGGCCGCGGACATGCCTACTTGCTTGCCCGCTTCTTCGCTGCCCGTAAGAGTCGCGGCCTGAATACGCGGATCATTTAAAATTGCATCCACTTCTTTGACCCCGATCAGCAAGGTCTGAAACGCGCCCTCCGGGAATCCCGCGCGCAGCATGATCTCTTCAATTTTCAGGGCGCATTGCGGAACGTTGGAGGCATGCTTGAGCACGCCAACATTTCCGGCCATCAAACCCGGCGCGATAAAACGAAAAACCTGCCAGAAAGGGTAATTCCAGGGCATCACCACCAAAATGGGCCCAAGCGGCTGGTAATGCACGTAGCTGCGGCTGGCGGTGGTCTCGATGACTTCATCGGCCATGAAGCGCTCGGCGTTTTCTGCGTAATAACGGCAACCCCACGCGGATTTCACCGCTTCATCCACCGCCGAGCGATAGGTCTTGCCCATTTCGAGGGTCATCAACTTGCCGAGCGATTCCTTTTCGCTCTCCAGTATGTCAGCTGCCTTATTCATCATGCGTGCGCGTTCAGCAAAGCTGGTCTTGCGAAATGTCTCAAAGGTCTTCGCGGCCAAGCTCAACTTTGCTTCGATCTGCGCAGCGGTTAGCGGCTCAAATGTTTTTAAGACTTCTCCCGTCGCGGGATTAATAGACGCGATTGCCATGTCTGCTGGGCCTCCGGAGGCTGCAATGGTAAGAGCTCTTGTCTAGCTTCGTCGTGGTCGTGCCTATAAATTATATGTGTTCTGGGCGAAAAATGTTGGCGTCGAGCTCGCACTTGAAAGCCTTGCGAAGGGGGCATCTTGCGGCCATGAAAGCCGCCCGATCGATCCCGCTCCTACCCGTAAGAGGCGCCACAAATAGGGAATTCACTGGATTGGGCTGCCGCTATTCCAAATTAAAGTGAGTATTGTTCTACGGACGACGGGCCACGCATGCATTCAGGACGACAGCGCGCCTTATCGAAACTCAGCATATTGAAAGTCTTCGCAGCAGTCAGCTTCGCGAACCGCTTGCGAATGGCCCGAAACGGTGCCGCAACAAGTTTCTACGGTATTTTTCGGGTGGTTTCGAGGATGAGAAATATATCGATTGGGAACGCGGTTATAAATGGACCGCGCATCAACGCTGGCAGGGAATACCTAGCCAGGAGGAGCACCGCGCGTTGATCCGTCGCGGTCAGGCCATGGAAGTTGCGGCACGGGCGGTGAGAATTGAGGCCCGCACCAATCTACTTTTTTCGTTTGAGAAAATAGCGGTGCAGACGCGGTGAAATCGGAGGCTGGCGCGCGATTATTCGCTAAGGGCTATACCAGTTGCTTCATTCCGAGGACGAGCTTGAGACCAGGTTCACC
>DASYJM010000222.1:0-18646 GCA_035996445.1 Candidatus Acidiferrum sp. | reverse complement strand
TGCAGGGGCGCGTCACCAATGTTGAGATCGCGCGGGCCTTCTTCAAACTGGTAGTCCTGAATAGGAGCGCCCTGCGGAAGACGGCGGCGCAGCTCAGCGACGCGTTCGCGCTGGCGCATGAGCTCGATTTCGGCGAGTCGAAGCTCCTCGCGCTTGCCTAGATACTCGGAAGATTCGTTGGTCAAATTGGTTTGCCGAAACGCTCCGTCCACGATTGTATGTACCATCGGTGGCTATCTCCACGTGTCATTCTCCCTCTGAGCAGTAAAGAGATGCAAGCAGCGTGCTGGAGCTCGGGCTTGACTCGCGTCCTCTCGAATCCTTAGGAGGTGCAGAGAATTTTGCAACGTGGCACACCCTTTACTAGGGGTTACTAAGGGGTCGCGGTAGGGACGATCATCGCAGATCGCCCCCCGCACAGAACCGTACGAGCGGCATTACCGCATATGGCTCCCCCCTTGGAGGATTGGCGAGGAGTGCTGCTACTCGCATACCGCTCAAGCCCTGGGACACGCGTTCCCCGCCCTGTGTCGGGGATTGGTGTGGGGTTGAACGATGTTCTCCTGGGCCCGCGTCCTTTTCTCCCCAGACTCCGCCGAAGATCGCTCTTCGTTGTTCGCCTGGCTCATCGATAGTATGGCGTGGTCCGACTCCTCTAGTGCGTGCGCGTCCGCCGTGTGGCTTTGGGCCTTCGCGCACCGGCCTCGTTTGCAGGAGCAAAGGTCGCTTTGCCTATAACTGCTAACCTAATCGGGCAGTAGTCCGCAAACGGATCGCTCTTTCCCCCTACTAGAATCGCAAGTAGAGTGTTGAACGTAACTTCATAGTCTCCAGGTTGGTCGAATGTGTACGCGTCTTCAAGCGTGAAGCGTTGTTCAAAACGTTCTCCCGGTCCTAAACTAATCGACGCAACAAAGGGGGCTGAATCCCACGAATACGTGTCTGGCATAGAAGTTGCGCTGGCCAGCTTATCCGCAGGGTAAAAAAAAGCAGAGGACATGGCAGGCTCTTGGCGGTGAACTTCTATACCGACGCCCTCACCCATCGAACCTCGTTGAGGAAACCGTATTTGGTACCTCGAATTGTTTTGCACCGAAAGAATGACGGGCACTGACTCACCCGTAGTGATAGCCCCTGACCGTTCAAAGCGAAAGTCCGCCTTTATTTGGTCAAAAATGTCATTTCTTTCAACGACCAATTCTACGGGCTTCGTTTTTTCGTTTGCACACTGGAGGACCAAGATATACGTCCCTGTCTTTACGTCTGCCTCACCAAAACCCCAGCCACCATACGAGCTATACTCGCCCGTTAGTCCTTCGCGGCCCAAGCCAACGGATTGTGTTTCAGTTGCTCCGTCTGGCTTGCCAATACTTAAAGTGCAGGGCTTCATTACTTCTTTAGTAATAGCGGAGGAATTCTTCACGTTAACGCCAACCCAAAATCGAATCGTTTCGCCAAGCAGATATTTTGGCTTTTCCAGGCGCAGAAACGGTTCGACGCCTTCTGCGATGTTTTGCGGCCAGACTTGTTTCACGGGGAACAGCAAAGCCAACGTAAGAAAAGAGAACGATAACAGGCCGATGATTGGGCCTTTATAGACGGCGCGGAAGCAATTGAAGTGCTTCATGTTGGTCAGTTAAACCCGCTGCCTACTTCCACGTCAAGAAAATCTCAATTCTAGACGTGCTCTTGTCATAGTAGTTTGACACCCCTGCGAGTTGAACGTTTCTAAGCGCATCGAAAGGTCCCGATCCAATCGTCTAGAGAAACGCTGATAGAACGATCGCTACTTTAAAACGCATCAGCAGAAATGCGTCGTGTGGTAACGCCAGTGCATGTTAGCCGACTAACAACAGCAACCCGGCAAGTCCCTGATAAAACGCGGGAATCGGACAATGAAATTCGCGAAGCACTTTTTCTGCAGCGCGACCTATCGGGCACTATAGAACGTCGCTCTGCTCGCCAAGCATCGGGCGCCTCGAAGGACAATGTTGGGATGCCGAATCAGGTAGCTGTCCGAATCCACCACAGCACGCGACCAATGAATACCTTATACCGCTGCCGACTGACCGAACGAATTAATGGCCACTGCTTCATCATCCATGATGTCAAAGACGGTGTACAACTTTGTGATTTGCAGCACGTCGTGAACTTTACTCGTGAGATGCAGCAGCTTTAATTCGCCTCCCTGCCGCCGCACGCTGGTGAAGGCGCTGACGAGAGAACCAAGGCCGGAGCTGTCGATGTACTGGACATCAACAAGGTTGAATAGGATTTTCTTTTGTCCGTTTTTTAATAGCTCGCTCACCAACTCGCGCAGTTTGGCGCTTTCTTCCCCGAGAACAATACGGCCTTCAATATCTACGACTGTGACGCCACGTACCTGTCGAGTGCTGGTAGTTAAGTTCATGGACAACCTTCCTCAGACCTGCGAACGCCCAAAACTTGACTCGGGCTGCCGTGGTCATGCTGACTTCACCATAGCGCGAATCGCCGTCTGGCGCAGGGAAACCTTGAAACAATCCACTTGGACGAGTCACGTGTGTCGAACATGCGGAATCATCATAAAAGCACATGTGCGGAAATCCGACTTCTCGGGAGTTAGCCTGCAGCTGCCAGAACCCGTTGGTGGTCAGGGAATTTTCAGACCGTCATCGACAGTCATGGTGGCAGGACCGGAATTCAGTTCGCGATGACCGGAGTTACCTGCAACAAGAAAATGGGCCAGTCCTCCAGTACCTGTGCAAGGATGACCGTCATGCGGTGCATAGATCTCGTTGGTTCACCTCCGAAGGTCACGTTCTCCCACAATACGCTTGCTACAACACACTCAGCGGGACCCGAATATGTGCCTTCCAGGAGGAATGTTACGTTCTTCTTTGCGTAGGGAGCGAAAAGAATCTCAAACTGTTTCTCGATTTCTTCACGACCTATCCAGCGCTTTCCCGAGGAATCAACGAACTGCGGATTCTGAGCGAAAAAAGGAGCCAGTTGTTCCCAGTCATACCATTTGAGTCCCGCAAGGAAACTGTCCAGCGCTTCGATGGCTCCCCTGCTCGGGCTTGCCCCCGCCTTAGCGCTGTCAGAAGCAGGGGTCTTTGCCAACAGCTCTCGGATTGCGTGCGGCTTGAGGCCTCTCTCCCGCAGGAGCCGCGCAGCTAGCGAGCCTTCAACCCCCAATATACCAAGTAAAATGTGTTCCGTTCCGATCCACTGGTGAGCGAGTCTTTCAGATTCTTCCACGGCCAGGTTCAGGATCTTCTTGCATTCGGTAGTCAACGGAACTTCTGCGGAAGTTGAAATACGCTCGCGTCGAGTGATTTGTCTCTCGATTTCGGCGCGAATGTCTGTCGTGACGCTGTTTGGTCCCAGGAACCGCCTTACAAGCCCCAAATCTTCTCGCAAGAGTCCAAGCAAGAAGTGCTCACTTTCCATGTAGGGGCTGCCGTACTGACTCGCCTCGTAGCGTGCGAAGAAAATCACACGGCGAGCCTTTTCTGTGTAGCGCTGGAACATGGTTTGTTGACCTCGCCTCGCTTACGCGGGATGCACAGGTCCGTTAATGCGGACTGGAAGGACTCAAGTGTATGGTCGACTATGCTGAGGATGCAATCGGCCGGGCGGGCTGCGGCAACGGACCCGAAGTCAGATCAAGTCCCGGTTAGCGCTGCCGTAACCGGACAAACGGAATCTCTGAGGAGCCTTTGATCATCGGTGCTGCGTAAATGTCCGCGATGGTTTCGTTGTTCGGAGGTCGATCTTTAGTGCGAACCCTATTTGAGATAAGTGCGGACAATTTGAATCATGTCCTCAGCGGCTTCCTCGGCCGATTTCGAATTTTTCGGCATGTGGTTGAGGATGTGATCTTCCATGAGCTCGCCCATGAGGCTGTTGATCGCCCCACGGGCGGCAGCGAGACGGCGAAGGATCTCGGAGCATTGTTCGTCGCCATTCAGGGCTTTGAGTACCGACTCGAGTTGACCGACGACTTTTTTGGTTCGGTTTACCAAGTCCAATTTTTCTCTCGAAGTGTGTGACATTTTTCTTGACTATCCTATCCGGCTAGGGTATCAAAGTGAAGTCCTACCCAGTAGGGGTAGGGTAGACAACTCGAGGTAAGTATATATGGAAATTACATCCAAAGAACCTGAACCTCCAGGTAGTAGCAATCACCTGGCAATCCGTGATTGGCGAGCATAGCGCGACGCACTCCTGAACTTCCGCTCGCTCTCCCGGAACACAGAAAACCCGAGCGAGTGGGAGACTCTCCCGTTTCTGTAGAGATTCCCAACTCATAAATTGATTTCAGCTTGCGAGACCTTTGCCTGCGCAAAAAGACAGGTGTGTCTCGCCAGCGGAGAGGACTGTGCGCACGCTCACGGGTACTTCCTGGGACTTTGCAACGCGCGCTGTAGCGGATTTGCGTTCCAGTGCACGACGACGGAAGTTCCTTTGGTTTCGATCTGGATTGATCCAGCACTGACGGCGTTCCAATCGTGCGTGCGAGTGGCACCTACTACACATTCTTTGGAAGCACTTGAACAAGATTCCACGGACCGGTTTGATGCAGAAGTTTTGAATTCTATTCTTTTGCACTAATTAGGGACTTGAATTGGGCAGAGGGGACAAAAATGCTTTGGTATTTATTCGCAATTCGTCTCGTTGTTGCGCTCTTTTTCGGAGCGCTGGTCGGCGCGGAACGGCAATGGCGTCAGCGGATGGCCGGCCTGCGTACAAACGCGTTGGTGGCCGCAGGTGCAGCGATGTTCGTCATGCTTTCGGCGCTTGCGGCGCACCCAGACAACAGTTTTCGCATGGCAGGGCAGGTGGTCTCGGGCATTGGCTTTCTCGGAGCAGGCGTAATCCTGCGAAACGGTCTGAATATCACGGGGCTGAACACCGCCGCAACATTGTGGTGTTCAGCGGCGATCGGAACGCTGGCGGGTTATGGAATGTATGGATCTGCCGCCACCGGCGCAATCGCAGTTCTTGCTGCGAATATTGGTCTGCGTCCGATTGGCAAAGCCCTCAACCGGGATGCCGGCAGCTCGGATTTGGACATTACCTATCTGTTTAGGATTACCGCCCGCACCGATCAGGAAGCCCACTTGCGCGCGCTTTTGCTCCATTCCCTGGGCGGGCAACCGCTGCTCCTCAAGTCTCTGAAGAGCGATGACGTTGAGCATACGGGGAAGGTCGAAGTGCACGCGATTCTGACGAGTACTGGCAGGCAGAACTCAGTGCTCGAGCAGATCGTGAGCCGCTTGAGCCGGGAGTCCGGCGTGACTGGCGTGAGTTGGGAAATCATCGCCGAGCAGGAGTAGGAAAGGAGGAAACGAGTTAGAAAAGCAGTTGAGAGCAACGACGACAAGCCTGGCCCCGGATGCAGGAAGCCAATGTCGTTCGCAAGCATGGGTCGTTACCAATTCGAGAGTAAGCCATCAAGGAGAGGATAATGCATCGCGTAAAAAAGAAGGCTTTGTATCTGCTAGTTGCAATCCTGGTTTCCAGCTGTGCAGTGCAGGCGGAAGTCACGGGGAAAATCACGGGTGTCATTACCGATCAATCGGGTTCCGTCGTGATGGGGGCTACCGTAGTCGTCACCAATGCGGCCACTGGAATTAAACAAGCCATCAAGACCGATAACGGCGTATTCACTTTTCCCGTTCTACCCGTTGGGCAATACCGCATCGATGTGACTTTGGACGGGTTTAAGGACTACGCCAGAAGCGGCTTAGTCATCGAGATCGATACCGCCCTGGTGGTGGATGTGACGTTGCAAGTGAAGGAACAGGACCAGTCGATTGTCGTCACGGAAAATGCCGCCCAAGTCGAAACGACGGATACACAGCTCGGACAAGTTCTGGGAACCAAGAAAGTCACGGAGATACCGCTGAACGGACGCAGCTACACGGACCTGTTCGCTTTGCAGGTAGGCGTGACGCCCATCACAACGAGCGGTGCGGGCAACAGCACGTCCGGCGGAGGTTTTGGCACCGTTCCTGCCGCGGGCGAAGCCAACACTGGGCAGTTTTCGATTAACGGCCAACGCGAGGACGCCAACGGCTTTTCCTTGAACGGGGCCAGCGTGGAGGAAGGTATCGGCCAACAGGCGGGAATTATTCCGAACCTCGATTCCATTGCCGAGTTTCGCATTCTGACCACCAATGCCGATGCCGAATACGGCAACTACAGCGGCGGGTTGATCAATGTTGTGACCAAGTCTGGCGGGAATGCGTTCCACGGCTCCCTGTTTGAATTCCTGCGGAATACCAATCTCGATTCGAAAAGCTACTTCTCCTCCAAGCGTTCGGTCTTTCAGCAGAATCAATATGGGGGAACTCTCGGAGGGCCGATCAAGCGCAATAAGCTTTTCTTCTTCGGCGATTATCAGGGACAACACACCAGGCAGGGCCAGGACACCGGACATGTGGGTGTGCCTTCCTTAGCTAATCGCTCCGGAAACTTCTCCGACCTAGTCACGCCAAGTAGTCAGAATCCTCTGCCGGGCACCGTCAATGGCGCCTTCCTGGCGCAGACACTGAGCAAAGCACTGGGATACCCCGTTCATACGAAGGAAGCCTTCTACACACCCGGATGCACCCAGAGCACGTGCGTCTTTCCGGGCACAATCATCCCGCAATCGGCATTCGCGGTTCCGGCGACGAAGCTGCTGCGATACATTCCGTCTCCCAACATTGGACCAAATGCTTTCGAATCTTCTGGCGAAGCGATGACGATTCACGATGAAAAAGCGTCTGGGCGCGTCGATTGGAATACCACCAAATCGGGAGACTTTTCCTTCTACTATTTCTATGACCAATACAATCTGGACAATCCATATCCTTCTGGGTTCGGCGGGGCGACCGTGCCCAATCCAAACGGCGGCTCCTTTGATGGTGTTTCGAATGGCATAGACCAGCTCTTCGTCGTCAGCAACACCAAAGCGTTTGGGTCAACACTCGTCAACGAAGCGCGGTTCAGCGGAACCCGCTTAAATAACAGTCTGGGCGCCCCCAAGGGAGGCGTGGGCACAACGCTTGCCGACCAAGGCATCAACTCGGGAGGCCAGGGCATCATTCAAGGAGCGCCAAAATTCGCCGGCGTGGAAACGCTGTACTTCAACTCGTTTACGACGGGGACAGAGCCTTTCTTTGTGCAGCAGGTGAACAATACGTTCCAGGCGAGCGACACGGTTTCCAAGGTCATGGGCAAGCACACGATCAAAACGGGCTTTCAGTACACCTGGTACAAAATCAAGCAGAATCCGGACTTGGTTGCCAACGGAACGTTTTCATTTTTTGGCAGCGGCAGTCAGACGACCGGCAACGGTTTCGCCGATTTCCTACTTGGACTTCCCGATTTCTACTCCCAGCAATCCTCCCCAGCTTTTCATGAACGAGCCGCCGGCGGCGGTGTGTTCACGCAAGATAGCTGGCGGATCAGACCCAATGTCACTATCAACTACGGCCTTCGCTGGGATTACATCACCCCTTGGGCCGAGGAGCACAATCAAATCACAACCTTCGTGCAAGGCGTTCAGTCGAAGACCTTCCCAGGTGCGCCTCTCGGCTACCTGGTGCCGGGGGATCCCCTGCCGAATGGCGGCCACGTTCGCCCGGCCATCGGGCTCTCGCCGTTGGATAATTTCGCGCCGAGGCTAGGAGTTGCGTACTCGCCGAATTTCTCCGATGGATTTCTGGGGAAATTGACTGGTGGACCGGGGAAGACCAGCATTCGTGGGGGCGCGGGTCGCTTCTTCACGGCTGTCGAAGGTCTCACGAT
The DNA here is from genome assembly GCA_035996445.1 of Candidatus Acidiferrum sp. GTDB lineage: Bacteria > Acidobacteriota > Terriglobia > Acidiferrales > UBA7541 > Acidiferrum. The sequence continues at coordinate 10,861 of DASYJM010000222.1, read as the reverse complement.
CGCCTATCCGACGGGCAACCCACCGTATGGGTTGACCTACACCAGTCCGGAATCTCCAGTGATGGCCACACCATTTGTTGGAGCGCTGACGGGGACGAATTATATTCAGCAGTTTCCGGTGAATGTTCCGCCCTACACCGTGTCGGCTAAGAATCCCGATGCCAACATTGATTGGACACGCTATACGCCCATCAGCGGTGCCGGAAGCGTGTTTCGAGGCAATAAGACCCCGTACACCATGTCGGCGAACTTGACCATCGAGCGGCAACTTGGCTCGAACATGCTGTTGAGCGTCGGCTACACCGGCTCCCTAAGTCGGCATCTTCTGGCCGTTCACAGCGTAAGCCCCGGGAATCCCGCGATGTGCCTCAGCCTGAGCCAGCAGCTAGACGTCGCTCGGGGAAGCCCTCTTTGCGGCCCTTTCGGCGAGAACCTCGTGTATACGCGGGCGGACGGGACGGTTGTCCATGGAACCCGGTCGCCGTATCCGAACATGATCGGCACGGACGCGGTCTACCAGAACATGGGAATCTCCAACTACAATAGTTTCCAAACATCTCTCAAGCGCACGGCGGGGCGTCTCACTTTATTGGCCAGCTACACCTACGGCAAGTCGATGGACTGGGCCTCCAGCATTCAAGAACAGATCAATCCGTTTGATTTTCACAAGGAATACGCGATTTCCGCTTTCGACCTGAAACACAATTTCGTCGTCAGCTATAACTATGAAATGCCATTTGACAAGTTGTTTCGCGCATCCAATCGCTTGACGAAGGGCTGGGCCATTTCCGGGGTGTCGCGTTTTTCGACGGGATTGCCGGTCACCTTTCAGAGCTTTGGAGACCAGGCTCTGGTTCAGGTCCAAAACAACGGTGTCAACAGCGTGAGCATCGACCTGCCGAATTACAATCCCAGTTTGGGTGCGTTGAACGTCAACCACGATCCGCGCAACAACCCGCTGGCCTTCAACACCTCACTGTTCAGTCAGAACCCCTTGGGCACCTTTGGCACTTCCTCGCGGCGTTTCTTCTACGGTCCGGGAATCAACAATTACGATATGGCTCTGCACAAGGTTACCCAACTCACGGAGGCAAGCTCGCTGGAATTCCGTTTCGAGACCTTTAACACCTTCAACCATGCCCAGTTCGATGGCGCCGGTGCAGTAGACGGCAACCGCGACGACGCAACGTTCGGGCAAATCCTCAAGTCACAACCAGGGCGCGTCTCACAAGTTGCCCTAAAACTGAACTTCTAAGAGGGCTAGATGCGGACTACAGTGTCAGCGGCAGCGGCAGTGCAACACTGATGGTGGCGGCGGTGTGGTGCAGAGCCTCGGTCGACCGAACCACGGGCCCAAGCTGGGCATCGGTTGTTTTGCAGACGCACTTTCATAATGCGAGATCGCGTCTGACCAAGCACAACTGGACCGGCATATCGTATATTGTATCCATAGTGAATAAGGTCATCGGCCGTTTCGCCACTGCAAGCTGAACCGGCTACTTCCCTGTCTTAGCCTTTTGAGCCCGGAACTTTGCCCACCGCTTTTTGTTAACTTTGAAATCCTCGCTCTCCCCGCCGCACACATCGTTCGCTTACGATGGACTCCTTTGTGGCTGGCGAGCTGTGCGCGATGTGGAGCGCGATGTGGAAGACAACATCGGAGAGTCGCCTGAGCGCGCCTGATCTGGCTTAGGTGGCAGGATCATCCCAACGTCGTGTTGCTGACGGCAACTACATCCACGACTGAAGCCCGGCGAGCTTCTTAGGTTAACCAAAAATCCGAATTAGGTCTGCGAAGAATCTAATTGTCGTCGACATGATCTCAAGAAATTCTACTGCTTTCAGGTTGTGGAGGACTAGATTGACAACCTCCTAGTCCCGAAGTAGCAGACCAAAAACCTTAAAGGCTTTCCTGGCGTCGCTTATGTATGAAAGAAGCCAGATTTCCGCTCTCAGTTGTCCTCAAGCTGTACCTAAATTCGAGCGAGTTATAACCATCTATGGCGATCACCTGCGCACTTTGTTCACTCTTGGCTAACGAATTGAAACCAGCCAACGTTTATGCGCATTTTTGCTAACGCGACACATTCGAGTTGGTTTCCAGAACATGACGAATTGCCTTACTAAGACTCGTCGCGGTGTATGGTTTCTGAAGAATCGATGCACCTTTGTCAACTAAGGAAGTCAGAGATGCTGCTTCTGCTGTGTACCCGGTCGCAAAGACAACAGCGAGGCCGGGTCGAATCTTACACATCTCTGCGTAAGCGTCGGGGCCGCTCATCCCTGGCATGACGACATCGACAATAGCCGCATCGATTCGAGCCATATTGCTTTTGAAAAGAGCGACTGCTTCAGTGCCGTCGGTCGCCACGATCACACGATAACCGAGCGCTTCCAAAGTCTCTTGGCCCAGTTCACGAAGACCTTCGTGGTCTTCGGCCAACAGGACGGTTTCTGTTCCTTTTTGGGGTCGCTCAGTGACTTCGGTTTTGAGCGGTTCCGCGGCACCGCTGTCACTCGGAAGATAGACTCGAAATGTGGTTCCTTTTCCAGGTTCGCTATACACGTTGATAAACCCGTCGTGTTGTTTGACGATCCCGAATACCGTTGCCAGGCCGAGGCCCGTGCCCTTGCCAACTTCCTTGGTTGTGAAAAAGGGTTCGAAGATGTGTTCGATCGTGGCGGAATCCATTCCCGTGCCAGTATCAGAAACGGTGAGCAAGACGTAGCTGCCGGGATGCACGAAAGTGTGGAACCGGCAATATTCTTGATCAAACTCGACATTTTGAGTCTCGATGATAAGCCGACCGCCTTTCGGCATTGCATCCCGAGCATTGAGGCAGAGATTCATCAGGACCTGGTCAATTTGGACGGGGTCCGCTACTGCAACGCGAAGGTCGGCGGCTGGAGCGATCCGCACGTCAATGTCTGCTCCAATCACTCTTCGAAGGAGACCGGTGCCTTCCTCAACAAGGCTGTTGAGGTTGATTTTTCTTCGTTGCAAGACTTGCTGTCGCGCGAACGCGAGCAGTTGCGATGTCAGCCCTGCCGCTCGCTGGGCTTGCGCACAGATCTTGTGGAGGCGATCGTGGAGTCGGCTACCCTGTTGTGCTTCCTGAATGGCGAGGTCGGCCCAGCCCAGGATTGCGCCGATGGCGTTGTTAAAATCGTGAGCTATGCCACCGGCGAGTCGTCCGATCGCTTCGAACTTTTGCAATTGGAGCACCTGCCGTTCCAAGAGCTTGTGTGCTCGGCGCTCCCCTGCTTCCCGCAGCTCCCGCTGAACAGCGGGCACCAGCCGCGTCAGATTGCCCTTTATCAGGTAATCCTGTGCGCCATCCTTCAGGGCTGCGACTGCGGCTTCCTCCCCCATGGTTCCGGAGATGAAAATGAAGGGCAATTCGGATTGTTTTGTCCTCAATAAGCTTAGGGCAGCGCTTCCCGAGAAATGAGGCATCGAATGATCGGAGAGGACCAGATCCCACTCCCGCTGGTTTAGTGCGGCGGTCATAGCAGGGGCGGTATCCACGCGCTCGTGCCTCACGTCATAGCCACCTCGTCGCAATTCGAGCAGCAAGAGAGCGGCGTCATCTTCTGAATCCTCGACCACGAGTACTCGAAGGGGAGCCCCCATTTATGATCTCCTTACCGGAGGACCTTCGTTGAGCACTAGCCAATACAAGCCAAGCTGACGAGCGGCCTCAAGGAATTGGCTGAAATCGACCGGCTTTCGAACGTAGCTGTTTGCTCCGAGGCCATATCCCGTAATCCGGTCCTGGTCCTCGTTTGAAGAAGTTAGAATCACCACGGGCAGAAGTTTTGTCCGTTCATCCGCCCGCACCCGACGCAATACTTCCAAGCCTTCGATCTTCGGGAGTTTCAGATCCAGCAACACAACTTGGGGCAGGAGGGCGGTATCACGCCCTGCGTATTTTCCAGTGCCGAAGAGATACTCGAGCGCTTCCGCGCCATCGCGCGCAACCACCACGTCATTCTTAATATTGTTCTTGTTCAGGGCTCGCAGAGTGAGCGCTTCGTCGTCTGGATTGTCTTCAACTAATAGGATCACTTTGGTGTCCTCCACGATTTCTGGGCCTCCACGAGTCACAACGTAAAATAGAACGTCGCGCCTTTCTCGACGGCCCCTTCGGCCCAGATTTCACCACCGTGCCGATGAACGATCCGCTGCACGGTAGCGAGTCCGATTCCGGTTCCGGGAAATTCCGACGCGGTGTGAAGCCGCTGGAAGGCACCAAACAAGCGAGTAGCATAGGCAGAGTCGAACCCAGCGCCATTGTCACGAACAAAATAAGCGGAGCTTCCATTGTTACGGAGCTTGCCGAACTCAACGCAGGCGGAGGTGCATTTCGAGGTGAACTTGAAAGCATTCCCCAATAGATTCTCGAGGACCACCTGTACGAGACGAGGATCCGCGCTGGCCTCCAGGCGATCTTCGATCCGGAATTCTATTTGCCGGTTTGGCTGTGCCTCGCGAAGACCTGCTACGACCGACTGGGCAAGCGCGCTAAGGTTCACAGCTTCTTTGCGGATTTCTGCGCGCGTCATACGGGAGAGGTTCAGGAGATCGTCAATCAACATTCCCATACGTTGGGTTGCGGCACGGATGCGCTGAAGATGATCCTTCCCCTCGGCGGCGAGGCGATCGCCATAATCTTCGAGCAGGGCCAGACTGAAACCATCGATACTACGAAGTGGTGCGCGCAAATCGTGCGAGACGGAATAGGAGAATGCTTCCAGTTCCTTGTTGGTTGCGGCTAGCTGAGCAGTGCGCTCGTGGACACGCTGCTCCAACTCATCGTGAGCCTTTCGTAGAGCTCCGTCGCGCTCCTGGATTTGCTCCAACATCTCATTAAATGCCCCGATTAGGATGTCGGGCTCGTCGCGGTTCCCGGTGGGTGTTCCGCGTAGCGCATAGTTCTTGTCACGAGAAACAATTCGCGCAGTTTCCGCAAGGCGCACGATAGGTTCGGCAACCGCTCGCTGGAATATTGACGCGACCAGAAGCGCGGCCAGTAGGGAGGCCAGGAGCACGATCGCGGCGATTCCCGCATAGCGCTTCAGACGCTGTGTCATCTCACGCAAGTCGGAAAGGATGTAGACAGTACCCGTCCGTTTCCCCCGGAACACAATTGGATGAGCTAATTCGAGTCTACCGCTCTTGAACCAATAGGTATCTTCTTGGCGCGGGGGAATCGATGGCAAATTCTTCGCTGTTTTGGCGCCGGCATTACGTGAATAGGCAGCGAACGTAGCGCCATCTGGTGTGTAAATCGCCGCCGATATTATGTTCGGAGCTGCTTGCAATGCCGACAGCGTGTTCTCCGCAGAGCGGGGATCGTTGAACAACAACGCGGAAACGGAGTTCGAACCGACGATTTGAGCCTCGATCGCGAGGTTATGCGCCATGCTCTCTCGAAAGCTCACGAGGTCATACGCCACGAACGCCGCGCAGGCGATCAGGAGCGCGGCGCCGCTCACCAGCATGTTCATCCTGGTCAACTTGGTGGTGATTGAATTGTGGCGAACCTTCGGCATCGACAGATCAATCTCCAGGCTGAGCGTTACGGGTCACGGCGGTGGCCACCTTAAGCAGTTCGGAACTCAATGTCAGGCCAGCGCGCTCCGCACTCGTCAAGTTCACCTCGAAGCGAATCTTATTGGCCTCTACCACAAACTCGATCATGCCGCCGTGTTGCGAGAATTTGGGCACATTGCTGACGGTCAAGATGCTGGTCTTGTCGAGTATCTTCAGGATTTCCGCGAGACGAGCCTCCTCGGATAGACCGATGAACAAAATACGACAGCTCATAACCTCCTGCGGCTTCAAGAAACGCCGAACGACGACTTTCCTGCCATCAATCGTTTCCCCGGCAACGGTCTTATCGAGGGTCGCGCCGAAGGGATATTGACCCAGCACACAGATGTTGAATGGTTCTTCAGGGGAAACAACTTGGGCAGGCCATTCGACAAATTTGGCAAAGTTGAGGAGATACACGGCCTCTACCTGATACTCACTAGGCTTAGGCTGTTCGGCCGATAGGCTCAAAACCGAGAAGAGCACGCACCACAGAATCGTTAACGCCCGCTGAAACGGGCTCCTTCGATCGGATGCCGCACCACGTTCGAACCCGGATGGGAAGCCACTCATATCTTAGCGCGTCTCATGCCAGGTGATCTGTCCGTAGACGCTTCGCCTTACACCGACCATTGGTCCAGGACTGAAGCCAAATTCCATGTGGTTGGGTTGAAAGAGGTTCTGTCCGACTACAGACGCTTCGACGTTACCGGCGAAACGCCAGCCAAATCGCAGATCCATCGTTGAGTAGCTTTTTACCGACTGAGCGGGGAGCGCACTTACGTACCTATAGGTCGGATCGAACTCAAAGCGTTTGGGTAAATTGAACAAGGATTGCACGACGACTTGGTGACGGGGGCTTGAGCCTTGATCCAAACCGAGCGTGCCTGCGTCTGTGTTCCCCGGCATATTCTTCAAGTCGAGGCTTACATAAGAGTATGACGCCTTGAGCTCCAGCCAGTGCGAGACTTTCCAATCGGGTGATATTTCCCCGCCATTGGTGTTACCTAAGATTCCATTGGTCCATGGAACTGTCAGCAGCAAATGCGCTGGGCTCGGATTAGTCTCGACCGAGAGCGTAAAGTTCCCAAAACTCGTTAGATTGTTGTAGTTGTTATGAAACAGAGAGACATCCAGGTACAGTCGAGGTGTGATCAGCCTGCGATATCCCACTTCGTAACCTAACAGGGTTTCCGATACGAATTTCGGGTTGCCCGCAATCCTGAAAAAAATCGGCACCGGAATAGTTGTGAACCCGGTGAGCTGTAGATTCTCGTCCACTCGAGAGGGAGTGGAAACGGCGCGTGAAATGGATCCCCAAATGGTCTGATGCACACTCGGGGTCCACAACAAGCGGGCGCTCGGCTGCAATTCCCAACCAGTGTAAATGTTGTGCTCGAATTTCGAGCCGATCGTGATTTGCAGCTTGTCTCGAACGATGGCGATCTGGTCTTGCAAGAAAGCGCTATAGATGTTGTCCGACTGATGATGCGGAAGGAAATCCACGGTGGCCACTGTCTGGATTAAATCGCTGGGGCTCCATCGAGCGCCCACACCCCAGATGAAATCCTGCCGCGGTAGGAACGTCAGATGATGAATGAAATCGACATCAAACGTATTGCGGGTTTCGCCCAATTGGGGACCCAGCCGGTAGGTTCGATCGTAGTAAGCTTGAACTTGAATATCGCCGGCATCAACTGTCCGGCGCCAGCGACCAAGGATGTTACCGCCGGACACGTCCTGACTTCCGACAACATTGATTGATGCGGGCGGTGAATAATATCCGATATTCACTATTTGCCCAACGCTCCCCTTATAAAGGTCGCCCTGCAAAGTCAGGGTGTCGCGCTTCTGATTGTCCCAATCGATCCGGAAACCACCCTGACCCACTTGCCAATCATCGAAATTGTCACGGTCGGAATGGAATCCGGGCGCGCGCCCGAAAGCCATGCCATAGACACGATAGTTCACGTTGGTCCGGTAGCCACCGCCGTAATGAAACCGACCGCTACCCTGTTCGACATTGCCGCCGCTAACCGCGGCCAGTCCGCCGTGAGTATCCTTGGAACTCTTGGTAATGATGTTGATCACGCCGTTGACGGCGTTTGCGCCCCAAACGGTGCCGGCGGGTCCACGGATCACTTCGATCCGCTCCACGTCCTCAAGCAGTACGTTCTGAACATCCCAATACACGCCGGCAAACAGCGGAGTGTAAACACTGCGTCCGTCGATGAGTACAAGAACTGACTTCGAGAAACTACTGCCGAATCCACGTATGCCTACGGCCCATTGATTGGAGTCGATTCGCGCGACCTCAACCCCTGGCACCAGGCGAAGGACTTCAGGAATGCTGGTAGCTCCGGACCTGCGGATGTCCTCCTGGGTAATGACGTAAATGGCAGCGGGAGTGCGCCACACCGTCTCAGGCTCTTTTGATGTGGTGGTCACTTCGACGCTACCGAGCTGTGCCAGGCTAAGCTGTTTGAGGGGCGCATTCGCTTCTGGGTCGTTCTGCGGAGAATTGGAATAACTTTGGGGGGTGAAAATAGTTAGCAAGGCAAACACGGCAGCCGCTGCGAACGAGGGCTTTAGCGCGGGATACGCACTGGCATTTGTTCTAATTTCCCTTCTGCCGCGCCAGATATCAGCAGCAAGGCATGCATACGCGCGCATCGACAGCCTCCGCCTCACGTTGTGAGGAGACTCTTACCAGGACTGGTTCGGACTTCGACGATGGATCAAATGGTCGCGGGAGAAGGTGTCTGATGAACCGCGACTATCTCTGGTTAGAGTACCCCTGGGGTTATCAATACCAAGTTGAGCTTCTCAGATGTGCGTTGATCTAGTAACTAATTAGATGTTTATTTAGATAATAGCGTGTGAGCCGCATGTCTGCGTTGCATGTCTCGTGGAAGTACCGATTGGCTCGCATTTGAATATCGCGAAGGCCATAAAATACCCGGAACGCTACCCGACGCAGGGGATACTGGTGGTGCCTCCGCTCGGAGTTTCGAGAATCGAACACGACGGTGAACTAGGCCAAGCTTGTGAAGTGTTTCTAGCAACCAGACATCTGGAAGCACGCACTCAACTCTCGCTGCACCTTAAATCCTCGAGTTCGGGACCGATACGCCCACCTCGTTGGCACCCGCCCCGTTAAGATCGTCAAAAACTCGCACTAGACGGTCGGGTTCGCCGAACGGCAAGGGCTGCAAGAGCACGGCTTTTACAACACTGAAAATCGCGGTCGTGGCTCCGATGCCCAGAGCAATCGTCAACACCGCGATGGCAGTGAAGCCCGGCGACTTGCGCGGCGTACCCCGCAGCGGCCGCACCCACTCAATAAAGTGGTTCGACTTGGCTTGTGACTTGGCTGAGCTAGGTGTCTAATGCTCCTGGAGGATTTATGGACATTCTAGCGGCGCTAAAGCAGGAAGCAACAAAGTTGCAGCAACGGTTAAAAGGCATCCAGGGAGCCATCACAGCTCTGAACGGTTCGGCCCATCACGCTCCATCTCGCACACCGGTCGTCAGTCGCAACAAAATGAATCGCAAGCGGACGATGTCTGCGACAGGTCGAGCCAAGATTTCGAAGGCGACGAAAGCGCGGTGGGCGAAGTACAGAGCCGAAAAGGCTAAGAAAGCGAAGTAGCCTGAGCGGTTGCTTGCTGATCCCATTAGCGCCCAAACAACGCCTTAAGCAGAGACACGCCGTCACTACGAGAATGGAAATAGCACAACTCTTCCGAAGAGTGACTTTAAGAATGTTGATGATTGCGTTCGATTCAGGACGCAGACTTCGGCTGTAGCCCTTCCGAATAATTGCGCCCGCCACGTTAATCGCAATTGTTTGGTAATTGTGGGGAGCTCTGTGTTGTGCTTCAAGAGAAAAACCGTTATCCGCTGCTGTCGAAGTTCTTGACCTCCTAAAATATTGACCTGTCTCATGCCCTGGTACCCACGTGCTCAGGGTAAATTCTTCCACTGTCATGCTTTGAGCGCCCGGAAACGACACTGAAGGTAGTTCTTTCATCCATGCTTCGGATCACCAGTGGCAGGTTAACATCGGCTGCCGTAAGAAGTGCGCGCGTTTGCACCAGCTCACAACCGCTATGCGCCATTCGCAATGCATCGTCGAACGTGAGCGAAGGAATATGGCGAGCACGCGCGTTCTCCCGTGGGTCTTCTTCAAAGTAACCGGGAACGTCTTTCACAAGTTCGCACCGTGAAGCCTGGAGACCGACGGCCAAAAGAACCGCCGACAGGTCTGAACCGCCACGGCCCACTGAAGCAATCACTCCATCCGGGCGAGTGGCGAGAAAGCCCGGAACAACAACGACATCGTGTTTGCTGAGAACGGATTCGAGATAATGTCCCATCAAAACCGGACGCCCATCGTGATCGGCTGAAAAACACAACCCAGTTTCCTGTACGTTCAGGCCGACCGAAGAAACCTTAAGAGCTTCAAGGTGAAGCGTTAATAGCGCTACCGAGCGCAATTCGGCCGTGGACCACAGAAGGTCCAGAGCCCGGACAGATGGGTTCCGCAGGATACCTCGCGCCCGGCGTTCGAGCGTATCGGTTGCGAGTTTCTGTGCCGACACCACTACTGCCAGTTTTTCGTTCGGAGAGAACCCACGACGATGTTTCAGGAATAGGGCAGTTCGCCGGAACGCCTTTACGCCCGTTAAGACCGAACCTCCAACCTTCAGAACAACAATCTTCCCTGTACTTCTGTTGAATTCTGACACACTGACCTTTCTTGATGCACGTACACACGGCTTCGGCACAATTCACCTGGTGAGTGTGAGACTCTAGTGTCCAACCGAGTGATCAGACCAGAACCTTATCTCTCCCGATCCGGGCAGGAGTGGCACCTGGGCGTTGCTGCCAGATTGCTGTGGCTTTCTTCGGACCTGTAACCTTCCGCCACTCCGGATAGCGACGACCGCGGCAAACATTTCGAGCTGCATCAGTTCCATGAATCAGACCCCGTGAGTCGCAGGACCGAACGACACTTCTCCGTTGCGTTCAGGCACAGCTCTGACGCGCATCCCCTAATGTAGTATCCCCGCCAAAACGCTGAATTGTGCCATCAAGGCCCTGGATTTCAATAAATCACAATTGCTTTTTGTCATAGACTTCCCAGTTCGCGAGTTGGCCTTTCCGTTTTGGTTGCCGGCTTCCACACCTGGAAAAAGTTGGGACGTTCCGTAGGTAAGGGAGAAAGAGGTATCTACATCCTCGCGCCGATGGTCCAAAAAA
>DASYJM010000221.1:0-2504 GCA_035996445.1 Candidatus Acidiferrum sp. | reverse complement strand
CGTGGCGGGCCACGGTCATTGGAGAAGGCAATGTACTTTTCATACGACCGCCCGATGGACCAGCACGATGATTGCTGTGGTAGGTTTTATTGTAGTCGCCGGAATTGGAGTACTTCTCTTATCGTTAGCGGATTTACTGCCTGTCAGATATTGGTGGCGTGCGACCCCTGCCCTACTGCTGACCGCTGCAGTTCTGTTGTTAGCTGATCGAAATTGGTCGGTGGTGACGTTGGGACCTTCTAGCTTCGAGTTGAAAAGTATTCTCACCAACAGCCCAATTCGTGAATTTATTTTGTTTGTTTTGCTCTTGACCGGAATGATCGCCCGCGTGGTCAGTCTTGCTATTGAACGGCGAGAGACGAACGGAGTAGTGACCCCGGCCACGTCATTGAACATTGATCGCTGGCAATTCGTCTACCCGATGCTTTTTGCGGTTCCGACATTCGGGGCCCTTCTTAGCCAACTTCCAACGCCGAATCTCTCAATAGCAGATAGCGTCCTTGCGTTTCAGACGGGATTCTTCTGGCAAACGATTTTGAAAAAGTCCGAAGCTAATGTGCGAGTATGAGGCCCGTGTTCGCGTAGATTGCCCGGAAGGCCGGGAAGCTCGACGGCGTCTATCTCGGAAAGCGCGCAGGCCGGAAGCTTGTCTATGCCGGAAAGCTGGAACGAGGTTTTTTCGACGGGGACAAGCGCAGGGTTCTTGAGTTGCACGCGCGCCTGAAGTCAAAGACACAGCCGATAGAGGCCCCAAGGAAATTCCCGAAGGCGCAGTGAATGAAGCGCAACTTGCTTGTCGACGCGAAGTTTCGAGGGAAGACCGGCGAAGGCCTGCTACGGCACCCAGCCTTCAAAGGCATACGCCGGGACCTCATATAGCAACGTCAGCCGGTGCGGGCGCAGAAGCTGCGTGCGCCACCACACCGCGATTGGTGACTTAGTAAGTAATTGTAATTTCTTAACAAGAGCGCAGTTTTCTTCGATCTTTCGCGCTTTTTTGCTGCGCAGTTTTCCCCGAAACTCCCGCCTGGTCCGGTTGTCATCTCAGCCTGACCTATCGCCAAGCGCGCCGACTGGCGTGCTCGCCGCCATCTATTTCCTCAGCGCCTCTATCTTTAACTTGGCGAGCGTTGTGAACGCACAATTGGGAATGTGATCATCGCGAATCGGTGACTAAACAGAACGTTAATCTGCGCAACCTAACATGCGCGCGATCAAGGGATGCGCCCATGCTTTCATCACCTATCGGACGTCTTCAATTCTTTCTCTACTCAGTTGCGATTTTCATTGCCGAACTGATCGCTGTGGCATTATGCGTTGCAGGGACGATGGGTTTTGATGGATTCGTCCACTCAAAGCCTGGACCTTCGCGTGAAGGTCTGGCACTCGCGAGCTTCGTGGTGATGATGGTGTTTGCCGTGGCACGCATGAACATCACGTGGCGTCGCCGAGACGATGCGGATCTCAGCAAGTGGTTGGTCGTGCCATATTTGGTCTTCGTCGCGTTGTTCGCTGTCCTGCAAGCGGCGAGCCTTTTGATCTACGACTTCAAAACCGGCAACACCAACATCGGATTCAACATCCTCTCCATCACCCTATTTGTCTTGTGGTTTCGCATCTGCTTCGCAAGTTCTAAAGGAAGGCCGTTCGATCCGGACTCGTTTTTGACCGCGGAGGGGTTCGGCGAGGGCCCCAGCGATAGGTTTAGTGCGACAACTGCAAGCGTCTCGCCCCAAGCCTCTATGATATCGAGCGCGTTAAGCGTTAGCGCCCGCGGACGCAGCAATGCAAGCGGGGTTGCTTTCGGGAAACGCGGGCGAAGCTGAGAACCGCCTGGTTTCCTGACAAGGCGGTGCGCCAGCAAGAGACCAATCGCGATGGGTCCGAACGTGTTTCAACGATGTCCGCCTGATCTCCGCTTGATCCAGGATAGCGACCAAGCAGCGCATGTCGTTGTACTACGCCGAAGGCGCCGGCGGCCGAGTGCGCGAAGTCCTAAAGAAGATGGCCGCCCCTCGGGAGAGGTCAAGCGGCCGTCCTAGTCTCGCCCCGTCAGACACATCCGGGTGCGTGGCTGCCCGTAGCTCATTTGAGCGACGTTGTAACGCCGGGCTCGCAGCAAAACGCAATCACTGCATCGTTACAAACCTGCGTGGATCGGCACCCGATTGTGCAGATGAGGAGGCCGCAACTAGGGGGCCTGTTTCGCTTGGCGATGTTTCACTTGACGCACCCCGGCTCAGTACGTTGATTTAGCGGCTTGTTCGGCGGTAGTCGTCTCTGCTCCTCGCAGGCATAGCCACCATCTGGATAACGCAATGGATGCCGTTGCAGCGATTGGTGGTGGCTTCATCGTGCTGCTCGTACTCCACGAGGTTCTCCGCTGGATGGCCACGGGTGAAGTCAGGTTTCTTCCGAAGCCTATTTCTGTAGGGCCGGCGCGCTGGCAGGATCAACCCGTGGCGTTTGTCGTCCATATGCTCGGGTTGTTCGTTTTTTTTGTT
>DASYJM010000220.1:0-15542 GCA_035996445.1 Candidatus Acidiferrum sp. | reverse complement strand
CCGTACCGGTGTCTGCCTCCGCAACTACCAAGTCGAGAACTCCAATACCGCGCAGATCTGCGGCAACAACTTGAAGCGGCGAAACTCCGGCCAGTGGAATTATTACCGGCAACTGCGCGGTGCCATCGCCGTTCCCCATGTACAGCCAAAGGTCATTGCTTCCTCCATCGCTGACCACCCAGTCCATTTTTCCGTCGCGATTAAAATCACCGGTAGTCACGCTGGTGGGCAGAAATCCGGCGGGCAAAGTCGGCTCAAATGCAAAACCTGGGAGACTCTGAGGTTGCGAAAGGGTGGGCACCGAATTGGAAGTCGTGGTCTGGAAACTCTTCACAACTGCTTTCTGTGGAGTGATTGATCTTGGAACTGGGGGATTAGGCCCATAGGGGCGAGAAAAGTACTTGAGATAAGCGGGCCCACCCTGTTTCGCGCCGTAGTTCCATCCAAGAAAACGCATCGGTGCGTGAACTGGAGGGCTCATGCCTGTTTTCCCGGCAGAGTCCACGCTTTGATGCGTGACAGAGTCCACACTTTGGTGCGTGACAGAGCCCGCCGTCGCAGCCAACAACGCAGCAGTGGGCCCGATTGTGAAGGTCGCAATGCTGGAAGTGCCGCCGCCGGGCCCGGTGACTACGGCGGAAATTTTTGCAGTTGTTCCGGGCGTTGCAATCAGTCCGAAGGGAACCGCCGCAGTGACCTCATTGTTTGACATCACAAAGGTTTGCAGCAGTTGGTTATTCCAATAAATGTTCGCCTGGTTAAGATTGTTGCCCTTCACATCGAGTACGAAGCTCAACCCGCCGGCACTCGCCGAAGAAGGCGAAATGCTTGTAATCGACGGGACCCCAGCCAAAAGAACGAAAGGCAAACTGGTCGATACGCCGCCTCCCGGCGCAGGATTAAGAACTGCGACGCTCGCAGTACCGAAATATGTATAAGGCGAACCAACCATAAAAAATGTGGCAGGAACTGTCGCCGTCAGCTGCGTACTGCTTATATAGGTCGTCGGCAAACTCGCTCGGTCCCACTGAACAAACGAGCCAAACATAAAACCCGATCCTGTTACCGTGAGGGTCAGATCCGGACCTAGAAATGGCGCGCTCGTTGGGAAAATTGCCGTCAATACCGGGGTTGGGTTATTTGGCCGTGTGGGCGGAGGGCTTTGCCAAAGTATCGCTGTGCCGGCGCCCGTGAAAATTGGAAAGTCAGGGGTCCAATCAACTCCGCTGCTCGGGGACGGCTGAACGCCGATCGTCGCCGTCTGACCATCATCTTGGGTCGCGCAACTGCCACCAAAAACGGTATCGAGGTAATTGAACAAAATATCGCTGCTACCCTCGCGAAAAACAACCTCAAAAGTGACTGTTGCAGCGTCATCTGAACGGCACAAGAAACTCCGCGCATTCCGCCATTCCACGACCAACTGTCTATTCGGCGCCGTTCCCGTTACTTCCCAGAACACGTTTTCCGCCGTTCCCTTCACTGGGAAGAGGTCCATCCAGAAGGGGGCTACCAGCGTCGTGGGCCGCTGCACGAAACTGAGAAATCCGCTAGGGGTCAACAGAACATTATTGTAACCGGCGTATGCATCCGTAAAACTGATCGTTCCATTACTGCTCACAAACATCTGCGAAAAATTCCCACCGCCAAACTGAATTGGAAAAGGTGAACTCACTGCTGCCACGGAATCATCTCCGAGGTTCAGATTCGTTCCCGCAATGGTGGTGTAACTAAACGGCGTCTGGACGAAACCGTACGGCGCCAATACCTCGATGTTAAGGACGCTTCCATCCGGGAATGTCAGGGAATAATTTCCATAAGCCGTGGGCGTCCACTGACCCGAATAAAGACCGTCTCCGGCAACCTGGTCCGAACCGTTTCCATCATCTGTCAGTGTCAGCGTTTGTCCGCCCGGAGAAATCTGCACACTCACATTGCCTGCGGGTTGGCTACAGTTGATATTCAGAAATGAAAGCGCAATCGGACTTCCGATGCTTCCCGACACGATGTCAGCGACCGGCAAAACGCGGGACTGCACCCGTGAATTCGTGCAGGTCATCGCTCCATAAGCGTTCAACCGCCTCTGCGTAACCGTCTGCCCAAGTGAAGCAATGGAGTCGCCACCGGCGAAAATCAGATTCTTAATCGCTCTCCAATCGCGGGTTGGGTCTTGAGCTTTAAGCAAGGCAGCGACGCCGGTCACATGGGGAGCTGCCATAGAAGTTCCACTGAAAACGCTATAGGTGTTGTTAGGCGTCGTGCTGAGGATCTCCTCTCCGGGCGCCCCCAAATGTACCGTGCGCCGTCCGACATTCGAAAGTGGCGCAATGTTATCGAATCGATCCGTGTCGCTCACCGATATGACATTCGGAAGGGCGACGTTTGCGGGGTATACAGGTATTTCGTCGTTGTCAGAGAAATCGTTACCAGCCGCGGCCACGAAAAGAATTCCGTCGTTAAGTTGAGCTGCAATCGCGTCTCGCAACGATTGCGAAAAATCAGGACCGCCCCAGCTATTATTGGTGGCAACTATATTCAACCCGCTATCTTTCAATTGCTTCACCAAACTCAAGCATGCGATGGCTCCAGCTAGATCGCCGGAACCCGATGCGTCTAGAAACTTACATGGCACAATTTGTACATGCCAGTTAACGCCGGCGACGCCGATACCGTTATTCCCAACTGCACCGAGGATTCCCGACACGTGGCTTCCGTGTCCGTTGTCATCTTGTGGATCGCACGTGCCGGCGACCGCGTTTAAGCCGTGACTGCCCGCGGCACATTGGATTGGTTTCCCATTCTGATCTGTAGTGAAGAATGCGCCTGGTGCCGACCAGACATTTGCCGCTAAGTCCTGGTGGTGGTAGTCAATTCCTGTATCAAGCACCGCCACGGCGGTGTTTACATTTCCCGTGGTCAGGCCCCATGCTGTTGCCGCGTGAATATCTGCTCCGGGAGTTCCACCGTTCTGGCCCGTGTTTTGTAAGTTCCACTGAGTAGAGAATCGAGGATCGTTCGTTGCCGCGGAAGCATGTACCAGGTAATCCGGCTCGGCATACAAAACATTTTTATTACCGCGATAATTTCTTAGAGCACTTTCTATCGAGACGTCGACGCCAAGTTGCACGATATGCAACCCGTCCACAATTGCGGGCTCACTGAGTATTTTGGCGCCACTCTGCGCGTGAGCACTCTCCATGGCACTGCGCGGGACGCCGGGACGGAAGCGGACCAGCACTTTATCCGACTTGTACTTTGGAGCGCGACTGAGTTCGACTGCAGCACTCTGAAGGCGCGAGATTCTAGCCTGGTCTGCATGGCTGACGGCGAGCGGTATAGACGCAGAAGTAGCGGTAAGAAGAACGAGAAAAATGTAGACGAAAAAACCCGACCGAAGACGCAGGTAGGTTGGGGCGGACCGAGAATCCGAAAGGTGCGTGAAAGGGCCTTCGTGCATACCGGGCTGGGCACGCAAAACTACCCCATATTCACTTAATTGTAAATAAAACTAATGGTTAGCAGTACTTAGTACTGTACGTAACATCGGAATATAACATTGCAGCCATATTTACTAAATTCCGACAATTCGGAGTATCAAACGGTGCTTTTGGACGAGATCCATTTGATTGCATAGCATTGTGTTCAGACTGAATCGCGTAGGTATGTCTTGGGACTCTCTAACCTCGTAATGCGCTCCGGAAACATCGGGCGTCGGGCGTCGAGGAGGAGGTTACTGATCGCATCCGTCCACTCAAAGCGCAACGGGGGTAAAACGGAGCGTCCCCGGCAAGGCGCAAAGGTCTGTGTATTTAACGATTCTCAGCAGGAAATCAGCTGTCTTCTAAGCTCAGGGTAGGGAGTTCGAGCCTCCCCCGGCGAGCCTTTATCTCGCTTCGATCAATCACATGTAACCATTACTGAAACCGATAGTGTTCGCTCGTCTAAAGTATAGGTGGCTACGCGGGATCTAAAATTCGCCTCGCTGAGGCGAAGAGCGATGATCGGTCTACCTTGGTTGCGCGACTCGCTCGTTCACGGGAAGATTATTGAAACGACGCTACGGCCTGCGACAAATCTTCGTAAGTCGCGAAGAGATTCAGCACTCCCACCATCTTGAGCGTCTGGACGGTGAACTTGGTCGGTTTAAGTAAGTAGATGTTGCCCCCACTTTGTTTTGCCGTAGTCAAGTAGCGGACCAGCAGGCCAATGCCACTGGAATCAATCGTAGGGACTTGCTCGACGTCGAGGACAATCTTGTTACGAGATTGCCGCAGCAATTCGCCCACAGTGGAATTGAAGCGATCGAGCGGCTGACCCATGCATAACCTTCCAGTCAGCTTCACGATTTCCACTCCATCCTGTGTCCTAGAATCGATTTCCAAAGTACCGTCTCCCCGCCCATTGCCAGCCCAAGGGCCCTGGGGCACTCGTTGACACCCCTGAATCCCTTTGTTAGAGTCCGCGCACACGTTAGAGAATCTGCAGTAAAAAAGCAAGGAACACGGCCTGCCGTTAGTTCCCCGGGGCTACGGACGGAGAGCCGAAAGTTGTCGAGCCAGGAGCAGAAATCCGTTCTGGATCTTTCTGCGCTCTCTTCCACTCTGCTCGCAGAGCAGGAGGTGCCGCAACGAGGGCGGGCGCTTGCGCGATTCGTTGCTGAATTTCTTCCCGACGCGGCCATTAGTGTGTACACCCTCGCCGGCGATGCCAGCGCTGCATACTGGATTCCTAGAGCCACAGTCGGTGAAGCCACTCTCCATGGCTCATCCATCCAATCGAATTCGGGTTTGCTCGGCCGGTTGATGGACGATCCGGTCCCACAATTGCGCACCGGAACAGCCCTGAAGCGGGAAGATTATCCGCACATCGATATACGGAGGAGTTTGCAATCGCTTTGTTACCTTCCTCTGCTGAACGGCGCTACGCTGATAGGCGCTCTTGAAATTCTTTTATTCAATGGAAATCTGTCGCGCGACGTGGTTGTTGCATTGCAGCCCGCGATTGCCTTGGCTGCGATCGCCATTACTGCTGCACAGGGTTATGAAGCTGAGCGCCACGGCGCATTGAAATCCATCACCCGTCTTACCCAGCTCTACGATCTCGAAAAAGTGTTTTCGTCGACGTTGGAGATGGCAGAGTTGTTGCCACTCATCGCTTCGAAGTTCCGTGAAATTCTGGAAGCCGAAGCCGTTAACGTCTGGTTGCTGCACCCCGACGAAACCATCGAGCTGATGCATCAGGAGGGACGCGATCCAACGGCGTTCAAAGGGCAAATCTTGAAACCCAACGAAGGGGTGGTCGGCACGGTTTCCGACAACGGCGAAAGTGTTTGCATTTCCGATCCTACGGATCTACGGCTGGCGCAACGCAATGCTTCCGAATCTGAATCGTTCGTGCGGTCATTGCTCGTAGCGCCAATCATGGATCGCGGTTCGCTGGTGGGCGTCGTGGAGGCGGTGAACAAACTGGGGGCTGAAGCCTTTGATGACGACGATTTATTTACACTGAATAGTTTGAACGATACGGCATCGAATGCGCTGCACAACGCGAGCTTGCTGATCGCGGAACGCAAGGTAGAAATTCTAGAAACGCTGAACGCCGTTAGCCACGAAATCACCTCGACGTTGAATCTCGAGCGCATGTTGCAAACCATCGTTAATGCTCCTCAGGCGGTAATTCCCTACGACCGCGCGGCCTTGGCGCTGGAGCAAAAAGGACGCTTCAAGCTGAGCGCGGTGACCGGATTGACGCAAGTAAATATGGACGCGCCGGAGATCGCGCCATTAAACGCCGTGATGCAGTGGGCGGCGCTTTCTTCAGAAATAATTCACGTGCGGCAGCATGGCGATGAGATCGATGCGGACCGTGAAGAGACGCGCGCGAAGTTCCGGAAGTATTTTGCCGATTCCGGGATGCGCGGATTCTATGCCTTGCCGCTGAACGACGACACCGGACGGGTAGGGATACTTTGTTTGGAAAGCAGTGATCCGGATTTTCTTTCTCCGGCGCACCTCGAAATTTTGGAGGTTCTGGCCAGCCAGGCCACTGTCGCGCTGCGTAATGCCCAGATGTATAAGGAAGTGCCTTTCATCACGCTGCTCGAGCCGGTACTCAGCCGCAAGCGAAAATTCATGGCCATGGAAAAACGAAGGCGAGTACTGATCACCGCCGGCACGGTTGCTGTTGTGTTTTTTCTAGTGTTCTTCCCGTTACCGCTTCGCGTAGACGGCGGGGCGGTCGTTGCGCCAGTGCATCGCGCACAGGTGCAGCCGGAGGTCGAAGGGGTAATCAGAAAAGTGCTGGTGGCCGAGGGACAGCAAGTGCAGGAGGGCGAGGTGCTCGCCGAGATGGAAATGTGGAACGCTCAATCAGCGGTGGCGGAAGCACAATCCAGGTATGGATCGGCGACGCTGCAAATGAACCACGCTCTGGCTAGTAATGACGGCGCGGTGGCCGGGGCACAGCGGGCGCAGGTGGAATATTGGAGAGGCGAGTTGGAACGCGCGCGGACGCTGCTGGATAGATCGCAACTGCGTTCGCCTATTGCCGGCGTGATTGCAACGCCGCACGTGGAAAATTTTGTGGGGCGCAAGCTAGGGCGCGGGGACACATTTGCGGAGGTTGTGGACAGTTCGCGCGAGATTGTGGATGTGGCCATCGATGACGATGATGCCGGATTGTTAAAGGTGGGGCAGAAAGCTTCCGTGAAGCTCAATAGTTTCCCGACGCGAACGTTTCATGGGCAAGTTGCGGTGATTAGTCCAAAAGCGGAAAGCGTGCATGAGGCGCCGGTCTTTTATTCGCGAGTGGCGTTGAATAACGCGGACGGCGCGATTCGCGCTGGAATGGAAGGGCGCGGGAAGATACGGGTCGGCTGGAGGCCGGCCGGGTATGTGTTATTTCGCGGACCACTGCTGTGGGCGTATTCGAAACTGTGGTACTGGCTGGGGTGGTAGGAATGCCGTTAAACCGAAAAATGCGAAGTGTACTGTGTTGCGTGGTTGGTTGTGGTCTGGCTAGCCTCGCGGTACAAACGACGGGCTGCGGCAGCGATAAGCCGTCTCCGTCGGTGTCGAGCGCCGCAAGTCTGCCGGGAAAAACCAGCGTTACTGCTAGTCCGCCAGCGCCTCGCGAACCGCCAGACTCGAGTTTGGTAGTGTCCGGCCCGATTATTGTGGAGCATCAAGTGGATTTGACGGCGCAGCGCGACGGCGTTGTCGCGAAAATATTTTCTGATGTACCTGCGCGGGTGAAAGCCGGAGCGTTACTTGCTGTACTGGACGACCGCCAAATTACCGCCAACTTGGAAGCCGCTCGCGCCAAGTCACGCGGCATTCAAGCTGAATTGAAGAACTGGCAGTCCGAGGCCCAAGTCCTGAAAGCTGACTACGCTCGCGCGCAAAATCTATGGGACCTGGGACTGACCTCCGAAGAACAACTGCAGCACGCCAAGTATAAAGCGGAGTCTGACCAGTGGGACATTAAGCGCGTGGAGGAATCGCTAAACAGCGCGCGACAGGAAGAGAAATCGCTGGAATTGGAGCTGGAAAAAACAAAAATCACGTCGCCATTCACTGCACTGGTCGCTCGCCGTTACGTGCGCGAAGGACAAACCGTGGCTAAAGGCGAACGCTTATTCTGGGTCACCAGCGAAGCTCCTTTGCTGTTGCGATTTACCTTGCCGGAAAAATTCTTCGGGCAACTACGACGCGGGCAAAATGTCGAAGTTACTTCGCCGAACACCGTTGGGGAAAAACATGCCGCGCGTGTGCGGGAAATCAGCCCGGTGGTGGATCCCGCCAGCGGCACATTCGAAGTGCTTCTGGAACTCTCCGGAGACCCCGGATCGTTGCGGCCTGGCATGACCGCCTCAGCCCGCCTCAATCAGTCGCCATGAATCTCACCCGCGTCCTCGATGTAGCGTTGCCGGAAATTCCGGCGCGCATGCTTTCCGAGCGTGCCCCTCGCATACCACCCGATGTTGTATTCAAAGAACACATCGAAGAAGGAAAGCCCATCGTGCGGGTTCTGGTACCCAGTCAGGACTCCATGTACCGGTTTCCTCGCGCCAATTGGGAATTAACGCAAATGTTCGACGGCCAGCGCACCCCTGAGGAGATTGCGGAGATCTATTCGAAGCGCAATGGCGTGGAATACAGCGCCGAGGAAGTGCGTGAATTTGCTGCGGCGCTGGAAGCCGTTGACTTCTGGTACAAAACGCCTCAGGAAAAAAACATCCTATTCATGCAGAAGGACGCTTTAAAGCGTCGAAAAACGCTAAGGGCTAAGAAAAGCAAGTACGGTGATTTGGCACAAATCACCTTTCCGGCGGTTAATCCGGACAAATTTCTCACCTGGTTCCATGGCTATACATCATGGGTCTATACCTGGTGGTTCACTCTGATTACCTTGGCGGTTTTCTCGATCATGACTGCCATAACCATTGCACATTGGAGTGAAATCGGTAGCGACACGCTGCATTTTTTCAATTTTTCCGCCAAAACTTGGGGGGACGTGGGGATTTTTTATTTGGTCGCTGTGGGAGCCATGTGCTGGCACGAAATCGGTCATGGCCACGCGTGCAAACATTATGGCGGACGCGTGCCGTCCATGGGGTTCCTGCTGATTTATCTTACCCCTGCTTTTTATACTGACACATCAGAAGGTCAGGTGACGGCGACCCGCTACCAGCGCCTGACGATTGCGCTGGCTGGTGCCTGGGCTGAGCTTTACATCTGCGCGGTTGCCACTGTGATCTGGTGGCTATCGCCGCCAGACACCACCGTCCATTCGGTAGCGTACATGATGATGCTCATCACCGGCATCGCCTCACTGCTGATTAACTTCAATCCATTAATGAAACTCGACGGCTACTACATGATGTGCGAAATTCTCGGGCTGGCAGACCTAAAAGAGAACTCCACCGCCTATTTATCCTCATGGATAAAACGCCACGTCTGGAAATTGCCAGTGGAAGTTCCATACGTGCCGCGACGCTGGCGGGTGAGTTATGTGGTGTACGCACTGCTGTCGGGCTTCTACAGTTATACGGTTTTGTACATCGTGGCGCGATTTGTCGGTAACGTTTTTCGGAACTTCAATCCCGATTGGTCGTTTATTCCGGAACTGGCCACCGCCGCGCTGGTTTTTCGCTCTAGAATCCGCACCCTGGTGAACTTTATGAAATTTGTGTACCTCGATAAGAAAGATCGCGTTCATGCCTGGCTGGGTTCTCGACCTGCGTGGGCCTTCGGCGTCGTAGCGGCAATATTGATGTTGCTGCCGCTTTGGCACGAATCTGTTCAGGGCCGCTTTGTCCTGGAGCCAGTGCAGACCGCACTGGTACGCAGCCTGATCCCGGGCGGTATAACGCACGTGTATGTTGTCGAAGCTCAGCACGTCAACTCCGGTGAACCGCTGATGCAGTTGCGCAACCTTCCGCTGCAGTCGGATTTGGCGCGCGCGCAAGCCGATTATCAGGCCGCGTCGATGCGGGCAACTTCCGCAAATCTGCAGTACACGGATTTTGGCATCGCATCGCAGGAACGTGACCGCGCGGCCAAACAGCGACAACTATTGAGTTCGAAAAATGCGAATCTGGATATCGTGAGCCCAATCTCAGGCACGGTACTCACCCCTAGGGTCGCAGACCGTCTCGGATCCTACGTCCAGGAAGGAGCGGATCTGGTGGAAATCGCGGATCTGCGGGTTATGCGCGCCCGGATTTTTATCTCCGAGCATGACCTTTACAAGCTGACCCCCGGCTCCAGGGTTCGGTTACAAGTTGATGGACTCTGGAAGCGCTGGAACTCGCGAATGGATGCGCTGGCGCCGCTATCGTCGCAAATCGATCCAGCGCTGACGGAGGAAAACAAATTTAGCGGTCTACGACCTCCAAGTTTTTATGTGGCGGAGACGCAAATCGAGAACTCCGACGGCCGGCTCAAGCCGGGGATGATTGGAGTGGCGCGAATTTACGGGGCGAGGCGAAGTCTTGCGGGTCTGGTGTGGCGGGAAGGGCGGCGGTTCTTTGTACGAAAGCTGTGGTAATCGGCAGAGGGGGAGCGGTTGCCTGCTCGCCCCTGCCACACCACCCGACGTGCGGGTCCGCATCGGGCGGTTCAGAGGGTTAAGCAAGGCCATCGAACAGCCGAGGAAGACCAAGAGAATCGAAGTAAGCGAGCGGAAGCGCGATGGACAAGGCCGGGCTGTTCGCCACACGCCAGGGACCGTGCGGACTACCCGCTGTTTGGGCAGCGAGTTCCTTGCCAACCCCGCGTTGGCGGAGCTTCCCGTACCGTTGTGGGCCATGCTTCCATTGCTTCCAGATCATGGACCGCAGACGATGGCGTATCCATTGATCCAGTTTTTGTAGCAGTGAGGGGGTCTGACAGAAGCCGAAGTAGCTCTTCCAGCCCCTTAAGTAGGCCGTCAGCTCCTTCAGCATTTGTTCCAGACTGATTCCTCGCGTCCGTTGTGTCAGCTCTCGGATCTTCTGCTTTCAGCGCAACAAAGCCTTCGGCGCTATGCGCCGCTTCGGTTCCTTGTTGTAGCTAAAGCTGAATCCCAAGAACTTTCGCTCAACTAGTCGAGCTACCGCACTCTTGGCCTCGTTTACCTTGAGCTTGAGCCGTCGCGTAAGGAAGCGCGTGACATTCGTCTTCACCCGCTGTCCCGCTCGTTGGCTGCGGACGTAGATATTGCAGTCGTCCGCATACCGCACGAAGCGATGCTTGCGCCGTTCCAGTTCCCGGTCGAGTTCGTCGAGTACGATGTTCGATAGTAGTGGAGAAAGCGGACCACCTTGCGGTGTTCCCTCCTCCGCCGGACTCACCAGCCCGTTCTCCAGCACACCCACTTTCAAGAACGCTCCGATCAATCGGAGCACTCTCTTGTCGGTCACCCGCCGTGCGATCGTCGCCATCAGTTTGTCGTGGTTGACCCGATCAAAGAACTTTTCAAGATCGAGATCTACCACCCAGCGATGGCCCTCAGCAATGTACTGCTGTGCCTTGGCTACCGCTTGATGCGCCGAGCGTTTCGGCCGGAACCCGTGACTGTGTTCGGAGAAGGTTGGGTCCCATCTGCGTTGCAGAACCTGCATCACCGCCTGCTGGATCAATCGATCCAGCACCGTCGGGATGCCAAGCTTTCGCACCCCGCCGTCCGGCTACGGGATTTCCACCCGTCGTACCGCTTGTGGTTGGTAGGTCCCACGCAACAGCTGTTCCCGTATGGTGGGCCAGTGCTGCTTCAGGTAGTCCGAGAGCTCTCCGACTTTCAGGCCGTCGATCCCCGGACTTCCTTTGTTCCCTTTGACTCGCTTGTAAGCCTGCCAGCAGTTTTCCCGCTCGCAGACTTCTTCCATCAACTGCTCGTGACTAGCTGGACGTTCGGTTGCGCATTTCGCCGCGCGCGATTCGGTCCCTTCCTGAGAAGTCTTCGGAGCTTCACTCTTCCCCTCCTCAGTAAAGGCCAGCACTAGCTGGTTCTTCTGCCGCTTGTCGCTCATCGAGTCCTGCGTCCTACTTGTCGCTCCCTACTGTTTGGGCCTTCATCGCTTGCACGATTACTACGCCCGCTGCTGACTTCTACCGCACGATCAGGGTGAATTGCTCCACCCTCAGTCACGATTCCGTGACATGCAGCAGACCTCCCGAGGTAAGTTCGATCGCCTTCCGCGCACAACCGCCGGATTTACCACCAGTGCCTTTGATGGATGTGGGCTTCGCGATCACTTGCCCGCTCGCCCGGCACCGTAGGCCTCAAATCCAGTTCTTGTCCATCGGCTCGCGTGTTTGCTCCGCGCTTCTTTCAGACCTCACCTCGCGGCTCAGCCCTTGCGCTTCACTAACCCTTCACCTCCATCAGGTTGGGTAGGGGACTTTCACCCCCAAGCTATCGGACATGCTCGGCACACAAGCGAAAGGCCCCGACTGTGGGTCGAGGCCTTAGGATTTTTGTGCAAATAAGTCTCTGCGTTCGCGGAATTATCCTTTTCGGACAGCGGCCTTTTGGACGGCAGACTTCTGGACGGCAGACTTCTGGACGGCAGACTTCTGGACTGCAGCCTTCTGGACCGCAGCCTTTTGGACCGCAGACTTCTGGACGGCAGCCTTCTGGACTGCAGCCTTCTGGACCGCAGCCTTATGTACCGGGCTGACTGAAGCAGGACTCACACCGAAATCGTCCTTAGCAATATTTGCTTTCTTGGTGGTCTTCAGGGTGCTGATCAAGCTCTTTTTCTCAATGCTCATTGAAGTTTCTCCCCCTCATAATTTTCTAAATAATTTCTTTGTCGGTGTCGACAGGAGGTTATAGAGCATGGAAAGGGCCAAACTCTACAGTGTATTTGGCGTCGAATTGTGATTAAAAAGAAAGCCCTTAGCGCACCCCATGATTGCGACTAGAGCATTTCCGGGAGTGAATCTTCACTACCGGTCAAACATTAACTACTCAAGGTTAATTTTTAACCGATTCTGAGGATGGCTACTGGATTTTGTGCTTGCGGCAAAGGTACTTCATTCGCTGCCCATCTATCTGCAATAGAGTAGCCGCCGCGCTTTTTTTCCCACCGGTCCGCCGCAACGCGGCATTCAGATAGGCAACTTCGATACGCTCCATCTCCGCGTCGTAATCTACGCCTCCTTCGGGCATCAAGATGGCTTCCTGAGCGGAAACACTGTGTTGCAACAGCTGTTGGGGCAAATGTTCCAGGGTTATATTCTGTGCTGCGACCATTACCGCCAGTCTCTGCATCACGTTTTCCAGTTCCCGCACGTTCCCGGGCCATACGTAAGCTTCCAACGTCTCCAGAACCTCGGGCTGAAGAGTCTTTAGCGGCTTTTTCGCGGATGCGCAGTATATCCTTAGAAAATGGTCGGCCAACAGCGCTACGTCACCTTGCCGCTCGCGAAGCGGCGGTACAAAAATAGGTACCACATTGACGCGGAAATAAAGATCTTCGCGGAAACGTCCCTTACTTACGCAGTCTTCCAAGTCGTCGTTGGTGGCGGTAATCAGGCGGAAGTCAATTTTCTTGGCCGCACGAGCGCCCAACCGTTGCACGGAGCGTTCCTGCAGGACCCGCAACAATTTGCTTTGCAAGTTCAGGTTTATGGTCGTGATTTCGTCGAGGAACAACGTTCCGCCTTGGGCCAACTCGATGAGCCCCGGCTTGGCGGCGTCGGCCCCGGTGAACGCGCCCTTCTCATAGCCGAACAGCTCCGATTCCATGAGCGACTCGGGCAGAGCCGAACAATTTACACAAATAAAGGGCTGCGACGCCCGATCACTGCACTGCACGATGGCCTTCGCGACCATTTCCTTGCCGACCCCGCTTTCGCCGCGCAGCACCACGGATGCGTCAGTGCCGGCGACAGCCTCAATGGCTTGATAAACCTTCTGTATGGCTGGGCTGACGCCTAGCAATCCGTAAAAAACGGCCTTGTCCTCTACCTGCCGCAGCAGGCGTCGACCTTCCAGCTGCAGTGCGCGCTTCTCGATAGCGCGAGACAGAACAATTTTCAGTTCATCATAGTTGATAGGGTAGCGAAAAAACTCATCGGCGCCGGCTTGGCTGGCTTTCAACGGAATCGTCCGTTGATTGCTGCGAGTGAAGACCGCCAGAACGACGTCGTGTCGTATCTTGTGGATCTCCTCGAGAACGTCAAGGCTATCGCTGGGCCCGTCGCCGACCGAATCAAGGTTGAACAGGATTGCGTGCACATCGGGCTGCTCGAGAAGAGATTTTATCTCGTCCTCATTGACGGCCAACGAAGTTCGGAATTCGCCCCCAAGATGTTTGCGAACCTCCGGAAAGAGTTCTGCGTCATCAGTGATGACGGCCAACAAATAGCGTTCCGGACTGGAACTGGACTCGGGCAATAGTCACGGCACCATGGTTGGGCGGGATTATAAGTCGAATGGAAGCCAAAGGCTAAATCTGAATTTAAGATATCGGCGCTGCGGGAATGTGAAATAGGCGGCGCAAATCGTGAGCCTAATGGCGCGAGTGAAAATAGCCGGAACCGGTAAATGCCTGCCTAATGATTCTGGATCCCACCAGCTTTACGTCTTTCTCAATGAGCTGTCCGTTGGCGCGCTCGCGAAAAAGTACTTGTGCCAGGCCGGTCACGGCCAGTGGATAGAGCACGCCGAAGATCACAGTCGTCACTAGAGTGAACCATAAAGCGACAAGAAGATTTTTTTTCATGCACTCCCTCGCACAAATCGCAGATACGTCAGCATTACGTCTATGACCTTGATTCCTATGAATGGAGCAATGATTCCGCCAACGCCATACAGCAATAAATTGCGACGAAGCAGCGCTGCAGCTCCCATTTGGCGGTAGCGCACTCTGCGCACAGCAAGTGGGACGAGAGCGATAATGATCACGGCATTGAAAATCACCGCAGACAAAATTACCGACTCCGGCGTGTGCAGGCGCATGACATTCAGAGCGCCCAACACCGGGAACACTCCAGCAAACATTGCCGGAAGCGAAATACTTGGCTACATCGTTAGCCACGGAAAATGTGGTGAGCACGCCTCGCGTGATTAAAAGTTGCTTCCCGATTTCGACAATCTCAATGAGCTTCGTCGGATTGGAATCAAGATCGACCATGTTGCCGGCTTCCTTGGCGGCTTGCGTACCGGTATTCATCGCCACGCCGACATCCGCCTGCCCCAACGCTGGAGCATCGTTGGTGCCGTCGCCGGTCATGGCCACAAGATCGTTTAGACGTTAGGTCTCGATATGGGTATGCATAACGCCTTACAAATCCCTAACGAACCTTTCAGGACTTTTTTACGATCCGTTCTCTACACTCAATTTCTGGCTGGCATTCACGTTACAGCAAGCTCCAGCCAACTCAGGAAGAGGGCAAGGAAGGAACTGCAATGCTGATGGAACCGGATTGTTGTAAATCGGATTTATCTTCGCGATGTAGTGTATGCGGCAGAGCTGATGAATTGTTTGAGCTGCCCGGTCGAACCGAAAAATATTGCCTCGGATGCAGCGCAGACTTGGCGACCGCGACCCTCCTAACCGCTGAAATAGATGCAGCAACACTAGCTGGGCAGAACGCTTCCCCCCTCATTTCTCAATTCGAGCAACTCGGCACCCGGATACTTGCTCGTTCGCAATCCACGGAGCTCGGCAGTTTCTAGATCCTTTCGCAAGCTTCGTGAATTCAGGAACAGCATATTAGCGGAGATGGAGCTTGTCCTCCGTAGAACTTCGTACCACTGGTTGATGTCATGGTGCGCCTGCGCATGGATTCGCGAAACACAACGCTAGCCCCGATTATCGAGGCGCGCCAAATCGAAAAATTTTACACTCAGCCTGACGGTGGACGCGTGCAGGTGATTGCTCCGATAGAGGATGGCTTGCATTTGTCGAGAAAGAAATCCACGCTGAGAGTATTGTAGTAGCGGCTCTCACGACGCTCGAGAAATTTCAGTGACACCAACGCATCAAGAAAGTCACGGACGCTTCTCGGATGCAGACCGAGCCGCCTCTGCAGAGTATCGAAATCTGC
>DASYJM010000219.1:0-12785 GCA_035996445.1 Candidatus Acidiferrum sp. | reverse complement strand
AACAGTCAACAAAAATATGCAAGTTTTCCACCTAAATTCTAGGTATCCGGCTCACTTGTGGGTAAAGAACAGGACCGATTTGAACTGCGGAACAGTACCCTTACCTCATTGCGAGGGAGAGCTTGGCGCAACTGGGGTGTTTCGCCAAGCCGTCAGGCGACGGTTGAACGACCTCCCAGTTTCCAGTTCTGTATCGGCTAGCCGATTCAGAGCTTGAGGAGTCGTGCAGCGTTCTCTCCTAAGATTAGTTTTCGCTGAGCGCTGGTCATGTTCACCTCATCGAGAACATGCACCGGTTGGTCGTATCCCATATCGAGACAGTAGTCGCTCCCAATCATGATCCGCTCGGCACCTACTTCACTGATCACGAACTCCATCACCGACTTCGAATGGACGATCGTGTCGAAAGTGAAACGCTGCAAATATTTGCTCGGGAGTTGCGGCAAGCCCAATTTTTGGATTTCCGGCCGCACCCTCGCGCCATGGTCAATCCGGCCGATGAGCATTAGCAGAACGCCGCCGCCATGCGGCAAAGTGACCTGAAGTTTAGGGTGGCGATCCAGAACGCCACCAAAAATAAGGTGGCAGGCCGCGATGCCGGTGTCGAACGGAAAGCTCAGGATATTAGAAAGATTGAACGGTGCAGTCCGAGGTCCGCCAACGACCTGCAGCGGATGGAGGAAGACAGGAAGTTCCAGGGCCTCGATGCGGGCAAAAATCGGTTCGAACACAGGATCGTCAAGATCGCGCTGGTTGATGTTGGTACCCATGTAAACGCCCCGCATTCCGGGCAACTTGCTGGCGCGATTCAGTTCATCGATCGCGCGATCCGGGAAGAGCATTGGCAACGTCAGGAGTCCGAATAACCGGGTCGGATATTGCACGTGGGCTGCACTGGCACCGTCATTCCAGGCGCGCGCCAGCTTGTGAGAGACTTCTTCATCGCCCCAATGCGCCATTGGGCCGGTGAGCGACATGGCCTGCACGGCCGTCCCCTGTGCGTCCATGTCCGCGATACGTTTCTCCAGGTCCACGATACGGTAGGGCAAGGGTCCCTGGAAACGCACTTCCGTCTTGATATAAAACCCTTCTTCAGCCGCGCGATATTCGACGTTGAAGCGCGGACCCTCTGCCGCGAGCACATCAAGATAAGATTGCGGGAAAAAATGTGCGTGGATATCGACGGTGCGGACACCGCTTACATCATGCTTCATAGCAGTGATCTCCTAATCTTTTATAGTCAAGCTTCCGATACACGGTTGCGGGCGATATCGCAGTTGACCGCCAAGTTCTAGTTCAATCGCTGAATCTTTAAGCGATCAGCAAGTTCATCCAAAACCTTGCGTAGTTCGGCACCCAACGGCACGCCGTGGGCGATCCTCTCCTCGTAAAGCTTCCCTGAGCGTTCTCCAGGCAAACGCACCTCATCAAAGCCCGGAAGAGTTGGGGAAGACTTCATCATTTCCCAGACATCGTCAACTTTCTGCTTGAAAACCTGCACATCAGAAAACGCCCTGATATCCAGTGCCACAATCGCTTGTCCGGTGTTGCTAGGGGTTTTGGCATCCTTTGTGTAGTTCACGACGTCCCGGCCAAACGCCGCGCCGTTCAGTGTGCCAGCGAGCAAACCGAACATGAGCGCAAGTCCATATCCTTTTGGACCTCCGACAGGAACGAGGAACCCTTCACTTGCGCGCTTCGGATCGGTCAATGGTTGACCTTGTCGATCGATCATCCAGCCTTCGGGGATCGCTTCATTGCGTTGCGCTTTTAGCCTGATCTTGCCCAAAGCTGTGTTGGTAGTGGCCATATCAAGAACGATCGAAGGATGTCGCAAACCAGGGACAGCGATCGCAATCGGATTCGTGCTTAGAAGAACCTCCGTGCCTCCCCAAGGGGGCAGAAGATTGGCATTTCCCACGCAGAAATATAATCCGATCATGTCCTGCTGCATGGCCATCCGCGCGTACAGGTGCGCCGGGCCGGCATGGTTACTGTGCTGAGTCCCTACCCAGCCAACGCCGGTCTGGCGCGCTTTTTCGATAGCGAGCTCGGCAGCATGTTTCATGACCAAGTGGCCCAGCGCCTTATCACCGTCGAGAAGTGCGGTACTTGCTCGTTCGTTTATTACTCGAATCTTAGGCCGCGCATTGATAGCGCCGTTTTCAATTTGCGACACGTACTGCTGCAACCGGAAGATGCCGTGCGCATCCCCACCGTATGCATCGGACTCAGCCATCAGCTTGGCCACCTGAGTAGCATCGTCGGTGGGAATTCCAACGGAAACCAGTGTGCTTGAGATGAACGCCTCAAGCCTGGCGATTTCAATTGGTGGCTGGGCTAGCCCAGCTTGGATACTTTCGCTCATGGTCTTTGCCCCTTAGCTTAAAATCGTCACGTCAGAGAGTTCAGAAGCTTGCTCGACGCGTAATATGTTCACCCTCGACCACACTAACCAGCAGAATGGGAACAAACCTAGCGTTCCCTCTTCGAGGGCAACTTACTTTCATTAATTTCTCAATCGAGTCTGGCTGTTAGCGTACCTGAATCGCTCAGACAAGGTCGCGAGTGAACATACCAGGCAACAATTACGGTAGATAGTCAAACACCATCAGATGGGCCTCTTCGATCACAAGGTCGGAGAGCATAGAGGTTTGCCATCCGGCTTTTTTGTCGCGCGCAGTTACACCTTGCGCGATGTTTAGCTCCTTAAGTAAGTCAGCCAGAAGGTCCTGCGTACCGTGGCGAGCAGTAAGAATGTAATGCCGCGGAACCGCGGAGTAAAATCGCTTCAACTCAGGCACCCAAAGTCCAGTCTTAGCGATCGCGCCAGTGGGAACTTTCCCCAGAAGTTCGAAGTGATCGGGATCGATCTCCTTAAAAACAGCAACAGTGCCAGTCGTCCCCACGAAGTAAATGCGCCGAGTAGCGGCGTCGTATTGAAGGTCGTCTGCGCCTCCTACACTGTCCAACACTTGAACCACTTTACCCGTCTCGGTGTCCATAACGACTAGTTTTCCTGGTTCGTGCTGGTGCCCGCCACCAACATTGCCAGTGTGCGCTACGGTTCGGCTACCAACGAACAAGCGGTGATGGGCGACATCCAATCCCGCAGTGTGGGGGACCGGACCGCCAATGATTGGCCACTGGGCGACTACGGCGCGTTTTTCGAGATCTACAACAGCGACATGACTATGGCCTTCGACAATGTCACCCATTGTTACGTACAATATTTGCCCCGCCGGGTCGATGGTAATTCCTGCAGGGTCACCACCAGGCAGTTTAATGCTGCCGACTAACTTTACTGTCGCGGTGTCGACTATGTCGATGGAAGCATCGTTGGATCCGTGTTCGCCGCTGCCGCCAAAATTTTCAAACACTTCAACGCCGGCATAAATTAAGTGCTTACCGGGGTCGTAAGCGGCGTTATCCGCACCTCTGTTTGGATCACCGTACCCGGAAAGTTTCACCGTCTTAGTTACTTCGTAAGTAGTTCCGCTTATGACTACGACACTGCTATCTGTCAGCGTCACCCATATCTCGTTGCTGTCAGGGAGATAGAAGGCCTTCTTGGGCATGGCTGAAAGCCCTTTGGTTTCATGAATCACCTTGCCTGCGGCGAGGTCCACAATAATGAGGCTTTTTGCAGCCTCACCCGAAATGAACAGACGTTGGCCTTTGACATCCACTGTGAGGTGGTCCATGTAGCCATCGCCTGGCAATGGGATCGTTTCAACTAGCCCCAGAATGCCTGCCATGTGCATCATCGGCAGTTGCTGGCTCGGCACGTTCTGGCCATAGACACGCGAAACGAAGGCCGTTAGAAACATGATGACAATAGCGAAAAACTTTTTCATGCATTCCCCTCAATTTGGGCTTCGAGTTTTAGCGATCAAATGAACGGCGGGTTGCGACAGGAATTGCATTCTTCGTGTTCGCACGTAACACCCAAAGCAGGATTGGGCGGCCCGTCCAAATTGATCCCGAGACACTAAGGCTCTACCAAATTATTTTTAACGCAAACTGAACATCTCGAGGTTGTGTCGACAAGTTATCCAAAAAACCATTGTTTAGAGGCGCTCCGCTTTGGTCAAAAATGGATGCGCCAGCCAGGGGCTCCGGAGGGACAAAGTTGGAATGATTCAGAATATTGAAAATCTCGGTCCGGAATTGAACGTTAAATGTTTCCGAAATGCGATGGATCGGGAAATTCTTGGTCACCGAGAAATCCAAATTTACAAGTTTCGGCCCAATTATGGTATTGCGGCCCGCATTTCCCAGCAGATTCGCGCAATACACTTGGCCAGCGGGAGCCGCATCTGCGGCATCCGGGAAACCAGCACATTGCGCAGCGAATGGCGATGAAGCCGAGATCGTAGGCAACGTATAGCAACTCACATTGATGTAGGAGGGGCTGGCACCGCCAATGTAGTTGTGGTTGACCGGATCGCAGCCAGGAATGCGGTTCGGAATTCCGAACTGGTCTGCTCCGGTATTTCCCAAGCCCGCCGGGTCTCCGTTGATGATCGCGGTGGTCGGTATCCCCGTATTGATTTTGAAGATGCCGCCCACCTGCCATCCGCCGACCGCCGCGGTTGCAAATGCGTTCCATGACTTGGGAGAGGGCAGCGCCCAGAGTAAATTGATAGACGCGTTTTGGCCGACGTTGAAGTCAGAGAGGCCACGAAGTGATTTTGGAGCGAACCAGTACAACGAGTTAAGGCTGTTTCCAAAGGTATCTCCGGCGATGGTGGCAGAATCGTCATCAATCGACTTTGACCACGTATAGGCGACTTGGAATTGCAACCCGTGCGCCATCCTCTTCTCAATATTTAAGTTCATACCGTCATAGAAGGAATCACTGCCCCAATAGAGATAGCGAATAGGTCCTAAAGCCTGGTTAATCTTCGCGGATTCACCGGCCGCATTGTTTCCTGCTGTGCAAGTACCGTCTTTTATCGGAGGCCCACACGGAAACAGGTATCCTGCGGGGGTAAGAGTAGGAAGGGCCATATTGCCGTCGTCCCCGCGAATCAACATGTGTACACCGTGTGAACCTATGTAGCCCAGCGAGACCGACATGTCCCGGGTGATCTGTCGCTGCACGTTTAGATTCCATTGCAGGACGTAGTTTCGGTGAGGGTTGGATTCCACCGTCGAACTGCTTAGTTTTCCTACCTGGGACCCTGGCTGAGGATTAGTTAATAGATCCTGTCCACCCGCAGAAAACTGCCCCTTCAAAGGATTCGGACCAGATGAAGGTTTATCAACAGTATCGAAGATCATAAAAGGTGAGGCCTGGGCCTGAAGCACCAGGAAATATCCAGGTAAAGGTAAAATGTCATAGATACCGAAGGCCCCACGGACGGAGGTCTTGCCATCGTGGAATGGATCCCACGCGAATCCAATTCGAGGCTCAAAGTTATGCAGCGTCGGATTGTGGTAGTAAGGACCGACGCCGTTGCAAACAGTACCAGGGAGCGGCGCGTCGGCCGGCCCGAAAGCCGCCGTAAATTGCACTCCGCATTGCGGCGCTGGATCAGAAATATTCACCAAGCTGGTTATCTTGCCCTGCGCATCGTGAAGTACCGTGGTCATTTCATAGCGCAGACCGAGGTTCAATGTCAGGTTGGGACGCAACCGCCAGTCGTCCTGCACATAACCTGCGACGAGGGTCTGCCGGAGTTCGCGCGGTGTAATCGTGGAAGGTATGCCGGCCTCGAAGTGTTTGGCGTTATTCGTGAGAAAATTGCTGAGGCTTGTGAAATTCCATCGTCCGCCCGGTTCGACCCGCGCAATATAGTTATATTGCATGCGCTCGATATCGGTGCCGAATTTCAGAGTATGCACCCCGTGAGTCCAGAAGGCGTCGTCAGAGAACTGATAATTATTAAAGGCGTGGGTGTAATTGGAGGCCGCTCCAACACCCCCTTGATTTCTCGTAAATCCACTTATGGCGACAACAGGCGCGTTCTGTCCGGTAGTGCTGCCTAGCGACCCTTGTGCGGCGGCGGGATTGATCGCTCCGAACGGTATGAGGTTGAGTGCATGACTGCGGCTGTAACCAAGTCGCGCAGCATTGACGACGCTGGGGCCGAATGTGTGACTCTCTCCGAGCACCACGGTCTGCCGTCTGGTGTGGGACTTGAGCAATACGTTATTAAAGCTGTCTGGTTGTGTGAAGTCCGTGTCGTCGAACAGATACGTACCGAATAGCGTATCTTTTGCCGAAAGCTTGTGATCCACACGCAAGGTATAGAAATTTTCCGGCACGATTTGCAAACCGGAGTTGATGAACTTGCCCTTATCGCCCTTGGAAGTCCCCGGCGTAGCATGGGGAAACATGGCCAACTCAGCCGCCGCTGCGGGATCGACGGTTACTGGGCCGCTAACCAGATTTCCTTCGCGCGCAGCGTCAGAGGGCACCGTTACCGTCGTTGTAATCCCCTTCGCTTGACGGAACCCTTCGTAATCTCCAAAAATGAACGTCTTATCCTTGATTATCGGGCCCCCAGCCGCGGCACCGAATTGATTGCGCCTGAACTGCGCTAATGGAGTATCGGCGCTCCTCGAGAAGTAGTCTCGCGAGTCGAGTGCACTGTTCCGAATGAATTCATACACGTCACCATGAAAAGAATTTGTACCCGACTTGGTGATGGCATTTACAACTCCGCCGGTGGCTTTACCGTATTCGGCAGAAAAGCCCCCGGTGAGGACTGAGAACTCTTGAATAGCATCCACGCCCAAGGCTGCGCCAATTACGTTCCCCGGACCGCTGTTGGCGTAATCGTTGACGCTGGTACCGTCTAGCCTGTAGTTGTTGTTGGTTGTCCGTTGGCCAGAGATGGTTAGTTCCGCTCCAAAGCCGCGATTGCCGCGCGCAGATTGGGCGTAGTCGACTTGGGTTTCGATCAGGTTTACGCCGGGGTTAAGAGTAGCTAACGAGGTCCAGTCGCGGCCGTTCAAGGGCAACTCGAGTATTGTCTGAGATTCAACTTGTCCGGTAAGAGTCGATGACGCGAGGTCGATCTGCTGCAGAGCCCCGGTGACTTCCACAGTTTGTGATGCTTCGCCGACCTTCATCGAGATATTGAGTTGCTGCTGAGCGCCCACAGCGAGCGTCATGGTCGAAATCGTCCTGCTAAAGCCCTGGGCCGTGACTTTAACCTCGTAGGTGCCAGGTGCCAGATTCGGAGCCGCATAATATCCAGCGGAGTCCGCTTGAAATTCCTGATTGATGCCAGTGGCAGTATTGGTGACGGAGATCTGGGCGCCCGGGATTGCGCTGCCAGACGGATCTGTGATGGTACCGGATAGAGTCGCTCCGGTTACCTGGCAGTACACCGGAATGGCTGCAAAGAGTATGAAAACGATCACAACTAACGGCACGACGCTGCCGGTAACTATTTTTACTAGAGCCACAGGGTCCCCCCACAATTGACAGTCGACACTTCTTGGTAGGAATCAGTGCTTTGCTTTTAGTTACCCGCCAAGCACTTATTTAAATTTGCGCCATTAAATATCCTGATTCCTCACAGGTCAAGCAAAGACGATGGGAATAAACAAGAATTAATGTGACGTTTAGTTTTACAGACAAGAAGATGGTAATTCCCTTGGTACTACGAGACTTGCCGCATTTCGGTGATTCAAGTTCAACCAAACCATCCGCCGAACACTGAATCACACCGGCTATGGGTCACAAGTTGTGTGTGCGCTCCGATAATCGCATAGATGAAAACCTCTGAAGGCGGGGCAAGTCGGGGCAGTCCTGGATGTAGCATTAAGTTCTAAGCTGAAGGGAAGTGGTGAGGATGGGAAAACCACAAGGGACTTGATGCGACCGCCAGTAGCAGGATTATGAGTGTATTCCCACAGGCTCTGGCGCCAGTGAAGCCCAAATGGGCGTTGCCGCGTTGATCCTTGCAACATGCAGGTCATAGGGCGATGAAGCGCCTTGGTAACTATGGGTCGCCGAAATCGGAGTATTCCAATCGGCGGCCGGGTGTGTCGTTTCGGAGATATTCCCTCCTTTGTTAACGTGGCCTTTTCTGGCGGCGGCCCAGTCGGCTGAAACCGGGATGAACGCCAGGAGTGAGGCCTTGCTCATCGGCAATGCGCTGAAGAAATTCGGCCAACTGCTCACGTTCACGCTGAGACAGCGCTGCGCAGAGTGATTCGTTGTGTTCCTGTCCCACGCGGCCGAGGTCACGGAGCGCCGCCTGCCCCTTATCGGTCAG
Source organism: Candidatus Acidiferrum sp. (assembly GCA_035996445.1). Taxonomy (GTDB): domain Bacteria; phylum Acidobacteriota; class Terriglobia; order Acidiferrales; family UBA7541; genus Acidiferrum. The sequence goes on along the minus strand of DASYJM010000219.1, from coordinate 4,548 downwards.
GTGCAGTTCATATGTGCGCCGATCATCGATACTATCCCGCCGCTTCACAAATCCACGCTCTTCCAAGCCGTCGATGATCGCTACCAAGCCGCTGGGGTGCATATTGAGCACCTCAGCAAGTCCTTGTTGGCTCAGCCCTCCGGATTTGCGCAGCACCCGGAGAACGCCCGCATGCGGCGGGGAAAGACGTAAAGGAGCGAGCCGTTCCGCGAATTTGCGAGCCGCGTGTGACCCTACCTGAGAGAGCAGGAAGGCCACGGAAGAAGGTCGTTGAGTTCCACCAGGTTTTGTCATGCGGGCTACGATTACACAGTACAATAGTTTATGTAATAAATGATTATTAAATGAAATTAGTTGAGGTTCGGCAGCGTATAGGAGAAAGGAGGCTTGACCATGACAATCTATTCCGCGGTGCTCTTCATTCACGTAATTTCTGCGATCGGCCTATTCATTGCGCTGGCAGCGGAAGGGGCGATTCTGTTGCGCATCCGGACAGCCCCAAGCGTCGAGGAGACGCGATTTTTCGTTCGTGCATTTCAACGCCTTCGGATAGTCGCCATTCCCTCCTTTCTTGGCATTCTGGTCGGCGGCCTGTACTTAGCATCGAAGTGGGGTGGAGGCACCTTCTGGATTCCGTTCGCTCTGGGAGCGACGCTACTCATCATGCTGATAGGCGGACTCATAACTGGAAAGCGGATTGCTCGCCTGAGAAAAGTGCTTTCAAGTGCTGAAAATGATGTGTCTGTCGAAACGCTATCGGCTGCGGCAAAAGATAACGCCCTTTTGCTGTCATGTGGATTGCGTATGGGGCTAGGACTGGGAATCGTATTCTTGATGACCGCAAAACCCGACCTGCTCGGCTCGCTGGGCGCTCTATCTGCCGGATGCGGTGTGGGATTGCTTGCTGCGGGCCGGATGCGCCGAGTTTCCAACCGAATCGGAAGAATTGGTTGCCTAGGGAGTCAGACACGGCGGCTTAAGGCCGCAGAGAAAGGTGGCTTCGAAGGTGCACGATCATGAGTTCGCTATCAGGAAAAATCGCGATCGTCACCGGTGGGTCGCGCGGGATTGGCGCCGCTATCGCAACGCGGCTGGCCGCCGATGGGGCCGCCGTTGCGGTGAACTTTGCGATCCATGAGGCGGAGGCCAACCATGTGGTCCAAGACATTGTGCAAGCTGGCGGAAAAGCTATCGCTATCCGTGCGGATGTCTCGAAGACCGAGGACGTCCGTCTTTTATTTAACGAGGTAGCCGAACGGTTCGAGGGCTTGGACCTACTCATCAACAACGCAGGTGCCACGCACCTCCGGCCCATGCCAATCGCGGATGCAACAGAGGAGATTTACGACTCGACGTTTGCGGTCAATACGAAGGGCACGTTTCTCTGTCTTCGGGAGGCCGCCACGCGTATGCGTAGTGGTGGGCGAATCGTCAATCTGTCGTCGACAGGCGTGTTAGATGCCCACCCCGGATACGCGATTTACAGCGCGGCAAAAAGTTCCGTAGAAGTCTTCACGCGAGCCCTTTGCAAAGAGCTCAAGGGCCGGAACATCACCGTAAACTGCGTGGCACCTGGCGCAACGGCGACAGAGCAATGGCTCAAAGGCAAATCGGAGGAGTTGCTGCTCACCATCGCCAATTTATCGCCATTGAAGCGCTTGGGCACGCCAGAAGACATAGCCGGCTTGGTCGCATTTCTCGTAAGTCCGCAGGGCGAGTGGGTCAATGGTCAAGTCATTCGCGTAAACGGTGGTTTTGCGTAATGCCATATCAACCGTGGGATGGATTCGGGTACGCAATGAATCGCTGCTACAGGAGAAGATTGGCTTGATTCAGCGCAATTCAATCACGATGGGTGCGTGATCGGAAGGCTTCTCCGCGCCGCGTGGTGTTTTATCAATTTCGCAAGATACCAACCTTTTAGCGAGTTGGGTTGACAGCAGGAAATGATCGATGCGAATGCCGCGATTATGCACGAATGCTTGTCTGAAATAGTCCCAAAAAGTGAAATGGCCGCCTTCGCCGGGATGCAGCGTTCGGAACGCATCCGTATATCCAAGATTGAGCATAGCGCGGTACCGCGCCCGCGGTTCGGGCTGAAACAGCGCGTCGTGAATCCATGACGAAGGTTTGTGGCAGTCGAGGTCCTCGGGAATAACATTGAAGTCGCCTCCGATGATCACCGGTACATTTTTCTTTTTCCAGGAGACCATCTCGTTAATCAAACGATCCATCCAGGCCAGCTTGTAGGCGAAATTGATGCTCCCCGGTGGATTGCCGTTAGGCAGATAAATATTAACGATCCGCATGTTCGCGACCGTAGTTTCCAGAAAGCGCGCATGAGTGTCAGCCTCATCGCCGGCGAGGACTTTGTTGATCGTCTCGATGGGGAGACGCGATAAAACCGCCACGCCGTTATATGCTTTCTGCGTCACGGCCACGCTTGCGTAGCCCAAGTTCTTGAACACGTTGTCCGGGAACTCTGTCCCCTTCAATTCCTGCAACAGCAGGATGTCCGGCTCACGATCTCTGAGCCATCCAGTAACATGATCAACTCTTGCGCGTATCGAGTTTACGTTCCAACTTGCAATTTGCAGGACGATTCTCCGATTATTATGACGGCTGTCTTCAGGACGGGCGCAACAAATTGCCGGAAAACGCTCTTCTACTAACCGTGATAGACGTAGGTCCGCATCTCGCCGATATCATGTTTCTGCTTTCCTGTCTCGGCCGCCCGAATCTCTGCGGGATGACCAATCAGACATTCGATTCCGAGGTCTTCCATCAGTTCTAGAACCCCCCGGCATTGAACCAGCAGCTTCGATTCCCACCCGCACCGGCCGTGGGAGCGTGCGCACGCTATGCCCTTCGTGCTTCAGAGTCATTTTCACGACCTCGCCCGCGGCGGTGTCCAGCATTGCGACTGTCTGCTGGCCAGCGTGTAAATCACATCCTGTAATTCGCATCTCGGCCTCCTTCGGTCCGAGCTCTGTTAGGGTGAACCGCACAGTTTAGTCGGGCCGTCGCGAGGCCGGCGTCGTTAGGACATCAATCAGGATTTAGGCCATTAGTTCCTAGTGGCCGACTATTCAATGGCCCCTAGAAGCGAAGTCGGTTACAATCCGTGCCGGAATTTGTTCAGATGAATCGCCCCCCACGACCCGGACGTCTCGCTGTTGCGATTGTCGCAGCGTTCCTCTCATGTGCCACGGCAAGTGGCCAGAATGCGCCTTCCCTGAAAGTCATGATATCTCCCGGCTTCAGGACTGCATACGAGGAGCTTGTTCCAGAGTTCGAACGAAAAACCGGGCACACTATCGTGACCGCTTACGGTGCCTCAATGGGAAATGCACCTGATGCAATACCAAATCGCCTCCAGAGTGGCGAGTCAGCTGACGTGGTAATTTTGGCCAGTTCAGCGCTTGAAGAGTTGGTGAAGAAACATAAAGTTATTCCCGGCACTCGGGTGGATCTCGCACGATCCGGCATAGCTATGGCGGTGCGGGCTGGTGCGCAAAAGCCAGACATCAGTACATTGGAGGAGCTCAGGCGCACTTTGCTGGCTGCAAAATCGATCGCCTACTCCGACAGTGTTAGCGGTGTCTACGTCTCTACCGAGCTGTTCCAGCGCCTTGGAATCGCCGACATCATACGGAGCAAGTGCATAAAGGTGGACGGGATGGTTGGGCCAGTTGTAGCACGGGGAGACGCCGAAATGGGGTTTCAGCAGCTGAGCGAATTGCTTCCGATTGCGGGTATCGACATCGTAGGGCCAATTCCCCCTGAAGCTCAGAAGATAACAATTTTTTCAGGCGGAGTTGCCGTCAATTCGAAGGAGCCCGAAATTGCGAAGCAGTTTCTCCGATTCTTGGCTTCACCTGATGCGGTTGCGCCAATTAAGAAGAGCGGAATGCAATCCGTTCTTGAGCCTATAATTTAAATTCCGCCTGCATGGCGAGGAACGGCAGTAATTTCACACATATCCGGTTTCGGCGTTTATCGTCCAAAATTACTTAGCTCTCAATTTCAGCAGACTGGACCTGCATGGATTTATCGAATAGATGAGGTAAGCCAAAATCAGGGCGAGCAAAACTCTCGCCGCTATTGGGAGTTTATTGTTCACGCCACCGGCTGCTCGCTAGTCAAGTGCAGTGCGCGTGCAAGTTCGAAGACTCGCGTGACGGTCTTGAAGGGATTTTGACGGTCAGTGTACCTGCAGGTCATCCCAGCAATCTGCTAGCGCAATGGCCAGCTTCTGGCGGGCAGTTTCTCGGTGTCTACTCCAAGAGCCGCACAAACAAAGACTTCTGGGATAGATTCACATGGCTACGAGTTCAGCCTTCCGCTCGCAGCCTCGCACGGCAGCCCCACCAACTCAGACACCATGAATTCAAGGCGAGGGAAATCAATGACTTACAGAAATGGCGGAGAGGGTGGGATTCGAACCCACGGTAGGATTTCTCCTACACTCGCTTTCGAGGCGAGCTCTTTCAACCGCTCAGACACCTCTCCGCGGCGTTGAGGATTCATCGTAGCAGAGGCCTTCTA
>DASYJM010000218.1:0-29026 GCA_035996445.1 Candidatus Acidiferrum sp. | reverse complement strand
TGTATCTTGAACCATCGAGTCTGGAGCCGCCGCGCACCTTTACTGACGTGCTGAGCCGCTCGTTCAATATTATTCAGCGACATGCGGACGTGGCGTGGCGCCAGCAAGCGGACATTATCATCGAGCCGGATATGAAAACATTTTTGTGGGACGATTTCACGCGCACACCGGAGCTGGTTGCGGCTGGAGAAGCTGCGGCCAGGGAGGCTTTGCCGAGAATTCGCGAATTGATTGGAAGCGACTCGACAGGCGGAACTGATGCCGCTGGAAAAGACGTCATCTCGCGTCAGTGAACTTAAACCCCAGAGACCGAACCCCAAGACCCACCCACCACGGCGAGTAAACCCTGCAAACCGAGGGTGGGGTGCTCACCGTGATTTCTTAATTTGTGCTCTGTGATTATCTAATTTGTAGACAGATTCACGAGAAAGTCTTCAGGAATTACTTCGCGCTTGAGTTGGAGTGGCTGGGGCAGGGGCGGGCTTTGGCTTGGCCTGCGACGCTGAGACTTCCACGATGACCGGCTGACCTTCGCCTTTGCCCCGTTGGGTAAGCCACGCGCCCAAACCTTCCGCAAAGCGTTCGGAAGTAAGACGGAAACTGGTTTCAACCTGGCCATCGGCAAGCGGCAACGTGTCGTCGAATTCGGCCGCATTGGTGAAATTGCGCATGCAGAATTGATCGAGCCATTCGAGCGGGCACGGCTTGGCCTCACCGCGAATCACGACATTCACGTTAAATTTTTGTGCGTACATGCGGTTAGAACAGCGATGAAACGGACACTTTAGTCCGCGAGATAGAAAATACTACGATGCGCGTGGGCGCTTCACGGAATGCGCAAGGCCCATGGCTTCGAGCATCCAGATGAAATACCAGCCAATGTCCGGCTGCCACCAGCGCAGACCCAAACGTGCCGAGCCCGCATGCGTGTGGTGATTCTTATGCCAGTTTTCGCCCCACGCCGTGAGTTGAAAGGGACCGAGCCACCAAACGTTTTTGCTGGAATCGCCTTCCGCGACGTGATCGAGATGCGTTAGGCTGTTCACGAAACATTGCATGTGCAGTGTGTACACCAGACGAATCGCGCCAAGCCAGAAGAAACCCATCCAGCCCAGGCCTAAGATGGGCCCAATAAAAATGGACAGGATAACTACCGGCGTTTCCGCATAGCCCCAGATTTTGTAAATGCCGCGATTCACTTCGGGAGCCCAGCGTTGCCGGTCGGCTGGCGGCGTTTGATACAGCCAGCGTAAATGCGCCCACCAGAAGCCGCCTTGTTTGGGGCTCGAGATGTCGTTGGGTGTATCGGTGGTGGAATGATGCTGCCGGTGATAAGCGACCCAGCTTGCAGGATGGCCGGAAGCGTTGAATACCGCCCAGAAAATCAGCATCTGCTCGATGAAGCGATTAGTCTTCAAAGTTTTGTGCGCGAGCATGCGATGGTAACAAACGGTCGTTCCGAGTCCGCCAAAAGCGACAAAAAGCGCCGCTAGTCCGAGCACTTTGAGGCTGGGCAACGGAAATAAAATTATTCCCACGATGGCCAACACGTGAATGATTAGTAGAAAAGCAAAAACCCCTTCTTTGCGTCGTACTGGTTTCCAGAATGGACGCTCCCATGGCCGAGCTGGTGCGGTTGCTGCTTGATTCATGTACTCTCCGGATGAGCTTGGGACAGGGCCAAGCAGTTAGTTATATAGAGGTGTAGAGTCTTTGTGAGACGTATACACGATACCATTTTCTTGAAATTGTGCGCTGGCTTCTGTTCAAAAAGAGACAGTTTTAGTTACTACCTAGATTAATTAAATTTAAGCTTCACAGAACGCGCAATAAAATCCCTCGAAAAGATTCACGAAATATTATTGATACTGACGCAAAATAACATAGACAGGGTATTTCGAAAGCTCGCTGATAATTACTACACTCCACGTCTCGGTATTTTGAAAGGGATTCCGCACCTTGCGCTATTTTTGTCTGATTTCTGACTACGACGGGACCTTGGCCCACGATGGCCAGGTCACCGAGAGCACATTGCAGGCGCTCCAGCGCGTCAAAGCTTCGGGGCGCAAACTGGTGCTGGCCACTGGCCGCGAACTTCCCGAGTTGCTGCGCGTTTTTCCTGAAACGTCTCTTTTCGATCTCGCGGTCGTTGAAAATGGAGCATTGCTTTACAATCCCGCCACTGGAGAAAAACGTTTGCTGGCCGAACCGCCGCCGGCCGCCTTCGTCGAAGAACTTCGGCGCCGCGGCGTTACCCCATTGTCCGTCGGCGAATGCATCGTGGCCACGTGGCATCCGCATGAAACGGAAGTGCTGGAAGTGATTCGCTTAATGGGGCTCGAGCTGCAAGTGATCTTCAATAAAGACGCGGTGATGATTCTCCCTTCGGGCATCAACAAAGGCACAGGGCTGAAGGTTGCGCTCGATGAGTTGGGACTTTCGACACACAACACTGTGGGCGTCGGGGATGCGGAAAACGATCACGCTTTTTTGCGTATTTGCGAATGCAGCGTGGCGGTTGGCAATGCCCTGCCGATTTTAAAAGAGCGCGCCGATGTGGTGACGGAGAAAACTCATGGCGCGGGCGTCGAAGAAATCATCGAACAACTATTGGCCGATGATTTAAGAAGTCTGCAGCCGCGTTTGAAGCGCCACGATATTCTTCTGGGACACAGGGCAAATGGACAGGAATTTTGTCTAGGGCCTTACGGCACGCGGGCCGCGGTGGCTGGGCCTTCAGGGGGCGGAAAATCCACGGTGGTTACCGCCATTGTGGAACGCCTGATTCAAAAGCAGTATCAAGTGTGCATCATCGATCCTGAGGGCGATTACGATGACGTGGTGCAATTTGTGACTTTGGGCGCGTCCGATCGTATTCCAGGAATCTCGGAGATTCTGGAAGTTTTAAAAAACGCCGGTAGTTCGATCAGCATCAATTTGCTGGGCGTGCCTCTGGCTGATCGCCCCAGTTATTTCGTGGGCCTGCTTCCCCGGCTTCAGGAATTGCGCGCCCGCACTGGTCGGCCGCACTGGATCGTTATCGATGAGGCTCATCACCTGCTCCCGTCGGAATTGGACTCGGCGAGTTTGAGTATCCCATCGAGCCTGGGCAGTTTTGCCTTGATCACCGTGCACCCCAAGAGTGTCTCCAAAGCTTTGCTGGACACCGTCAATTGCGTAATCGCCATCGGGCCGGAGCCTGGCGAGGTCATTGAGGAAGTCAACGAAGGCTCAGGTAAAGCCTGGGCGCCACCGGAGCCCACTGCGCCCACTGAGACCGGCCCAGAGGTACGTTCCGGAGAGATGATGGTGTGGCAGCTTCCCGAATCAAATCACCCTCAGAAGATCACGCTGGAACCGGCCAAAATCGAGCTGCGCCGGCATAAGCGCAAGTACGCCGCGGGGCAGTTGGGCGAAGACAAGAGCTTTTATTTCCGCGGGCCGCAAGGGAAGCTGAATATCCGAGCGCAAAACCTGAACCTCTTTGCACAAATCGCGGAAGGCGTGGACGAAGATACCTGGGTCTACCATCTGAAGCAGAACGATTATTCCGAGTGGCTGCGGGAAGCGGTGAAAGACGACGCCGTCGCGGATGAAATCGCCATGGTGGAACGAAATACCAAGTTACCGCCCGCGGAGAGCCGGGCACGTATCCTGGAAACAATCCGCAAACACTACACTGGCCCGGCGTAGGGGCCTTCTCCCAGCAACAGCCTGCTGAGCAAATTAACGTTTTTCTCAAGCTCAGTTACAGCAAAGACCGTATTGAACACTTTGAGGCCTGCCGCTATCGTCGTTTTATTGTTTTTGCTTCAAATACCTCACAACGGATAGGCGCTTGGCCCCGAACACAAGTGCCTATCCCCCCACCTCTCGATTCTTTTTGTTGAAAAACTAAATCATCAAACGCAATGGCCGTTGCGGTGCGCGGAATATGGCGATTAAGCCGCTGATAATGTCAGCGAAACCGACTGAGCGAGATGCGCTTGCGCGTGAGTGAATTCCTAACATAAACTGGATTGTCGCTACGCGCTGCTCTGCCGCTTCAATTTCTTCCCGCCGCACTCTCCGGGTTGGCAGGGCTGGCTATCACGAACTGAACTTCTCGATTTTATTACTCTCGGCCCAGACTGGCGGGTGCGCGGTTTAGGGGGATACAGCTTGGCCACTCCGCTGGAAAATTGGGTGAACGAGGCAGCGCAGTTAACGCGGCCCGACCGCATCGTGTACTGCGATGGCTCGGAAGCGGAAAACAAGAGGATCCTGGCCGAAATGCTGCGCGGCGGGGACTCCCTTAAACTGAATGAAAATACCTACCCCAATTGCTACCTGAGTCGCAGCAGCCCCAATGATGTCGCCCGCACCGAGCACTTAACCTTTATTTGCACGCCCGAGAAAGACGAGGCCGGTCCCACCAACAATTGGATGGATCCAGAGGGGGCCAAAAACAAGGTTGGGGCGCTGCTTAGTAACGCGATGCGCGGCCGGACCATGTACGTCATTCCCTACATGCTGGGGCCGGTGGATTCTCCCCTAAGCAGGATTGGTGTGGAGGTCACCGATAGCCCGTACGTGGTGGCCAATATGCGCATCATGTCGCGCATGGGCAAGGCGGTCCAGGAGCGATTAGGAGCTTCCTCGGACTTCGTGGCCGGACTGCACTCCCTCGGCGACCTGGACCCCATGCGGCGATACATCCTGCACTTCCCGCAGGAGAAGTTGATCTGGAGCGTGGGATCGGGGTACGGGGGCAATGCCCTGCTCGGCAAGAAATGCTTTGCCCTGCGCATCGCCAGCTACATGGCACGTGACCAAGGTTGGATGGCGGAACACATGCTCATCCTGGGCCTCGAAGCGCCCGGCGGCAAAGTCACCTACATGGCCGCCGCATTCCCAAGCGCCTGCGGCAAGACCAACCTGGCGATGATGGTCTCGGCGCTCGAGAGCCAGGGCTACCGTGTCTGGACCGTGGGCGATGATATTGCCTGGATGAAGATCGGGGCTGACGGCTACCTGCACGCTATTAATCCCGAGGCTGGCTTTTTTGGGGTGGCGCCCGGCACGGGCTATAACACCAATCCCAACGTGATGGATGCGCTCCATCGCAACACCATCTTTACTAACGTGGCCCTGACCGCCCAGAACGAGCCGTGGTGGGAAGGCATCGGGGAAGCTCCCCCGGCCGGGTTGGTCAACTGGAAAGGCGACAGGTGGGATTCCTCGAAGGGTCCCGCGGCGCATCCAAACGCGCGTTACACCGTGCCGGCCAACCAGTCACCGAGCATTTCTCCGCAGTGGGAAGCGCCAGAAGGCGTGCCCATTTCTGCATTCATTTTTGGGGGTCGTAGGGCACGGCTCGCGCCGCTCGTTTACGAATCCTTCAACTGGCAGCACGGCACGTTTGTGGGGGCTTCCATGGCGTCCGAAACCACCGCTGCCGCTACGGGGGAAGTTGGCGTTACGCGCCGAGATCCGATGGCCATGCTGCCCTTTTGCGGCTATAACATGGCGGATTATTTTGGTCACTGGCTGGAAATGGGCAAGAAGATCCCGCACCCGCCGAAAATTTTCCATGTGAACTGGTTTCGCCGCGGCGCGGACGGAAAATTCCTGTGGCCAGGTTACGGTGAAAATGTTCGCGTGTTGAAGTGGATTTTGGAGCGCGTGGAAGGCCGCGGGTCCGCGCAGGAAACGCCCATTGGCTACGTACCTGGTCCCGGCGGATTAACACTGGATGGATTGAAGATTTCTCCAGCCGCAATTGAGGAGTTGCTGCAGGTAAATCCCGACGATTGGCAATCGGAAATGGATGATACCCGCCAGTTCTTCGATAAATTCGGCGCGCGGTTGCCCCGTGAAATGCGCGAAGAACACGAAAAACTCGGCCGCCGCCTGCAGCGTACGGTAACCGCATAGCAAGCCGCAATTCAGCGCTTTTTCTTTGAGGTTTTGGGCTTCAAGGTTTTGGCATACTCGTAACTCAATGCCATGTATTTCTGCAGTTACTTGGTATTCTTCAGCAACGCATCGGGCACCCTAACGTATTCCTTCATCACCGCACCGTACACCTCGAACAACTTGCTCTTGTACTTTTTCAGGAAAGCTTCGCGCTCCTCCTTCGGGAGTCGAAGGGCCATGGTTTCCGTCATGGCCGATAACAGCGAAAACATGTTGCCGTGGGGGGAGGTGTAGGGATTGTCGGCGCCTTTGCGCTCGGCGCCGAGGAAGTGTCGCAAGGGCCTTTTCGTACAGGGCTACTTTCTCGGCGGGACGGGACTTTTCTTTTGGGGAGTCATCAGGCCTCACACAGGCAGCTGAATCTTAGCACTGGATGGTTGAAACATACTTTGACTAGGGATTAATTAAATGAACTCCGATGAAGGACGAATTAATGGGGGATTACGAGCGGGCTTCGAAAATTTCTTTTGACCCATTCAGAGATCGGGTGTGGGCACTGTTCGGAACACCGGAGGGAGCTACAGCACTAGTAATCGGTCGCTTTTTGCATCGTCTCAAGAAGGTGTTCAACATCGACAAACACACGCGTGCCTTTCCGGTAAGGTCCTCGAGGTCGGCACCCGCGACGGGAATATTTGGCGGGCATCCTGCGAAACTGTTGTTACCGACAAGCGAATAAACGGAGCCCACGTTCGTCGTTCGGAGCCCTTCCCGGCCGAGCGTGTATCGCCCGACGAAGAATACGACGGCGAGACAAACTGTCAAGATAACGCGTGGTACGCAGTGCATGTACCATTTTTGTCAGAGAAGACCTAAGGAAAAATAGTACTTCCGGTTCATGCGCCGCGAAGAACTCCAAAGCGTAAACAAAAATGCGACCTGTACCGCGGGTCAAGATGAATGTCCCATGGAACATGACACGTGAGTCTCGATATTTTACTGGTACAGGTATGTATTTCAGATTATGTGCGCACCATGCGCGTCTTACTCTATTCGTAGCGCTTGCATCGGCGAGATTGAGGCTGCGCGGCTCGCGGGAATAATGGCTGCAAAAAACGAGCAGACAGCGAGCGCGCCGGCGGCCACGCCCAGTGCCAGCGGGTCCCAGGAAGAAACCCCGTAAAGCTGGGCGGAGATTAATCTTCCCGCGCCAACAGCTAGAGGTATTCCTAATAACAAGCCGACCAGCACGCGTTTGAAGGCCCCGCGCAGAACCAGCCGGATCACTTTCAAGCGGTCAGCGCCCAGTGCCATGCGCACGCCGATTTCGTTTGTGCGCTGATTAACCGTGTAAGCAGTTACGCCGTAGAGTCCCACGGCAGCCAACAACAGCGCCACAATTCCGAACAGGCTCGCCAGGCTGGCAACGGCGCGCTCCTGGTCGAATGAGAGTTCCACCTGTTGTTGCATGGTTCTGATGCTGGTGATGGTCAAGTTGGGATCCACCTCCGCGAGTGTTCTGGTGAGCCGGGGTTCGAGCGTCCCCGTGGGTGTATTCGTCACCAACGTGATTGCGTCAATGTAGTGGGAGCGAAGCTCCAACTTGCTCATCAGGTCGTTTTTGTAATTGACACTTTGAGCCAATGGCACAAAGAACATCCTGCGCGCAGGCTTGCTCAGTTCAAAGCCCGCGAATTTTGCGTCGCGCACAACGCCAATGATCCGATACGTCCCGGCGTACTCGGGCACGTCCATGCCGAAATGCTGATCAAGGGGATTTTCACCGTTTTTGAAGAAGTACTTCACAAAAGCTTCGTTCACGATGGCTACCGGCTCGGACGTTTCGTTATCCGCAGGGGTAAAATATCGTCCGCGCAAAATGGGTATGGCGAAGTTTTGCAGATAGTTCACGCTTACGCGGTCCCAGGACGCGCCCGATTCTTCGCCGGGCGTCGGAGCGGGATGGCCGGCCACTAAAACTAGTTCACCCCAGTTATTGGTGAGCGGGTTGTAAAGTGCCAAGCCGGCGCCTTGCACGCCGGGGATACGCTCAAGGCTTGCTTCCAGTTGGCGATAACGCGCGGCCAACTGCGGTATGGTGTAGTTGGCGGTTGGGTTGTGCAGCTCCACCACAACACGCCCTGCCACTTGAAAACCGAAATCCTGATGCTCGAGTTTGTTCAGGCTGCGGCCCAGCATGGTAGCGCCAGCGACTAAGACAATCGAAACGGCGGCTTGTACCACGAGGAGAGCTTTACGGCTGAACGAAGAGCGATCCGTGGTGCCGCGGCCCGCTCCGCGTAAGGCGTCGGCCGGATCAGTGTGCGTGGCAAACCACGCGGGGGCCGCGCCGAAAATAATTCCGGTCAGCAATGCCAGGGCAAAAGCGAACGCCAACACCACGAACGACGGCATAGCGCTGATAGGCAAGAAAGTTGCGCTGCGGAAGGCCAGCGCAAGGAGTAGCCGGGCGGCCACAACAGCGAAGATAAGTCCGAGAACGCCCCCGGCAATTGCCAGCAGTACACTTTCCGTTAAAGCGTGCGTTATGACCTGGCGACGCGTGGCTCCGATGGCCATGCGCAACGCGGTTTGTCCGCGGCGAGCCACCGCGCGAGCAAGCAACAAGTTGGCTACATTGGCGCACGCCACCAGCAGGACCAAGCCACAGACGGTCAGCAAGATTTGCAAGCTGCGCCCGTACTCTTCTTTCATTTCCGCGACGCCCGCGCCCGCGGGCACCACATTCAATACCTGCTTTTGCAGGCCGTGCAGGACCTCAGGCATCCAATTGGCCGGGTAGCCGGAGTCATATTGCATCCACTGGCGCAGAAATCCCGTGAGGCGTGGGGATATCCCGTCAATAGATGCGCCGGGACGCAATCGGCCGATCATGCGCAGCCACGCCGAAACAGATTCATGCAGCAGTGATCCCTCGCCATTAATCATGGGTTCCTTTTGAAGGGGTATCCAAAGATCTGGGGGATCACTGCGCAGGGTTTCGCCAAAGAATCCGGGCGGCGCGACACCGATCATAGTGAAGGGCTTACCCTCCACAATGAAAGTGGAACCCACTACCTTCGTGTCGCCGCCATAGATGGTCTGCCAGGCGCGATGGCTAAGGACCGCAACTGGAGTGGCGGCGGGCTTGTCGTCGTCGGGAATAAACACTCGTCCGCCGAAGGCTTTGATACCGAGCGTCTGGAAATAATTGCCGGTGACATACTCGGACCGTAGGGGCCTGCTGGCCACGTCAACACCCTGTCGCCGTACGCTTAATCGCCCGCGGCCTGCCTGAAATGCAGTCACCTCTTCAAACTCTGGTGTTTGGTCCTTCAGCCGCTCGAACAGCGGAAACGAAACCATACCCCAGCGATCCTGCGGGCCCCCTTCAACGCAGCAATCGTCGCCTTCTCCTACGCGATAAAGCCGTGCGGGATCGGAAACCGGCAAGGAACGCAGCATGACTGCGTGGATTAGCGAGAAAATGGCGGTAGTTCCACCGATTCCCAGCGCCAGGGTGAGCACCGCGGTGGCGGTGAAAACGGGTGACAGCCTGAACTGTCGCGCGGTGTAGCGCAGGTTGGCAAACAGGTTGTGCATCGCGCACCTCTTCTCAGTCTTGTACGAGGCTGCGCGGCCTCAAGTTCCCAACCTGTTAACTGTTTTTTGATCGCATGACGCCTTGCACACCTGCGCGCACCATGGGATTCCACCGCGGCGAGGTACAAGAAAGGCCTGATGTCTACCCGGCCGCGACGCACGTAACATCCGATGGTTGGTCTGTAGTTATTAGGAGAATTACATGCGCGGAAGAAAGACTTTACTCAATGGCTTGTGGACTCGTCGACGCCGACTGGTGTGTGCGGTCATCACTGGCCTGGCTTTGGTCGGAGCGACGCAGGTGCGGGCGCAAACGGTCGAAACTTCTCCGGACAAGAGATTGCAAAATGCCCTGCTCTCTTTTCGAGAAGTTATGCACGAGCCCGACAAGGGCATCCCGCGGGACTTGTTGGAGAAGGCGCGTTGCATCGTGATTATTCCGGGTGTGAAAAAGGCGGCGTTTATTGTGGGAGGCAAATATGGCCGGGGATTTGTTTCTTGTCAGCGAGGTGGGACCGGCCGATTCGGCGCGCCCGCAGCGGTGAGAATCGAAGGCGGAAGCTATGGATTGCAGATTGGTGGATCGTCGACGGACGTTTTCATGCTGATCATGAATGAGAGTGGAATGAAGAAATTGCTTTCGGACAAATTCACGATTGGTGGTGAGGCGGAGGCTGCGGCCGGGCCGGTGGGGAGAGAGGCCAGCGCGAGAACCGATTTGATGCTGCACGCGGAAATTTTGTCGTGGTCGCGGTCGCGGGGCTTATTTGCGGGATTGTCTTTGGAAGGTTCCACGCTCCGTCCGGACGAAAGCGAGAATGAGAAGTTGTATGGGAGAAAAATTTCAAACCAGCGAATTCTCGAAGGAGACCTGCCGGTGCCCCCGGCGGCGCGACCGCTGATCGCGGAGTTGAATCGATATAGTAATGCTGGAGCGCAGGGCGGTGATCATGGTCGACACGCTGAGGTTGGCGCGTCGCTCGGCGAGAAGGGCCGAGTCACCCTTTCAAATGTGCATTTCAAGACCAGCAGCGCGCAGCTGACGGCGGACTCCGAGCGTTCATTGAATGAAGCTCTCACTGCGCTCAAGGAGCATCCAGACTGGAAGATTCGCGTCGAGGGATTTACGGACAATCAGGGCGCTAAAGAAGCTAACCTGAAATTGTCGAGTGAACGCGCCGAGGCGGTGGTCCACTGGCTCGCGGATCATGGAATAGACCGCAGCCGGTTGAGCGCCAAAGGTTATGGAGACGCTCGGCCGGTCGCGAGCAATTCCACGCCGGAAGGTCGCGCCAAAAATCGCCGAGTGGAGCTTGTTCGAGTGCAGGACTAGAATTGATTAGAAAATGAATCTCGAACAATTCAACGCCTCGGTTGCCGACGAACAGGCACCGCCAACGGGATTGTCCATCCCGCTCGCGGCGCTGTGGTGGGACGCTAAAGGGGATTGGGCGCGGGCCCACTCACTCGTCGACGAACTGGAAAGTCGAGAGGGCATGGCAGTTCACGCCTACCTGCACCGCAAAGAGGGTGCTGCCTCCAACGCCGATTATTGGTACCAGCGTTCCGGGCGCAGCTTTTATCGGCCGGTGCTCGACGCGGAGCGCACGGCGCTAATTGAAGGGCTGCTGGCTGAAGATCGGAGCGCTTAACTGGCTCCAAGGTCCGCGAGGAGCGTTTTATTCGCACCGCGTTCCAGGCCTCGCAGAATTGATTTTCCCGAAGCGGATTGATTTATCTAGGCGCGCGCAACGGCTGCCGTGAGTTGTTTGTGAACTGTGGGGGCCACACCGGTGCCGAGCAATTCGATGGCGCGCAACATTTTCTGATGCGGAAGCGTTGAAACGCCCATCTGAAAAGTTATGCGCGTGACGCCGCCCAGGGCTTCATTCACGTAGAGAATTTTTTTCGCGACGGTGTCCACGTCGCCGATCAGCAGCGCACCTTTCGGGCCGCGCAGAGCGTCGAACTGCGCTCGAGTGGTTGGCGGCCAGCCGCGTTCCTTGCCAATTTCGGTGAAGGTGTGGGCATAGCCGGGGAAAAAAACGTCCGCGGCTTCCTTGGTGGTATCGCCGAGAAAGCCAACCATATGCAGACCGACCTTGAGTTGTTCGGGTTTGTGCCCGCTGCGGAGGCCTGCTTCACGATACAGATCGATGAGTGGCCGGAAGCGATGCGGTTCCCCGCCGATGATGGCAACCATGAGCGGCAAGCCGAGTACTCCGGCGCGCGCGAAAGAAGCTGGCGTGCCGCCCACGCCGACCCAGATGGGCAGTGGATCCTGCAGTGGTCGCGGGTAAATGGCCTGGCCGGTAAGGGCTGGGCGATGGTGTCCGGACCAGTGTACGTGCGTGTTTTCGCGAATCTTCAGCAGAAGCTCTAGTTTTTCTGAGAACAGTGAGTCGTAATCTTCGAGCTCGAATCCGAAGAGCGGGAAGGATTCGATGAAGGAGCCGCGACCTGCGACGATTTCGGCGCGCCCGTGTGAGATCAGGTCGAGTGTGGCGAATTCCTGAAAGACTCGTACGGGATCGGCGGCGCTGAGCACCGTCACCGCGCTGGTCAGGCGGATATTTTTTGTGCGGGTAGCAGCGGCCGCGAGAATGATCGTCGGCGCAGAGTCCAGAAATTCTTCACGGTGATGCTCGCCGATGCCGAATAGGTCGAGCCCTACCTTGTCGGCGTGCTCAATCTCGGCCAATAGTTGCTGCATCCGATCGACCGGCTCAATCCTTTCACCGGTAACCGGGTCTGAAATGGCTGCTGCGAAGCTGTCGACGCCAATCTCCATGTGCGCACCTTTAGCTGCTGCTTTAGATTACCTCGCCTGCATTGTGGGTACTTCGATTACGCGGCTTGCCCTTAATTCGCTCGTTGCACAAAAATTCCCGCGAAGTGCTGCTTGTTTCGGACCGCCAGAATGGACCATAAAATGACGACCAGAATCGCAAGGGGCAGCCCGGCCTGCGCCATAAGCGCGTGAAAGAAAAAAATGTTTACGATCACCGGTCCCAGTAGAACGAGCGCCAGCGGGATGTAGCGATTTATCAACAGCAGCAACCCTCCGATAACTTGAATGGCGAAAATAACTACCCAATAGTGAGACGCGAAGATCGCGCCGAAGTACTGGCCCGCCACACCTGTAGGAGGCGGCATCGGAATGAAGTGAAGAAAGCCATTCAAACCAAAGACCAGGAAGATCAAACCCAGAAGCAAACGTGCGATCAAGGAAGCAGTTTTCATTTTATTCTCCTTTTTTTGACCCGCGTTATTTAGAGACTGGCATGAGCGTGGACTTTTTCCAGCGACGGCGCAAGAAAGGTTTGTGGATCCATCTTGCCGGACATCAATTGCGCGGTGCCGCTGGCGGCGATGATGGTGACGTCGGTGATGCCGATGAACCCTAAGACCTTCTGCAAGTAGGGGGTCACAAAATCGAAGGAAGCCATAGCGCTGCCCTTCCCGTATTCACCGCCGCTCGCAAGCAGCAAGGTGGCTTTTTTCCCGGCCAGCAGGCCCTTAGGACCAGTCGCCCCGTATGAAAATGTTTTGCCGGCGCGAACCACTTGATCAATCCAAAGTTTGAGCGTGGAAGGAATACTAAAATTGTGCATGGGCACGCCAAAGACATACTCGTCAGCTTGCTCGAGGTCATTTATCAGCGAGTCGGAGGCTGCGAGTGCATTGGTCTGGGCTTCGGTCCGAGCTGATTCTGGCGTGTGGGCTGCGCCCACCCAGGATGCGTCGAGCACGGGCAAGTTCAGCGTAGTGAGGTCGCGATCGATAACTTTACCTGCCGGGTGAGACTTGAGCCAGGTTTCGGCGAATTTCGCGGTGAGTTTTCGGGAAATAGACCCTTGGCCCATGGGGCTGGAGTCGAGTTTGAGTAAGGTTGCCATGTGATTGCCTCCAATCATCAGATGCAGCATAAACAACAACTGTTGCACACACTACCACAACAAACGTAATTTAAGCAACAGACGATGTTTTAAGGTATACTAGCGGGTGGAGGGGCGAGAAATGCTTCAGTCAGACTGTGAAAGGCTAGATCCTCGCATCCGCAGAACGCGGCAACTGCTGCAAGATGCGCTACGCAATCTATTGAAACAAAAAGAGTTCGATAAGATTTCGGTGCAGGACATCACCGAGGCCGCTACCGTGAACCGCGCCACCTTCTATGCGCACTATGAGGATAAATTCGCTCTGCTGGGCGAACTAATCCGGATTACCTTTCTTGATCTTTTGGAGCAGAGGAATGCGACGTTTGATGGTGGATGTTCGACAGCATTTCAGGTAATTATCCTGGCGGTTTGCGACTACCTGAGCGAACTGCAAAAATCTCATTCCTTCAACCAGCATCAATTCGAACCGTTTGTGGAAGCTACGGTGATCGATCAGATCCGCATCGTTTTGCTGGATGGATTCCAGCGTCACCCGGTGGAGCGCAACATCCCCGCAGAAATGATTGCCGCGACGGCAAGCTGGGCGATCTATGGGGCCGTAAAGCAGTGGGTGAATACCGCGGACCGTGTCTCCGCAGAAGAATTTGTTTCCGTTGCAGTGGAACTGGTGCGGCCGATCGTGACAGCTGGGATTATTCCAAATCCGCAAATTGATGTGCCTAAGGCGACTGCGCAACAACACAGTTGAACCCAGGCGCATTGCTCTGGGCCGCCGAACCGACAATTCGAATCTAGCGTTTGACTGCGCGTTTCAAACTAACATTTTGTGGAGGCGTATCTTCCGCGTCCGGAGGAGTGGCGTCTCGCTCCGCCCGAAAATCGGGCTGGCTTTGCAGCATTCGCACGCAGCGATTCCAGCGCAGAATGCTGTCGTCATTTCCCGGCGGACGGATTTTCTCCGCTTCCGCGAAACATTTCATGGCATCTTCGATGAGCGGCAACAGAATATGCGCGGAATAACCGCTGCGCAGCTGAACCTTGGCACGCCTCTCATGTAACAAGCCGGTGTAGTAAGCGCGTTCGTAGGCATCGCGCAAACCCTGAAAAATTTCGGCCACTTCGCCGTAACGATCGCCGGCGTAGCCGGTGAACTGATCGGTGATGGACAAACCCAGTAACCGGCGCGCCAGTTGATGCCCAGAATCAACAGCCAGGATATCCCGGCAGATCGATTCGGCTTCTTCCGGTTCGTTTAAGTAGCGATACAGCTCCGCTTTCGCGATGGCTTCCGCAATGCCTGCCCTGGAAATAGCTTTGAGTTGCGCGTCCATTAGAACCTCCCGAGCTGCAGACACGATACTCCTTTAGTCCGCCTAATTGCGTTTCTCGCTGGGCCCCCGCATTTTGCGAAACAGCATAGTCAAAGGATCGTAAAACTCGTCCACTACTCGTTCTTTCAATGGGATGATGGCGTTATCCGTAATGTGAATTTCTTCCGGGCAAACCTCCGTGCAGCATTTCGTGATGTTGCAAAGGCCGAGGCCCAGCTCGTCTTTCAGCAGTCGCGCGCGATTTGCACCGTCAAGAGGATGCATCTCCAATCCCGCCACGCGCACAAAAAAACGCGGTCCGGCAAATTGTTCTTTCTTGTCATGATCGCGCAGCACGTGGCAAACGTTCTGGCACAGGAAACATTCGATGCACTTGCGAAATTCCTGCACGCGGTCAACGTCCAGCTGCGAAATTTTCCAGTCTGCGCCGCGCCTCGGCTGAAATGGAGGGATTTTTTTGTTAACGCGATAGTTCCAGGAGACATCGGTGACCAGGTCTTTGATTTTCGGGAACGACTTCATGGGCATCACGACGATGGGCTCATCTTTGGGGAGCTCATCCATGCGCGTCTTGCAGGTCAGCCGCGGCCGGCCGTTTACCTCCGCGGAGCAGGAACCGCACTTCCCTGCTTTGCAATTCCAACGAACCGCGAGATCCGGCGCGAGGTGTCCCTGAATATAGTACAGCGCGTCGAGCACCACCATGCCGGGCGCAACCGGAACCTTGTAGTCCACCATCGCTCCGCCGCCGGCTTCGCCGCGGAAGACTCGCAAGACTGTTTCAGCCATCGCTTTCTCCGTTCCGGTGCTCATCGCCGCCAACTATAGTCGTAAAATTTTGATGCCATGTTACTCCTGCGCCAAAACTTCTTTTAAGTCAGCGGGCAGCGCCGGAATGGGCTCTTCGCGCCGAACCACCTTGCCGCCTTCTTCCACGATGATGTTGTGTTTCTGCCCCCAGGACGCATCGAGATTCGGATAGTCAATGCGACTATGCGCGCCGCGGCTTTCGGTGCGCGCCAAGGCGCTTTTTGTAACGGCTTCGGCAATTATAAGCATGGACTTCAGCTCGCCGGTAAGGTGCCAGCCGGGATTGAACATCCGCGAACCTTCCACGCTGGCTGCTGCCGCGCGCGCTTTCAACATTTGCAACTCGCTGAGCGCGCGCGCCAAATCCTCCGCGTTGCGATAAATACCTACGAGGCTTTGCATCACGGTTTGCAAATCGCGATGCACTGCGTAGGGGCTTTCGCCGGTGTTTGAAAATGGCGCGAGTAGTTCCTTTTCGGCGTCTTGCATTTGCGCGTTGCCCAACGACGCATAAGCGGTTTGTTTGGCATGCGCCGCCGCAGCCATTCCAGCACGCCGCCCGAATACCAGCAAATCGGAAAGTGAATTGCCGCCCAGCCGATTTGCTCCATGCAAACCTGCCGCAGCTTCACCGGCAGCAAAAATTCCCGGGATGGAAGACTGCCCTGTTTCCGCTTCGACACGAATACCGCCCATCATGTAGTGGCACGTCGGTCCAACTTCCATGGGTTCTTTAGTGATGTCCACGTCGGCCAATTCCTTGAACTGGTGATACATGCTGGGCAATTTTTTCTTTACGTACTCGGCGGGCTTGTGGGAGATGTCCAGGTACGCGCCGCCGTGTTCGGTGCCGCGACCTTCACGCACTTCGGTATAAATCGCACGCGCCACGACATCGCGGGTGGAAAGCTCCATGCGCTTGGGATCATATTTCTCCATGAAGCGCTCGCCCAATTTGTTGCGCAGGATGCCGCCCTCGCCGCGCACCGCTTCGGTGACCAGAATTCCCTGCACTCCCGGCGGCCACACCATCCCGGTGGGATGAAACTGCACAAATTCCATATCCATCAGTTCCGCGCCCGCTTCGTAAGCCAGCGCCATGCCGTCGCCGGTGTATTCCCAGGAGTTGGACGTCACCGTGTACGCTTTACCGATGCCGCCCGTGGCGATTACCACCGCTTTGGCCTTAAAGACGATGAAGCGGCCATTCTCGCGCCAGTAGGCGAAGGCGCCCGCAACACGGCCGCTTTCCATCAGCAGACGCGTGATGGTGCATTCCATGTAACAATCCACGCCCTGCTGCACGCCGCGGTCTTGCAAGGTGCGAATTAATTCGAGGCCAGTGCGATCGCCGACATGGCACAAGCGCTTGAAGGTGTGCCCACCAAAAGCACGCTGTAAGATTTCGCCTTTTTCTGTGCGATCAAAAAGCGCGCCCCATTGTTCCAGTTCACGGACACGTTCCGGAGCTTCCTGCGCGTGCAACTGCGCCATGCGCCAGTTGTTAAGCAACTTGCCGCCGCGCATGGTATCGCGGAAATGCACTTTCCAATTGTCGGCGGGATCTACGTTGGCCATGGCCGCGGCGATGCCGCCTTCGGCCATCACCGTGTGGGCTTTGCCCAGCAGCGATTTGCAAACCACGCCTACCGACGCACCTTGCGCCAGGGCTTCGATCGCCGCGCGCAGTCCCGCGCCACCTGCGCCGATGATTAATACATCGTGTTCGCGAACTTCGTAATTTGCGGTCACAGAATCCTCAGGTCGCGAATCAGGCCGCTGGCTACAAGCCGAATGTATAAATCCGCCAAGCCGACGGAGATCAAGCTGGCCCATGCGAATTGCATGTGGCGCTCATTCAGGAAGGAGAAGCCGCGCCAGGCCGCGGCTCGCGTTGTTCCGAACGACGCGCAGGAAAAGCAATCCATCTTGCCTCCCGCCAAATGGCGCAGCGAGTGGCATGACAAGGTGTAAATGGAAAGCAAGATAACGTTGACCAACAGAATCAGGCTGCCGACACCGACGCCAAATTGCCCGTCGAAAAAAAAGCCCTTGATCGCGTCATGCCACAAAAAAGCCAGAAAAATAATCGCGAGATAAAGAAAATAACGATGCAGGTTTTGCAGAATGAACGGAAAGGCTGTTTCGCCGCGATATTTGCGGTTGGCCGACTCTCCTACGGCGCACGCCGGCGGATCCAGAAAAAACGCGCGATAGTAAGCTTTGCGGTAGTAGTAACAGGTGGCACGAAATCCCAAGGGGCCCGCCAGCACCAGAAGCGCGGGAGAGAGCGGCCACCAGTGATGTTGCGGATCGATGAGCGGGGAATAAAAAGGCGAAAGATAAGGTCCCCACGAATAATAAGCGCCTTCGAAAGCCCGCAGCGTGGCGTATAGACCAAAACCGCCCAGCAGAATGATTACTGGTAAGAGTTCGGTCCACCACGAATCGCGACGCAACGTCGCGCCGAGGCGCGCTTCCGGCAAATGAGTTGGCGTGCCAGCCATGTACGTACCTCCGAGTGCAGTAGCCTATGCAAAAAACTCAAATTTTCAAACGAAATTATGTGAGGGCGCAGAAACAGCAATAAAAACCTCAAGGGATAGGTCGGTGATCGAACTTTTACAAGATGGATTCGATCTCGGCGTCCAGCGCCACGTGGGTCACCGGCTCGGCATTGATGGTAAACGTCATGCCATCGAGATCATCGAAATGGAAAAAACGGCTGATGTGGTAATCCTCGTCATAGCTGGAAAAAAGCTGCTCAGTTTCGGCGCGGCTTAGATTGAATGCCGTGAGCGGCACGGGGGTGCCGAAATCACCAGCCAGCGCGCGGTAACGGTCGACCAGTTGTCGCAGTGGAAGCATGGTAGCCCGTCGAGTGGCTTCGGAGGTCATAATCGCTCTCCTTGGGCCAGAGTGTACCCCTAGAGTTGCGATTAATAAATAGTCCTGAATGTCGCTATAATGCGCGTGTAAAAAACAATCGCTGCCAGTCGAGAACCCCAAGCCGTGAGAAAGAGAAAGACACCGACATGAGTGCGTTTCCTAATCTTTTCGCCAAACGATACCCGCTGTGCTCATGTTTACTGCTTTTCTTGTTTTTTGGGTTCTCTCCGTGGCCATCGGCAACGGCGCAAACGCGCGAGGCCGCTGGTTCCGCTAACGTTTTGCATCAACTGAATGAGGCCGTCGAGGACCTTGTGCAGCGGGTGTCGCCGACGGTGGTGCAAATCCTGGTCACCGGATATGGGGCCGCGGAAGACTCCCAGCGCGGGCAAACTGACTTGGTGGTCGGTCGCCGCAGGGCCATCGGCTCAGGCGTGATCGTCGACCCAGAAGGGTACATTATTACCAATGCTCACGTGGTGTCCGGAGCGCAAAACATTGAGGTGCTCGTTCCGCCGCCACCCGCTCCCACTGCGTCCGGAGCTGCCGCCGAAGGGCCGCAAGGAAGAAGCTACACGGCGCGCATTGTGGGAACCTCGCGAGAGATTGATCTCGCGGTTATTAAAATTGATGGGCATGGCTTGCCCGCGCTGTCGATTCGCAATTCCATGCCACCGGCTAGGCAAGGCGAAATGGTGTTTGCATTTGGCAGCCCCGAGGGCTTGCGCAATACCGTAACCATGGGGGTGGTGAGCGCTGTGGCGCGCCAGCCCGATCCGGATAGCCCTCTGGTTTACGTGCAAACGGACACGCCCATTAATCCCGGTAACAGCGGAGGCGCACTGGTGAATGCCAACGGCGACCTGGTGGGCATCAACACGTTCATCTTGTCATCGTCGGGTGGAAATCAAGGATTGGGCTTCGCAATTCCGGAGGGCGTGGTGGCTTCTGCTTATCCGCAGCTGGTGAAGTTTGGGCATATCCATCAACCGGCCATTGGCGCGCTGGTGCAAACCATCACGCCGGAATTAGCGGCGGCATTGCGCCTGAAAAGAGATTTCGGCGTCATTGTCTCCGACATTTCACCGGGCGGTCCCGCGGATACCGCAGGCATCAAGATTCAGGATGTAATTGCCAGCGTCGACGGCGTTGCCATCAGCAGCTTGCCGCAATTTGCTCAAAACCTTTATCTGCATAAGACCGGCGATCACGCCGCGCTCGAAATTTTGCGGGGCGCCGATCGCCTTAAGATAGACGTTGGCCTCGCCGAACGGCCGCATAAAGAGGACAACCTTGTCGATCTGGTCGACCCGGTAAAAAACCTGGTCAGGCCGCTGGAGATCCTCGGAATTGAATTGACACTTGAGCTTGCGAAGGCTTTGCCTGACCTGCGCATCCCGAGCGGCGTGATTGTGGCCGCGCGAACTCTCGGCGCGCGTACCGGGGAGATTCCATTGCAAACCGGGGATGTAATCCATGGATTGAACACCGCACCGATCACCTCGTTGGAGGGTTTACGCGCCACGTTGGCGGCTATCAAGCCTGGCGAGCCGGTGGCACTGCAAATAGAGCGGCATGAGCAGATTTTTTACGTTTCATTCACAAGGTGACGCCGTCGTATTGGACTGCTGAGAAAGCGCGATGGCGGGTGCATTTGTGCCGGTTGGTGCCGATTGGGTAAGATGCTTTCAGAACTTGGAAACCTGGAGGAAGATAATGAGCGTATCGGTAGGTCAAGCAGCGCCCGATTTCACACTGAAAGATCAGAGTCAGAAAGACGTGAAGCTTTCTGATTTCGCGGGGAAGAAAAATGTCGTGCTGGTTTTCTATCCGCTCGACTGGAGCCCCACCTGCACCAATGAGCATGTCTGCTTCGTCAATGATATGAAGTCATTCGAGACGTTGGACGCGGAAGTGTTGGGTGTGAGCGTGGATAGCACTTGGTCGCACAAAGCGTACGCCGACAAAATGGGGATT
This sequence comes from Candidatus Acidiferrum sp., assembly GCA_035996445.1. Classification (GTDB taxonomy): domain Bacteria; phylum Acidobacteriota; class Terriglobia; order Acidiferrales; family UBA7541; genus Acidiferrum. The sequence goes on along the minus strand of DASYJM010000218.1, from coordinate 8,616 downwards.
CGTTATTCGCTGCTGGCCGATTTTAATCCTCGTGGAGCCATGGCGGAGAAATACGGCGCGTACCTTGCGGACAAGGGCATCACCAACCGCTCCATTGTGATCATCAACAAGCAGGGGAAAATTGCCTGGATTAAAAACTACGACATCCCGGTGGTGCCGGATCTGAAAGAAGTGTCCGCCGCGCTGCAACAGGTAAAATCCGCCGCAGCGTAATCTCAGTGAAGGTCGTTAGGGTTGTGGGTGGTGTTTCCTGGTCCTACGGATTGTTCTTGTCAGCGCTGGCCAGTGATCGCATCAGCAGCACCAATTGCCAGCGCTGCTTTTCCGTCAATTTTGTCTTGAATTCCGGCATCGGCCGCCGGCCTTCGCTAATCTTGTAGAAAAGCTCGCCGTCCGATTGTGCACTCATGCGACTGCTGTCTGTCAGGTCCTTGGGTGCCGTGTAATATTTCGCCGCGTCGGCGCCATCGCCCTTGCCGGTTTTTCCATGACAGCGCTCGCAATTATCGCTGTAAAGGCTTCGCGCCTCGTCAAGAGCTCGCGGTGACGGCTGAATGGGATTTTGGCGCAGCTTGGCCTCTTCGGGAATGTTCCATTGCCCTCTATGCGTCACCCCCAGCACGATCGATAAGGCGATCAGCGCTAGTAAGGCAGCGAACAGGCCCTTGCGCAGTATCAATTTTTGTCGCGCATCCATTGGGGGGGCCTTCACAGGATCTGCAATTGTCGTGTGGCAGGATACTACGAGCGAAGGACTAGCCAGACCAATTCCGCATTGAAAAACAGAATCGCGGCCGCCACCACGCAGGCGATGACGGTGGTGGTACGTGAGTTCACCAACTCGCCCATCTTGCTACGGTTGCTGGTCAATTGAATGAGGGGAATCACAGCGAAGGGCAGCTGAAAGCTGAGTACTACCTGGCTGAACACCAGCAGCGCGGTCACCTTGGATTCTCCCGCGATGCCGATGACCAGCGCAGCGGGAACAATGGCCATCCCTCGCGTAATCAGGCGCCGCAGCCACGGCTTCAGCCGTATCTCCAGGAAGCCTTCCATGACGATTTGGCCTGCCAACGTTCCGGTCAGCGTTGAATTTTGTCCCGAAGCGAGCAGCGCGCAGGCAAACAGCGTGCTGGCCAGGCTCGCGCCCAGGAGCGGACTTAGTAATTTGTAGGCATCCGCAATTTCCGCGACATTGTGCAGACCGCGGGTGTGAAACGCGGCGGCTCCCAGCACCAGGATGGCGGCGTTCACGAAAAGCGCGAAGCCCAAGGCGAAGGTCGAATCGAAAACTGCGTAGCGCAGCGCTTGTTTGCGCTCTGGGGTAGACGATCCAAAGGCGCGCGTCTGCACAATGCTCGAGTGCAGATATAAATTGTGCGGCATCACCGTGGCGCCCAATATGCCGATGGCGATGTACAGCATTTCGCGATTGCGCAGAATTTCCATGTGCGGGATGAATCCCAGCGCTGCCTGGCGCCACAGCGGCTGCGCGAAAAATATTTCGTAGGCAAAGCAGGCTGCGATGGAAGCGATCAGCGTCACTACAAAAATTTCGATCAGACGGAAGCCGCGCCCTTGCAGCGCGAGCACGATCAAGACATCCAGCGCGGTGATCAGCACGCCGGCAAGCAGCGGCAATCCAAATAAAAGTTTCAGCGCGACGGCGGAGCCCAGCACCTCCGCTAGATCGCAAGCCGCAATGGCGATCTCGCAGATGACCCACAGAAACATGGCTGTCGGCCGGGAATAGTTCTCGCGGCAAGCCTGCGCCAGGTCGCGTCCGGTAGCGATGCCCAGCTTGGCGGAGAGCGCTTGCAGAAACATCGCCATCAGATTGCTCAACAGAATCACGCTTAACAGCGAATAGCCGAATTTTGAGCCGCCAGCGAGGTCTGTAGCCCAGTTGCCGGGGTCCATGTAGCCGACTGCGACGAGGTAACCCGGCCCGGCGAAGGCTAATAATTTTTTCAAGCGCGAGGCGCCCGCCAGAAATGGAATGGTGCGGTGCGATTCCGGCAGCGATGGGAGGGTTACGCGGTCACGCGTCGCGCGCGCAGGCCACAGACTCGGAGATGTGAGGGTGTTCGTATCGACCGTGCTGGTTTCAACGGGGCCAGTTTCGGTACTTGAGGAGGGTTCCGTTTCGAATTGAGGAGGACCGATGCGTGCCATAGACCATGTTAACCGCGCTAAAGTTGTATACTAAACTACACTTAATAGCACGGCGCTGTCAATGCATCTGGCGCTTGGAATTTCCAAATTAACCACCTATTCACAATAATTCGCGCATTGCGGGCCGTGAATCGACCGAAGCGAGCCTTCCGTCATGTGCGCCATTAGTACCGCGCCTGTGTTAACTTCGAGAAGCATTCAGGGAGAGCAACGAATGGACGAGCAGCGGCCACCACAGCAAGGTCAGGTTCAGATCAAGGCGGACGAAAAAGAATTACAGGGGCAGTACAGCAACCTGGTGATGATTCATCACAACCTGGAAGAATTCACCATGAATTTCATCTACATTTTCCCCAACGGCGCGCAAGGCAAGCTGACCGGCAGCATGATCGTCAGCCCCGGCCACGCCAAGCGCATCTGGCGCGCGCTAGGAGAAAACATCGCGCGTTACGAGTCGCAGTTCGGCTCCATCAAGGAATCCCCCGCCGGCAGCGAGCCCGCTCCCACGGTTGGCTTCGTGCAGTAGTTACGCGGCAATAGTTTGGTGCGGTAGTTTCGTTCCGCATTTCGTGAAATGTTCCGAGGTTAGCGCGACGATCCGCGCACCATTCTGCGAACTGTTTCCGTCGTCACGCCATACACTGCGTGCGAGACTAATCCATAAAGGTGAGTTGAGAGCGGGTACGCCGCAGGCTTATCGCTTAAGCCCAACGCGGGCAAGGCCACTTCGTCTGCCGCGGCAAACAAAATCGCGCCAAATGGAATGCCCGCCAGCGCATTCGCTGCAGGATTGACCTCCACGGACGCGCCGTAGACCGCTCCCATAATCGCGCCGAAGGCGTAATGCAGCACTGGGCCCGCCTTTTTCTTCTCGTCCCGCGTCAAATGGCGGCCTTGCAGCAACTCGGAGATGCGGTCGGCCGTTTTCATGGTGGCGTCCTCCGCGTCTTCGCCGCCCTTCTGCTCCCCCTGCTGGCCAAACCTCCCGTCGGTGATTTGTCTTTCTGCGGCCGCCCACGCCTTCTGAAACTCGTTCATGGTCCAGGATGCCACCAGCCCGCCCACCGCGCCCGCCAGCATCCCTTTCAAGATACTTGCTTCGCCCGTTTCGCTCATGTTGTGAACTCCTTCCGCTACAAACAATCGTTCCGCAAGAAGGCATCTCGCCTAGTTAATCTATGCAGAAACGAAGGCATTTGGACTATCGGGTGAATACATCAGAGTCATCACGCAATTGCGGTTTTTTTGTACTCAAGCTGTACTCAAACTCGATTGGTGAGGTCCGTCAAAATCTCTAGCACTTTTACCACGTAACTTCCGGAAGGCGTCAATTCGTAGAACACAATGATTTCTTCAGGCCCACCATGGTGCGCGGCCATCGTTTTCGGCCTGCGTCTAATCAAATTGAAAGCCTGCGCGTGAACCACAAAAGCTAGAAGTGCGTTGGCCGGAATCCCACCTATCTGTGGAACCCTTATTTTGATCGCATCAGCTGGGTTGTCTCCCATCGCCTCATCAAAAATCTCATATTCCGCTTCTTCCGGTATCCCCTTGCCATCCAAATATCGCAGTGCATCGAGCATTGCTGGGAACGAATTCAGCGAGCTCTTCCACAAAAATTCAATTAGCTGATCATCACTGAGTTTCATTTGGGATTGTGCCTTTGTGTGCTGGCTGTTCGATGGTGAACGCGCGGCAGAAAGGTACGGCTGAACATCAGTGTGGGCTGTCCGCACTACGGGCTTTTTCACCACTTGACAGTTCGTAAGATAAATTTTCAGGAAGACAAACTTTTCTTTGTGCTAGCTGCACTGGCCCAAAGCTTCGAGGCAAAGGAAAGACGGTTGCCCGTTCTGTAGTCAACGACCGCATAGCTGCCTGAGTCGTTCTGAGGCAGTTTTTCAATCCGGTCTTTGGCGGTCTCAAGAGTTTCAACCGCGTCAATCCAGTTCGGGCCGTTTTCCCCGAACCAGAAAATATCAAACCGCTTTGGCATCTTTCACCCTCCTTGAAATAATCCGGGCAGGGATCGAATTTCTAGGCGGCGTGCGCTCTTCGCTTGAAGGGTTTTCGTAGAAGGCTTCCAATGTCAGAATCTCTTGATTGGCAGTGCAGAATCGCCGGAACCATTTCATTATAAAGTTTCATTTTATCCAGCAGCGTAACAGCGCCATAGCTTTCGGCAAGTGCTTTCGAGTCGGTGTCATTTGAAAACGACACAGCCACAGTGCGAACGGTACCAAGCTGAGATTTAACCACCGCAGGTGTAAAGTCGCGCTTTTCAGGCATGTGCAAATCCAAGAGCAAGACATCTGGCTTCAGGTCCGCAATCTTTTGCATAGTGTCAGCAAAGTTTGCAGCCTCACCAACAACATCTATATTGGATACTTCTTGCAGCATCTTTCGTATAGCCGTACGCATTAATTCGCTGTCGTCAGCTATCAACACCTTGCACATTTCAGCCTCGCTTAAACGCCAAGAAGCAATTCTCTCTGTGTTATAACAAACGCGTTAGTCAGACAAGTTAAATCTTTTGTGTAGGATAGGCTACAAAGGCTAACCATTGATCAATGCCCTCACCCCGAGCGGAGGATTGTTTGCGTATTCGGTGGCGGAGTCGGTACGTTGCCGTACGGCGGAGTCGTTCGAAGCGTATCGTTATCTTCAACATCTTCAACCAAAATCGCGGCGCAATTGCGGATTTAGCGCTGCCGTCGTAAACTGCTCAGGTTGTTTCCAATCGCCACTAGTTCCAAGGGCCTGTAGCTCAGGTGGCTAGAGCGCGCCCCTGATAAGGGCGAGGTCGGTGGTTCAAGTCCACCCAGGCCCACCATTCAAATCAGGGTCCAGCCCGGAGACATGGGTTACACAACGTACCTAAGACATAGGTAACACTTTTGGGCCGAAGGGATTTTCGAGCGGTTCGAGCGCCCGAGTCTCCAGATCGAAGTATCCCAGATCATAATCCATAAAGCTCACCAGCCAGATATCGTTGTGAACTTCTTCGATGCCGACCGCTTGGCCGGCAAAGACTTGGCTGAAATTACTTTTCTTGCGACCCAGACAGATGCGCCCGCAACGGGTGACCACGATGGTTTTATCGTGGAGGGGATAGTCGATGTCCGGCAAGCCGGTGTAGGGGCGCGGAGAAGGTTGGTAGACCTCCGCGGGACACTTCAAGTCCAGCGCTTCGTGCGGGCGTTCGTTGTTGAAGACCTGGATGAAGTCATCGAACTTGGCCTGCTGCTGCAGAAAGTTTGAACCCGCCGGTTTGGTCGTTTCTTTTTTTAAGGTGAGATGCATGCGCTCATGACGGCCGTTTTGCTGAGGATGGCCCGGCTTGATCCGTTCGATGCCGATACCGAGCCGGAGCCACCAGACCGCCAGCTTGCTCAGGTTCAACAGGGCCTGAGCGGAAGCGAAGGGAACACCGTTATCGCTGCGGATGCTGGCCGGCAGGCCGCGCTCCTTAAAAAGCCTTTCAAACACGGTGAAAGCGTAGTCTTCCTTGGTGGAAGAGAGGGCTTCACAGGTGAGCAGAAAACGGCTGGCGTGATCGGTGACTATCAGCGGATAGCAGTAGTGGTGATTTCCCAGCAGGAACTCGCCCTTGTAGTCAGAGCACCACAGCTCGTTGGGCCGCTGGCCCAACGACAAGGCCGTTCCCTGAGCCCGACGACGCAATCGACCACGGCGTTGGACCAGGCCATGGCGATCGAGCACTGCATGGATGGTACTTTTGGCTGGAATGGGTATGCCGGAGAACCTGCGAATCAGGCGCTCTCGGATTTTCCGTGCACCCCAGCTGGTATGCTCCCGCTTCACGTTCAGGATAAAGTTCTCTACCTGAAACGGCAGCTTGTTGGCATACCGATAAGGACGGCGGCTTCTGTCGGTCAGCCCCTGAACTCCACATTCCTGGTAGCGATCGAAGATCTTATAGCCGGTCTTGCGGGAGATTCCGAACTCCCGGCAAAGCTCGGCCATCGTCTCGCCGGCTAGCCGGCGAGCCACAAACTGCAGCCTTTCATCCATTACCGAACACTCCTTCCAAGGCATCACTCCCTCCCCTCTAAGGGGAGAAAGTGTCACCTATGTGTCCGGTACAATGTGCTACCTATGTCTCAGGCCGCTCACACTCACAGCGCCGTGATAGGAATCATAGGGTCAACTCAACATTTAGGCACAGGCTGCTGAGGTTCGCTATTTAATTAAATAAGACACTGCGAGGCTAATAAACTCGCGCGGCCTTATGATTTTGGAGTTGTTGCAGAATCTCAGGTTTGCTGGAAGCCCCGCGGCTCACTTGACATCAGACGCCTTGAGCCGCCGCCGTGCGCCGTGACGAACCGTGAGCACCCAGACCGTCTGTCTGCGCTCATCGACTTCATATATGACACGGTACACGTGAGGTTTCTTGCCGTAGAGCAGGTGCCGCAATTCTCGTCTTAGCTTTCGAGCTTCCGGGGCCGTGGGGCAGCGATCGGGGTAGGTCGCAAGCGCGTAGACCGCCTCCTCCATGCTGTTGTACCAGCGCGAGGCCGCTTCGGATTCGGCAGCGTTCTTTTCCACATAAAGGGCTTCGAGATCGCGGGCCGCGCGATCGGCAAACTCAATGTGATATGCCATGTTTGCGACGGATGTCGTCAAAGACCTCTTTGGCGGGCCGGGTGCGTCCGTGGGCCACGTCATCGAGCCCCTGACGGATTCCTTCTTCCGAATCCGCGCGGGCGGCGATGTCGAGCAGGCGCTGGTACGCCTCGGCATCCTGCACGATGGCCGCAGCCTTTCCCTTTACAGTGAGCACCACGGGGCGCTTGCTTTTCTTCAGCTGCTTCATGAAGTCGCCGGAACGGCGCCGGAAGGTCGTCAGCGACTGGATGTCCTTGGTAATGTCAAGCATACGCCATCTCCTATGAAGCACCTTTTTAGGTGCCAAAAGAATATACCATCCCTGTAAAGTGGAAAAGGCATTACGTGGGGGTAAAATCGCCCTACCTTGCCATTTTTCTTCTCTACGGGCAAGTTTGAGGCCCTGGTGCAGATTTAGAACGCGCTCTATCCCCGATCGAAGACATTAGGTGACCGGGATAACGGCTAGGCGCGGGAACAACGACCTCAATACTGATAAGGGCGAGGTCGGTGGTTCAAGTCCACCCAGGCCCACCAATCCTTTCAGGGTCCGACCCGGACACATGGGGAGACACGACGGCGAGGTCAAAGAGGCGGTGCGGCTGGCGCGCTACGACTGCAGCACGCCGCGCCGTCACGCCTACGGGTGGGAATGGGATAGTTCTTCGGGTTGGTCAAACAGAGTCAGGCAAATCAGTTGGTCCTCGGGGGACTTGGGCGACTCGGCGCCATGCTTGGCGCTTACGGAAACCTGCCGCGCCCCGATCTCTGGCTTCCGTACATATTCGCCTCACCAAACGATGCGGCTGAGGCCGGATTAATTTAGGGGATGCTGGCACGGTAGCCGCCTGGGGCGCGGTTATTCAGTCAGCACTGCGTCCATCGAAGTAGCTCGGATTTTCTCATAGACAGGCGGCTTATTTGCGCCAAAGCATAATCCTTTCCCTAGTGCGACGTCAGTACGCTTTGTGAAGCGCAATTTTCCACTAAAAACATCATGGCGCTCCGAGTTGAGATGATGTAGGGCTTATATCTGGTGGGCAGCAACGCCGACACCACCTGCCATATCGGGAGTGCTTCATTCAGTATATCTTCCACCACGCACCAACCACCCGGTTTAAGTTTGCCAAGTGCAAACGCTAAAACAGCTATATTCGCATTTGGTGAATGAAGACCATCATCAATTATCAAGTCGAAGTGTGTACCAACTTTGTCGCTGAGCCCTTCTAGCGTATCCAGATTAGTCTGATCAACATAGAAGGTTCGTATTCGATCTTCTTGGAAGAGAATTCGTTTATCAACATCAGCCCCGTAGATTGTCGCGTTTGGTAGGAAATCTCTGAAAGCACGCAGCGAAGCTCCCGGCCTTCCAATTCGGCTCATATTTGAAATAACGTCCACATTATTTGTACCGATTCCGATCTCAAGTACCGCAGTCACCGCATCCACATTTCTTAAAAGACATCCGTAAACATTGTGGTAGTTGTTCATTGTTGCTTTATCACTGCCGTACTTATCAAAGTTCCGCTTCAATTGCGCTGCGAAATCCTTTGATTCCGAATCAACACAAAAATCTTCAATGGTAATTATTGGGCAAGACTTATTACAAACAACCTTTAAGAAGTGTGTTAGGAATGGAAAGGTTTGGTTAGCGGCTAACATCGTCATTTCTGCACGAGCGCGACAAGACCCCCCCGAGCCCGTAGCAAAAATCGGAAGTCCAGCAACAATCGACATCTCTTGACCATGTAATATGCGGTCTATCATCGTCTTCAGGTTGACGAATATTGGAAATTTCTTCAGCCAGCG
>DASYJM010000217.1:0-26171 GCA_035996445.1 Candidatus Acidiferrum sp. | reverse complement strand
TAGTCTGTCGATTCTGCTGTTAGGTGTTTCTCACCGGCCTGCGATGATCTGGGGATTCGTGGTGTTGTTTGGTTTTTCGATGGGCGCGGACTACATGCTGATCCCGCTGGTTACCGCGGAATGTTTTGGAACGGCTTCGCTCGGCAAAATTCTGGCCCTCATCATCATGGGATATTCGCTTGGCCAGTGGAGCGCGCCATGGATCGCCGGGAGAATATTTGACGCGCGGCACAGCTACGAGTTGGCATGGAACATTATTGCCCTAGCGGGATTGGTAGGGGCGGCCGCGATCTTTGCGGTCTCGCCTAGGTCTGACAAGAAGTTCCCCTCGTGATTGCTTTGTTGCGCTCGTCGCATGGCAAAAACAATTGGTTAAGCTGAGGAGGTTAGAAAGTAATTCTGACGCGCAACCTAATGGTGCGGTGGCTGTCAATGCCCTCTTGCGTGTAGCTTTTGATCAACTGTCCAAAATTGGGATTGGGGATGATGTCAGAGGCAGCGACCGGCAGTAATTTGCCAGTGGTTGAATCCACGCGGATATTGAAGTCTCCGAGTAAGGCAAACGTTCCGTTACCACCTCCGTCATTCGCGTCGGGGGAAAGTAGCGGATGGTTGAAAATGTTGTCGACGTCCGCGCCGAGCTGGAATACCAAACGCTCGGTAGCGTGAAAGTCTTTGTGCACGCCGAGGTTCACCCCCCATGTTCCCGGCCCCCAAAGCAAGTTGCGCTTGGCAACATGGGGATTGCTGAATATATCGGCGCTTACGGAAGGTGGACCGAAGGCGGCAGCATTAAAAAATGCCCCACCAACATGTTGACTGTAGGTGTTGTTGATCACAGTTGGGCGATAAGAAGGTTCGGCGTTGAAGTCGCCGACGGCGTCCACGGAAGAAATTCCAATATTGCCCGGCTCAATCGGATTGCAATCGTCGCAAATCCAGAAAGGCGTGAATCCGGTTCCCGATTTCGCAAACATGTTAAATGAGGTTTGCCAGCCGCCTACAAAAAAGTCCGCCCAGCGAGACATCGAGGAGCCATACTGCCGCCCTCTGCCAACCGGCAAATCGTAAACCCCGTACGCCACTACGCGATGCTTCGAAACGTATCCGTCCGTACCGTAGTCGCTGTCCGGCGTGATCGGATTATAAGCAATGCCGCCAAGGCTGGAGTTGCCGGTATCCAGGCCCGTCGATTTCTGATCGAGATAGGTATAGGAAACGCTCAACAACAAACCGTGAGAGTACCTATGCTCGAGAGTGGTCTGGAAAGCGTTGGATTGCGCGTGACCATAATTTCCGTAGCTCAATAAGAAATCGCCCAGCGCCGGGAAGCGGTAGCGCGCGGCATCTTCATTTGAAGTGGCGCAGTCTCCGTTATTGACGGGGTCGCAGATGCCATTCGGTTCACCGTTGTCGTCAACAGTGTGGGTGCCAAAGGGAACATCGCTTGGCGAAATAAGGTTGAGATCCTTGCCGGCGACCAAGCCATGCATGGTGGCGCCGAGATACGAGAATCGCACCGCGTTGCCCCATCCAATTTCGCGCTCATAGGTCACATTGTACTGGTGAATGCGCGGTTGCTTCAGGTCGAAGGGCACCACATTCACCGCGGGAGTTCCAGCAAGACCAGTCCTTACTGCCCCTCCTGAAATCGGGCTGACACCGTCCACACCATTCCCGGGCCACCCGTCGATGGGATTCCCCTTCACACTGCGCTTGGTGATGGACTGGTTGAACGGATTCGTGGCGATGGGATCTCGGATACCTTGCGCCGCAGATGTCGGATAGTAAATTCCGTAACCGCCGCGAATGACAGATTTGTCGCCGAGTCTGTACGCAATTCCAACGCGCGGAGCGAAGTTGCGCTTATCGGCAAAAACCGTACCGCGGCCCAAACCGTACTGATTGACGAAAACGTAGCCGAAGTCAATGATGCGCGTATCCAGATACTTCAGCGTCGCGGCCGAAGGAATCACGAATCGGCCCAACTGCCCGGTGTCGCGATTGACGAAGTTAGGATCGAAATTCGCAATCAAGTCATTGGCATCAACGAAAGGCATAATCAGTTCGTAGCGCAATCCAAGATTTACGGTCAGCCTGGAATTCACTTTCCAGGAATCCTGAATGAAGTAACCGTGCTCCCAGTTGCTGACATTCATCGGAGGACGCGGCTGCAACACCGAGCTTACGGAAGTGGGCGGAAGCCCCATCAAAAAGGCTGTGAATGGATTGGTACCCGAGCCGGCATAAGTCATCGAGCCACGCGGATTGCCTCGATTCAAAGCGAAGCCATCGACAGCGGCATTGCGGACCACATCGCCGCCCATGCGAAATGCGTGCTTCCCCTTAATCCAAGTTAACGTGTCGCCAAAGGTAGCCAGGTTTTGATTCAGCGGGCGGAAAGTATTGCGGCCGCCATTGTTGAAGGTCGTGAAGGTGCCACTGAAATTGATCGCGGGGTGACCATAGGTGGATAGTGCGAAGGGTCCGACTACCGAGCCGTAGGAGCTGATGTCACTCTGCGTGAAGCCGATGCTGGACAGAAAACCTTGCAGCGTGGTGTTGCTGCGCCGCAGGAGACTCTGCCGATTGAAACCACCGCGCAGTTCATTAATTAAGTTTGGCGAGAAATTATGAGTAAAGGAAAGAGAGACCGTGTTGTTCCTGCGATCTTGTTGCGTGACACCGAGCGCGATGTACTCGGCAAAAAATCCTTCCACGGGAGCCGTCCCGGCTGCTTGCGACGAAACGTTATAAACACCGTAAAGGTGATTGCTCTCAGAAAAATCGTGATCCAGCCTTAGGGTTCCGGTGTCCAGCACCGACGAAGTCGGAAGATTGGCATGAAAGCCGCCTACGATTCTGCCCGTCTTCGGGTCGATGGGAGTGCTCAGCCCGACCTTGGGGAAATAAGTGTTGATCAACGCCTGAACGGTGGGATTGAGCAGCCGCCCAGGAATGGTAACGAATCGCTGATTGCCATCGCTGTCGGTTATCGTGTTGTTCGCAATTTCCTCGGGTGTCAGAGTTATGCTCGATGGCACCAGCGGCTTTGCGGAATCATTCAACGCTGAAAAATTGCCGGTATACAAATCCGGATGCACCGCCTTAGTATCCAAAACCGATACCGGCTGAACCGCGTAGTCTCGCTCATAGGCCGCAAAGAACCACGTTTTTCCGAGAAGTGGCACCGGTCCGCCAACCGAACCCCCGACGTCGTTGATGTTGAAGAAAGGAGTAGGAAATCGCGATTGAAATGCGTTGGGAACAAAGTTTGCTTGCGCGATCTTGTCGTTCAGATTCCAGGCCGCAAAAGCGGAATTCTTATTATTGTAAAACGCGGAGCCGTGATAATTGGCGCCGCCGCGCTTCGTGGTCACCCGTACGTTGGCGACGCCGGCGTATTCCGCGCTGAAGTCACTGGTTAAAATGTTGATTTCGCCCACGGCCTCGAGGGACGGCTGGCTATCCGTCGGTTGGCCAAAGATGCCGCCGTTGGAGCGTTGTCCGTCCAAAGAAAAACTTGCCCCATAACTTTGAGCACCGATGAACTTGAAGTTGCCGTCTGCGTCCGCTTGCGTGATATTCGGGTTCAGGTACAGAAACGAATAGACGTTCCGGCTGTCTCGCGGGAGCTCGATGACCGCCTGGTTGTCTATCGTTTGACTGATGGTTTGATCTTCCGTATCGATGGCCGCCGATTGCATTGAAACAACCACGGTTTCCTCTGCGGAAGAAATCTTCAACACGGCGTCCACGCCGACGGAATCGCTGCCGCTCAGAACCACGTTGGTGATCTCGCTCTTCGACATTCCTGAGGCAGTGATCGTCACCGTATAGGTGCCCGCGTTGAGACCGACGAGCTCGTAATCGCCTTGGGAATTTGTGCGCGTCTCGCGCGTCGCGTTGGTGAGATCGTCGGTAATTACAACTGCAGCATTCGGTATCACCGCACCGCCCGTGTCAGTTACCGTTCCTCGAACGGTGCCAAGGTCCGTTCCCTGTCCAAATGTGGAACTGCTTGAGCACACCACTGCAGCAAATATCACCAAGAATAAGGCTAAGCTGCGGACCATGAGGACCTCCCCAGACGTGCGTTGCGGAGAGATGTACCACGAAAAGGAAAGTAAACGCAATATTAAATAAATAAATAACATCAATACAAAGTATCGCAAGGGTCCGGGGTCCTCGCTGAGCTCGTTTGACGGCATCGCCTCTTGGCCCTATACTCCGGAAAACCATGGCTCAACAGTCCAAGCTGCTGATCGAGCAGCGCCGACGCAGGATGCTGGATATGGTCGGCCAGGATGGTCAGGCTACCGTCGCCGACTTAGCTAAGTTGTTTTCGATTTCTGCGGTTACGGCCAGAGGCGACCTTGACGCTCTGGCCTCCATGGGCACCCTGGTTCGCTCGCATGGCGGCGCGGTCAGGCGCCTGGATACCGCACAAGACTATCCGTTGCGCACCAAGGAAGGTCTGCATCACGAAGAGAAATGCAGAATCGGCCGGGCTGCCGCGGAGCTGGTGCGTAATGGCGAAACGATTATTTTGGATTCCGGAACAACCACCGTTGAAATTGCGCGGTATCTGAAAATAATTAAAACGCAACCCATCACCGTCATCACCAATGCGTTGAACATCGCGGTGGAGCTGACTGATACGCCGGGCACTTCTCTGATCATGGTTGGCGGGATATTGCGGCCGCTTTCCTGTTCATTCGTGGGGCCTCAAGCGGAAGCCATGATGAACGACTTTCACGCCGACCGTCTGTTCCTGGCCGTGGACGGATTCGATTTGGAAACTGGGCCGTCAACGCCGGATGTGCTGGAAGCGCAATTGAACAATACGATGATGCGCTCCGCGCGTGAAGTCACGGTGGTGGCGGACTTCAGCAAGCTCGGTCGCAGAGCGACCTCCAGGATTGGACCGTTCGAAAAAATCCACCGGTTGATTACGGACAAGCGCGCGCCCGCTGAATTCACGCAAGGCCTTAGAGAAAAAGGTATCGAAGTTATCGAGGTGTAGCTCCCTCGAGGGCCAAGCGCGCAAAATGGTGGGACATATGCGTTTCCGGTAACAGTAGTATTTGCCGCAAAGACGATTCGCCTTCTTCCTGGCGACCGAGCGCGATCTGTAAAACTCCCTTGCTATAAAGTATCCAACCGGATGTGTTGGCGTGGGAGCTGGACTCAACCTCGGAGAGAGCTGCAGTAAGCCGCTCGTGCCATAAAGCTGGATCGTATCCAGCACGCTTCCTGGCCGCAGCCCATTTCCAAACAATCTGTGAAGCCTCTGGCTGAGAAGTCTCGGGTGATTGTGAAACCAACTGATAATGCTTTTCTGCTTCAGCTTTCTGGCCGCAAACACCGAATAGATCTGCCAATAAATAATTTGTCCTGGCGGACTCCACAATTTCTTTTAAGCCATCCTCTGTAAACGCCAGACCTGCCACTGGCGCACCAAGACTGTTCGCGACCGCAAGCGCGTCCTGGCAGCGGCCTGCCCGGCCAAGCCCGACGGCCTGTGTAAGTTTCACTTCCATCCAGACCTGCCTGACGTTCGTACCTCCTTCTTCCCTGCCAAAAAATCTTTTCTGGAACAATTTCGCCGCGCCGTAATAATCCCCAGCTTCCGCGCGGCTGATCGCCAGTTCATAAACCAGAGCGGTTGGCATCGTGCCGAGATTGGGATAGCGCTCTAAAATCTTCACTCGCTCCACGGGGGATTGTCCGAGAAGTGAACTCGCCACTACCGCACCGGAATAGTTCACAAGGTTTCGAGCGTCGTTCTTTATGCCTTCTTCAAATACTTTCAACGCACCATCGAAATTTCTTTTCACATAGAGGAGCGCCAATCCGAGGCTGGCGTCCAGAACGGGCAAAGAAGGATTCAAAGCTCGCGCACGCTGCCATTCCTTAAGAGCGGGTTCCGATTCTCCGCGAGAGAAATACCACTCGCCCAGAAGGAAATGAGCGGTGGCATCGTTTTCGTTATTGCGCAACGCGGCAGTTAACGAACTGAAATCCTCGGCGGTGCTTGGAAACACATAAAGCGTTGAGAGTCGGCTGGCTTCGAGATCGTCGCTCGCGCCGGAGCTTCCGAGTTTTTCGCGGCAATACCCACGAAAATAAATCACTAGTGGGTTGTTCTGCGGCAGGACCGCGCCGGGTTCACTCTGATCAGGAGCGACCGCTTCATACTTTCGCGACAGCACTTCCAGGGCTCGCTGATATAAGCCAAGTCTTGCATACTCCGACGCAACGCCAAGAACGCGATAGGGATCGGCGGCAAGATGCTGCAGGCGCGGCTTGCCGATCTCTTCGTTGAGAAAATCGCTGGTTGGAAAGCGCAGGATCCATTCGTTTGCCAGTTTGTTAGCGCTCTCGATTTTTTTGTTCGTGCGCATCACGGCAGCGAGTTCCTCCGCGGTTCGGAGATCAAGCGGATCTGACGCCAGCGCGGTTCTCAAGAGCTCTTCGGCTTGTTGGGTTTGTCCCTGGCGCCCGCGTAATTCGGCGAGCCGCAATGCAGCCGCTGCACGATGGTTCGGCAAGCGCATCGCTTCACCGTAAGTGTCGGCCGCCTCGCGATCTCGAGAGAGGGCCTCGTAGGAAATTCCGAGATAGTAGGAGGTTTCGCTGTCCGTGGTATTGCGATCGTGTGCGACAGTTAGATGTCGCGCCGCGTCGTCAAAACGCTGCAGAGTTGCGAGCAATCTCCCCGCGGCTTTGTGCAATTCAAAACTCGACGGGAACCGCTCCAAAGCCTTCTGGTACGACTCGGCCGCAATTAATAGTTCGCCGTTCAATTCCGCGTTTTTGCCGAACTGCAGCGAATCATCCGCGGTGCGGTTTTTCTCTTCAGGCATGGCATACGCGGTTTGCGGGCCGACTTTAATTTCTGACCCCGGCGTCCAGTCGTATTCGCCTTCCTTTTGAGTCATCAGAAGAGCGCCGCCCTGATCTCTTAATTCAAATCTGTATTTATGGCTGGCATCTGGGAGATGAAGCTCCTTTTTCCAGGTTCGTTCCGGCGACAAATCTTCTCGCACATCAAGCAAGGACAATGCTCCGTCAAAAATTCGCAAGGACACATCATGGATTTTTCGGTTGGTGTTGAGAGCTACGAACAAGGTGCCGTCTTTACGTTCTAGATGTACGACGCCGGTAAGATTCGCGCGGGTGATTCCGCCGATTTCTCGCGCGGGCATCCAGTATTCCGTGAATTTTATGGTTTGCCGCGGCTCTAGAAACGCATAGGTTTCCTGATTTCGAAAGAGCCCCGCTTGCACCTCCACATAAGCGCTGTCGTTGTCGGAAAGCGCCGTTCGCCAATCGAGGCCGTCGGCGTCCACACCCCAGGACCAGATCTTTTTGGCGGGCAATTCGGTGTAATCCGCGAAATGAACGGTGCCACTATTGGTCTTCGGATGCCAAACACCCATAAAATTCTCACTGCTTCCGTGCACGAAAAGCGACACTGGCCCGTCGGTTTGGTTCTTGATGACGCTCAAATCTTTTCCGTGGGAATCGACTGGCCAGGTTTGCACTTCGGCGAATCCGTGAGCAGCCGCAAAACGCATGGGGTATTCGATTCGCGAATCGTCCCACGCTTGTACACCGGCATTGTTCCACCAGTAAAAGCGATGGCGCACATCACTTCTGTTGTTCAAGGCAACGTGCTGTTCCAAAATGGTGGATCCGGGACGCAAAGTCAGCTCGACTGTCCACTGCATCCCGTACACTCGATCGATATTGCTGACCGCAATGGAAGCGCTACCGTCGGTGTGCACACCGTAAGCGAAATCTACCGGAGACATCGATACCCAGTTGTGAGAAACAGGAAAGTTAAACTCCACACCAAACGCCGCCCAGGCGCCGCGATATCCGATTTTCGCTTTCTTCAGCGAAGGATTGGCGTAGAACATCGGAAGACCATTGATTTTGTCCACGCAGGTGTAGATATGCCCGCCGATGTCGGGTAACACGGAACACCTTAAGTATTCGTTTTCCAGATAAATTGCTCGCAAATCATGTTCTACGCGATTATTGGTGATTTCTGTGCGCAGTGTGTAGGGATAATTGAAGCGATTCACCGCAAACTGATCGAACGGCGGAGTCGGATCAGGCCCGCCTTCCTCGTAGACGGGTAATTTCAGCGTTCCTTCCCACACACGCACCTGAGCGTTTGCAAGAGTTAGGGAAGTGAAAAAACAAAAAGCCAGAACTACGCCGTGCGTCCACAAAAAATAACATTTTCCTGCCGCACCATCTTTGCTTCGAAATGGACTTATCATTCCTGAACGGCGAGCGGCGATGCTTTTCGACTTAGTTCTTCCTCTGACAGAATGCATCTGACCTTCAAGAAGGAATGTGCAAAGGAAATCTCTCCACCACGCGCTGGATAATTCCGCCCTCAGAAGGCGTATCGGGCTGCAGTCCTTCTTCCAGACAGCGAAAAAAACCTAGCAACTGCGCAACCACCACTTGAATAGTGGCACTGTTCTGGTCACCAAGTTCGGCGAGGCCGGGGCACTCGATGGCAATATCCCCATTCCTGAACACCTCAGCGGGAATCTTCTCGCCCACAATCACCTTGGACAAACCAACCTTTTTTCTATCCAGTTCCTGCAACAAGTCCGTTTCGTAAGCGCGCAATATGGGGTTCGAGGACAAAAACCCGACTATCAGAGTTTCTTGTTGCACGTAACTCATCGGTCCGTGACGAAAACCGAGATATGTTTCGCACAGGGTGGTGACTCGTCCTGCGGTCATCTCCAACATTTTCAAAGCCGCTTCGCGCGCAGCGCCAAAACCGGGTCCGGTGCCAAGGAAAACCACGCGTTGAAATTTCGATTTGGCAATTCCGGCTAGCACGTCGAAATTCCCGCTGATTAATTTTTCGGCGATACTGCTGGTTCGTGTGCACAATTGCGCGTAAGCACCCGGCCTGTTCCACATGCTCATGAAGCGCGCTGCTAGCAACAGATTAGTGAAACTGCTGGTCATCACCAAACTCTGATCATTTGTTTCTTTTGGGAGCGTGAAGACGCGCACCTTGCCATGCTCGCGCCACGCCTTAGTCAGACTTCCGTGTTCATTGCAGGTCACCACCACGTGCTGAATGTCGGGTTCAGTATTGAGCAGCAACTCTATCGCGCCCCGGCTCTCCGGACTGTCGCCTGACCTCGCCAAAGAAACAACAAGACTAGGTCGTTCCGGTGGAAGAGCTTTCCCACCGTAGGTCAACAATGTGCCACCTCCTACAGACGCGACTTGTATGTTCAGATCATTTTGGAGCGCAAGACATACACATTCGCCGGCGTACTGCGAGCTTCCTGATCCCGTCAACGTAAGACTTCGGATCCCAGCCTGAACTTGCCTGAGCACCTCGGTTGCAGCGACCATCACGTCGCACGTCCTCAACCATGTCCCAGGCTGCTGACAAATCTCGCGCAGTGTATGAAAGTATCCGAGGCGTTTTTGATCCGCTTCCGGCCGAGCAAACAATTCAGCCGCTTTCAATTGATTGTGGATCAGCGCACGCTGCCAAGCGTTTTGCGACTCTGAGGTGCTGCCGTCAATGAGCTGTGGTTCTTTCATTTTTTCTTCAAATTTCCTCAGATAATCGTCTCCCGACGGAAACCGCTCATCATCACTGCTGCTGCCACCTCATTATCGACCCGGTCGAAGTTCTGGCGTAATGATGTCCAGCGGACGATCTTCACCGTTTACTGCGCCATGCCAGACGCCACCGCCGAACGTAGTGATGTAAATTTTATGCGCATCGGCTGGATCGGTCATAACGCGATGACCCCATTTAAAATTGAACCCCGGTATGCGGATCCAATGCTCACCACGGTCGCTTGATCTCCAGGCCGACGATTCAAATCCTGAGGCATAAAGTAGTTTCGAGTCACGCGGGTCAATCGTAACGTCGTAAATGTGACGATCGAGTTCCAGCACCAAAGTCCATGTCTTGCCTCCATCCTCCGACAAGTACACGCCACCTCCCTCGCCGTGCATTCCTGAGGCTCGCCCCCACGTGGCCAGATAGAGACGTTGCGGATTGCTAGGATCGATGGCCAAACCATTTGGCGCGTTGCTACCCTCTGGCATCGCGACGCGGCTCCAATTTTCCGCACTGTCGTTCGACTTGTAGATCGCCCCGTCTTTATCGTTTCCAATACTGCCATCCTCTGAGCGGCGAGCGATCAGAACATATAGTGCCCCACCGTTGTCCCTGATAATTCTCCAGGCGAACGGCTCCTTTTGCGTGATGCCATTGTTTTTTAGTTTCCAGCTGAGCCCTCCGTCCACACTTTTGTAAACACCGCGTCCAAAACCGGCAACATACAAGACGCGCGCGTTGGGCGGGCTCGCGGGATCAAGCAGAATATGCGTCGCCGCCGTTTGCTCCATACCATCATTCGACTTTACCCAGTTTCTGCCTCCATCATCACTGCGGCAGACGCCGCCGCGGTAATTCGCAATGCCATGAGCTCTCCACATTTTTGGCCGCGGTAGATCGTGTGTCCAACTGTTCACGCTCCACACACGTCCGCGGATCTTGGGATCGAACTCCACCCAATAGGTAGTGTTCATCCAATCCTTCGGCACGCCGTGAGTAGAGCTCGTCCAGGATTTTCCACCGTCTTCGCTTCGAAAAAGTCCAATGTCGGTGGTGGAAATGAATTGGCGATTATTGTCGAAAGGATCGAAATGGTAGCCATAGGAAGTCGTGACATCGAGGCCGGTGGTCGTCCAAGCATTGTCTCCAGATTTTCGCGAATAAACTGCGTTCCAGCTGGCCCCGCCGTCCATCGTGCGCATCGCTCTCCCCAAATCCGTTGCATAACATAAATTGGCATCCTGATCGGCTACGCCCAGCGCCAACGGATTCTCGCCCCAATCGGAACCAAAGCGTTCCGTGATCCATGCGTCACGGACGTTCGCAGCGGGCTTCGCGGAAGGATTGCTGTCCTCTTTCCAAACAAGCTTCCAGGTGCGCCCCGCGTCAATGGTCTTCGCAACTCCCATCCATTTGATTCCATCCTGATCAAGCTCTCGATACGACACATAAGCAATTTCGGGATGGTGCAGACTCGTCGCTATAGCTCGAAGTTTTTCGCTACCTGAGCCGAGATCAATCTTCCTCCAAGTTGCTGCCTCGTCGTCCGACACGAAACCAGATTCGTCACCTACAACATAGAAAATCGGCCTGCCTTCCAGCGTAAATCCCACGGAAATGTCTGTCAAAGCTTTCGCATTTGGAATTGAAATTTTCTTACTTTCCGACGACGTTTTCTCCATCATGAAATGTGCACCAGCGATAAAAAGCGTGCGCGCGTTTTTTGGCGAATGAGGATTCACCCACAACTTATCGGCAAGCCCAGGCAAATCTTCCTGCTTCGCCCAATTCGCGGCTCCGTCGCGCGAAACAAAAAGACCGGAGACGCCTTTTTTTTTGTCGCCCGCGGCGGCATACATCATTCGGGAATCGGACGGATCGATAACCAATGCGCTGATGCTGCCCAGAGGATTCGGTTCAGCAACCAACTCCTCGTCTGCGTGATCCGAATTCATCTTGATTTCTCTTAAATCGGTCGGCTTTGGATGAAGCAGACTCCAGGTGTCGCCACCATCGCCGCTTCGCCACAAACCGTCCGCTTGCGCATAAATAACCTTGCGATCCAGCGGGTCAAACACAAAGAATTGCACGACTCCACGTAAGTTGAACATGCGCCAGGACTCGCCGCCATCGTGGCTGATATAGGATCCGGTCATATCGCAACTAACCAAGACGGTCTTTGCATCATGGGGACTGATGGTCGGGTGAAACATCGCACCCCCGCCCCCCGGTCCAACAATCTGGAAGTTACCGGGACGCAGGCCATTGCTACCACCGAGTGAAAGGACAAGAGCGACGGCAAGTTGAAGTAAAAAGACCATCCGTTACTTTTCTTTGCTTTCTTTAGCGTTTCTTCGCTTTGTTTTTGGCAGAATTGTACTGCTTTGTCAATGCATTTGCCCCGGAAGCTGGCACCAACCCGTATATAAGTGGCTGCAATTATAGGCCGGGAGTCGCCTAGTGAATGTAAGCCCCTGACGGCATCAAGTATTGAATGGGCCAAAGCTCTCGTCGCTGCCGCACGAATTCTGACCATTTCAGGACCACTCCATCCGCTCGCGGTAGAACCTTGATGTTGGGCAGCGTTTCCGAGATGGCGCTGGCGAGAGTGTGCGCATTTCCTGGGGCAGTCACGACCGTTACGGGGACGCGGAGCTTGTCATCAGCAAAGCGTGCCGCGATTTCCGCGTCTTCAATCAGCTGCAAAAAATAAGGCCGTCCGGTCAAAATTGAGTTGTAGACATAGCCGGCCAGCACGCTGGATAACGGATAAACATAAGCTTGGGCAAAATCCAACTGGGCCATTGCGGGATCATCCGGCGAGATAGCCTTGTACGGCATTTTTGTTTCGCCAAGGCCACGAAAATCAATCGAGATTACATCGTAGTTCGCGTCAAGATATTTATTGATTTCGACCCAGTTCTCAGATGTCGCCTTACCATCGTCGCCAAACCAGAGTAAAAGGCCGCGTTTTGCTTCGGCGGATTTGTGAATGTACAGCAGCGGCATTTCAAGCTGCCCACTGTGACGCAACAAGTATCGATCGATCGAAACGCCGCGCGCCATGGTGCTACCTAGTGATTCCCAGGTAATCAAGCCTTTTTCGTTTTGAAAGCCCGTGTATTCCGCAACTTGCCATTTTTTGATACCTCTATATCCGTCCCCGAAATAATTTTGCGCAAGTGTGCCGACGTGAGCATTCTTGTGTTCGTCGTAATACTTTCCAATCACCACCATAAGCGACACCGCGTCAACAAAGTCGAGCATTTCCTGGCCCGTGCGGGTACATTGCAATGCTTTATCTTCCAGTTTTTTCACTGTCGGGAGCCCGTGACGGACTGGCATGCTGTTGAAGTGATCGAGAAACTCGATCGCCGATTCCTGATTTTCAAGTGAAAATTGATGAGCGTTATAACTTTCAGCGAGAGCAATGCGGTCGCCGTGTTTAAAACGTTCGTACAGGTCGCGTACTTCGCGAAAAGTCTCGTGCGTACCTTCGATAGGAAAAAAATCGAGTACGGCCGCTGCCACCAGCACCGGACGCGGATACATCAACAACAATAATCCCGGATGGTCCATGCCATTCGAAATCATGCCGAAGAGATCTTGCTCCGGATCGCTGTCGGGGTCAGCAAATATGCGATTGAAAATACGCATTGGCAGTGCGGTGATATAGCATGAAGGCACCACTACTTTTATGCGGCGGTCCAACGCGGCGATTTGAGCAGCTTGGAATCCCCCGCCGCTGGTGCCCATGATATTGATGCGCTCACCATCGACTTCTGCACGGGTCAGAAGGTAATCCACGGCGCGAATGCCATCCCAAATTTCCCATCTGGCCAGATTTGTTCCCGCGAGATAGGCGAGATTGCCCATTATCGCGTGTTCGGCGCAGATCAAGTTGTAGCGGCTTTTCCCAGATTTTGCGTCCCAGAATTGGCTGCGTTCGCCTTGCCCAACGGGATCCCAAGCCAATACCACGTAACCTCTTTTGACCAATCTCTGACTGAGTTCCTGATAATTGTTTTTGCCGTTCGCTGCGTGCCCGGCGGGTAAAAGTACCGCAGGATGTTTTACGGAATGATCGTCCGGTAGATAGACCAGCGCGGTGACGTACACGCCTGGAAGGCTCTCGAAAATTACTTTGTCGATGGAGAATCCATCCATCTGAATTTTCCCGGTGATGAGCGGATGTAAATCCGTTTTTTCGTCGGGTAAACCACCGATCATTTGCAGCAGTTTCGCACGCATCTCATCCTGCAGCTGCAGCAATTCACGCTCGGTACGAATAGCGTTCCACGCTACCCGGCGCACATCGTCTTGCTTCCAAGCTTGTTCGGTTTGATACCGCAGATAGGGTGTTATGCGTGGTCCGGGCGTCGCTGCTTGCTGCAAAACCTGGAAAGCTTCCTTAGAAGGCGGTTCGTCCGCAGCTAAAGTTGCCGGAGCCAGCGAAAAGGCTACTAGGATGGCAGTGATAAAATTTGGCGCATCCATCTCTCACTGCACCGTTATTTCGCCTAACTCATACCACCCATCGGTTTGCCGTCCTTGAATCGCGAATTGAATCGCAGGTTTGCCAGTGCGAGGATCCAGCATAGCAACTCGAACTTTGTACTTGCCAGGCTTCAGATCTTCCGAGACGTATAGCGGCCCATCAAAAACGGCGTCACCCGGAAGCCATTTTCTGATGTCCACCGGAACATTCGCGCTAGTGCTTCCGCTAGAAGATTGCAACTGTACAGCCAGCCGATATTCCCGGTAAATCGGCGCAACGCCTGCGTTCAGCCACCACATGTGAACGAGCATCGTCTGCCCAGCTTTGACTATTCGCGGGTACTCGAAACGCCTCAGAACGAAGCGGTACCCTATCTTCTTCTGGAACTCATCGGATTGCGTTTTCCACTCCAGCGGGATCGGTGATGATTTGACGTTCACAGTGCTGACATGCCATCGAAGTGCCTGCGCCAGAATATAGTCCACATCAAATCCATCTTTTTTCCACTCCGCGGGAGTGCCGCAGGTCTCGAGCGAAACTGGACTTCGCTGCCACACTTCTTGTATGCCCGCGCGCACAATCTGCTGCGGATATACATCCAACATCTCCGGTTGGAAATAAGGATTGTCGGAAAAATGGCGCAGATCGCCGAGACAATCTAATCGCCATCCCGCTCCGTGCTGCGTTCCATACGCAAGAGCGCGCTCCTCATCAAAATTCATCAGCAATGGCGTTTCGTGGAACGCAGCAAACCAGATGTCCGTCAGTTGCTGCTGATAAGAAAACTCCGGCATGTACGGGCTCCAGCCCTCGCCCCAATATCCGATGGAGGATATGTCCACGCTATCGAGAAACGGATTTCCGTCATAGCGCTTCCCTGCTTCGGCGACCAGTTCGCCCCAATATTTCAGGAAAAGCGGATCGGTGTAGTCTGGTTGCCAGATGCTTCCATCCTTGTCCGAGGGCTTGTTGGCACGGCGCGCGCCGGAGTTGCGATACCAATCGGGAAGAGCGTGCTTGTCCGTATACGGCATCAAGCGAATCGCGAGAGTCTGGCCGTGTTCCCGCGCTTCCTGTAGTGCCAGATCAATAATTTCCCAATGAAATTCTCCTCGTTTCGGTTCGATCACATCCCACACCCATCTGCAATAGGAAACCGATGTCGGCGGAAAATCGGGCTTCACAGGAGCGTCCAGAAGTTTTTCCGTTGGTCCCTCTTCCGACCAAGTGTAGAGCGGATTGAGCGCTTGCCCATTAAATCGTTGGAAAGTAGTGATGCCCATTCCGGGATTCACTAGCACGTCGTGGATTTCTACCGGCCGCACAATCTCCAAATCCAACTGTGCCACCATCGCATCCGGTGACAAGGTCAAGAAAAGGAGCACACCAAGGACCTTAGCGGCGACCAACAAATTTTTGGCGCACTTAGGAGCGTAGCCGACTGTAAGGACGTCTTTGAACACCTTTGACTCCTTGCCGAGCGGTGAAACAACAATTGGGCCCGGCAATGGCTTGGAGAAAATAAAACATTGAAAACAAAAATGAAAGAAAATAAAAGTTAATTGATGGCATCATCGCTTTCGGACTTTTGAGCAAATTCAGCGGGGCTTCGCGATCCACCGGCGAAAACGAATTAACTGAGGCCGTTTTTCTGCGCCACGTGGTCCCGGGGCTTTTAAAATTTCAACTTTCTCGTATGCCGGGGGGAACAGCATGATCGATCGCCGCAGTTGGCTATACACAATGAGCTTACTCGCAGGAGTTGCGGCAAAACCGGAGATGCTTAATGTTTCGGCTTCGGCCGAGGATGCCAAGCCACAGCGCAAACCTTTAGATATTTCCGATTACGCCCCCAAAAGCGTGTTGCACGTGCAGGAAACGATGGTCGCTCGATCCAGATTCCCGGTTATCGATATCCACACCCACATTTCCTGGTCCAAACATTGCGAAAAAGGGGTTTGCTTAGCCGCGGCGCGCGATTACCCGAGCCCTCCGCAGGAATTGCTCGCGGTGATGGATAGAAAAAATATTCGCGCCATGGTGAACCTCACCGGCGGCTTTGACGAAGGCTTGGCAGACGCCGTCAACAGATATGATCGCGCGGTTCCCGGCCGCTTCTACACGTTCGCCGAGCCCGCCTATTCCCGGTTCAAAGAGCCCAATTATCCAAAAATTCAAGCGGAGACGATTGAGCGCGCTCACCGTGATGGAGCAAGAGGCTTGAAAATTCTTAAAACGCTGGGACTCTATCTGCGGGAAAACACCACCTTCGGAGCCTTGATCAAGATTGACGATCCACGTTTCGATCCCATGTGGGATGTCTGCAATCAGCTGAATATGCCAGTGGCCATTCACGTTTCCGACCCAGTGGCGTTTTTTACTCCTACGGATCGTTTTAACGAACGTTACGAAGAACTGAATAATCACCCGGACTGGTCTTTCTACGGAGGAGATTTCCCCGGCAACAAAGAACTGCTCGAAGCGCGGAACCGCGTTCTTGCCAGGCACCCGAAAACCCAGTTCATCGTGTTACACGTGGGTAATTTTTCCGAAGATCTGCAAAACGTCTCTGATAATCTCGATCGCTTTCCCAATATGACCGTCGATACCGCCGCGCGAATTGGGGAATTAGGTCGTCAGCCGCGGACCTCGCGTAAATTCTTCGACAAATATCAGGACCGCATTCTTTTCGGTACCGATGCCACTCCGCATGGCGACGAGTTTCCGCAGCAAGTGTTCAACGATAAGCTGTACGAGATTTACTATCGCTTTCTGGAAACCGAGGACGAGTATTTCGATTACGCCCCGGCCGAAATACCGCCGCAAGGCCGCTGGCGTATTTACGGCATTCACCTGCCTGACTCCATTTTGCAAAAAGTGTATAACGGCAACGCCTCACGTCTGTTGAATTTCACCAGTTAGGATTTCGAGCATCAGGGGAACATTGATGGAGGTATCGAGAATGTTTTTGTTTCTAGCGGTCATGTTGTCGAGCGCGTTCGCCGCGGACAATAAAATCGCTACTAGTTCCGCGACAACGGAAGACGTAGCTATCGACACAAATTCCGCCTCCACGTTCTGGCAACAGACAACTCCCATATACGCGGAGCGCGATAAGAACGATCGACCCTTACCGAGCTATCGCACCGAGATTCGCTCGCGGTGGACCCCAAAGAACCTTTATTTTTTGTTTAGTTGCCCGTATGAAGAGCTCTCGTTGCACCCTAATCCCAGCACCACCACGGAAACGAATAAACTTTGGAACTGGGACGTGACCGAAGTTTTTATCGGCTCGGACTTCAAGAATATTAAAAGCTATAAAGAATTCGAATTGTCCCCGCAGGGAGAATGGCTCGATCTCGACATCGATTTAACCAAACCACATCACGAAGAAGGCTGGACGTGGAATTCTGGATTCCAGGTTGCGGCGCGCATCGATGAGCAAAAGAGAATCTGGTACGGTGCGATGAAAATTCCATGGGCGGCGTTGGACGACACTCCTCCATCCGTCGGTAAAACATTGCGAGTTAACTTTTTCCGCAGCCAAGGGCCGCCCTACAATCGGAAGGAGATTGCCTGGCAACCAACCATGAGTGAGACGTTTCACGTTCCCGAGCGATTTGGCGTGTTGCGACTGGTTGCACTCCGTTGACCTTAACCACGACAATATTCAGGATTTTTGACGTGCTTCAATTTCCGCCGCAGTGTGAAGAACGATGAATGAGACCTCGCTCAGCCTACAAGGCAAAATAGCGGTCGTTGTCGGCGGTACGGCCGGCATCGGACGCGCGATATCTCTCGGTTTATCCGATGCCGGCGCTGCCGTCATCGCTTCTGCTAGAAACAAAGACAAAGTCGACAGCGTAGCCGCCGAACTTGAAGCTAAAAATTGCAGCACGATGCGCGTGACTTGTGACATTGCCAGTCGCGCATCCCTGGAAGATTTGCTATGGCAGGCACTTCAGCGCTTTGGCAAAGTCGACATCCTCGTAAACTGCGCCGCAAAGATTCGGCGGGCGCCCACGCTGACTTTTCCGGAAGACGAATGGAACGATATTCTGGATACCAACCTGACCGGCACCTTGCGATCGTGTCAGATTTTTGGCAAGTACATGCTGAAGCGAAAATACGGCCGCATTATAAATCTTGCCTCACTCAACAGCTTTGTCTCCTTGTCGGAGGTCGCTGCTTACGCCGCGAGTAAGGCAGCGGTGGTGTCACTGACACGCTCGTTGGCGGTCGAATGGTCGAAACACGGCGTGCTTGTAAATGCCATTGCTCCTGGCGTATTCCGTACAGAACTGAATACCGCATTGTTAGATGGCACAGAGCGCGGCCATGAATTGTTGATGCGCACACCCATGGGACGTTTCGGTCGAGTCGACGAAGTTGCAGGCGCGGCGGTGTTTCTGGCCTCCGATGCGGCTTCATTCATAACCGGACAGACGCTGGTGATCGACGGCGGATTCCTAGCTAGTGGAGTGAACCAGTAGAGCCCGACAGTTTTTTTCTATCAATGCGGTAATTTAAGTCTAGCTAACAGAGGTGATCAGTGCCGTGGTTTTGGCGCGAAGCAGATGAACTGTCGCGGGCCGACGTGGACGCGCTGGCACTTCGACTTCTCGATGAAGCTCGAGGGCGAATCGCGAAAGACCTTCGCAGAGTGCTCTTGCTGCCGCCTGATCTTACGCGAGCACACAGCGGCTCCGGCAAGATCACCGAAACTCTTTATAACGCGCTCGCGCCACACTGTGATGTGCACGTCATTCCTACGCTGGGCCAACATGCTCCTCATACCGCTGAACAAAACCTTTGGGTCTTCGGCAGCATCCCCAACGAGCGCATTCATGTTCATGATTGGATTGGAAGCGTCACAAAAGTGGGCGTCATTCCCGGTGAAATGGTTTCAAACAGTACCAGTGGCGCTGCCGATTGGGACATACCAGTCGACTTGAATAGCTCTCTTATGAGCGAAAAATGGGACCTGATTATCAACATCGGTCACGTCGTGCCGCACGAAGTCCTTGGCTTTGCCAATCACAACAAAAATTATTTCATCGGGCTGGGCGGTAAAGAAACAATCTGCACCTCCCACATGGCCGCGGCGATTTATGGCATCGAGAACAATCTGGGGAAACTGGTCACTCCACTGCGCAGTTGTTTCAACTGGGCCGAGCAACAATTTTTAGGCCGCTTACCGGATGTTTATTTTCAGGTGGTGATGAAGCGAAATCCCGACAATCGGCTGGTCAGTTGCGGCGTATACGTCGGAGACGATGTCGAAACATACTTGATGGCCGCGCGCACCAGCAAAAAAGAAAATATCACCATCGTGGAGAAACCCATCACCAAAGCTGTGGCAGTCATGCAAGCGGATGAATTTTACAGCACCTGGGTGGCAAACAAGGCGGTCTATCGCACACGCATGGCGTTGGCCGACGGCGCGGATCTGTTGATTATCGCGCCGGGCTTACTGCGATTTGGAGAGCAGGAATCTGTTGACCGCTTGATCCGAAAATACGGATACCGAGGTACCCCTCAAACGCTCAAGCAATATAGAGAGAATTCAGATTTGCGGGAATTGGCTCATGCCGCGGCGCATCTGATCCATGGATCGAGTGAAGGGCGATTCACGATCTCATACGCTCCGGGTCATTTAACGAAGACTGACATCGAACAGGTTAACTACCGCTACGTGCCGCTCAACGAGGCGCTCGCCAAGTATCCGCCGACGAAAATGAAGGAGGGTTGGAACATCATGCCCGATGGTGAAGAGGTATTTTTTATCAGCACGCCGTCTTCCGGACTCTGGGCTACGCGAAGCCGATTGGATGCGCGCAGTGAGTAAGCACTGTTTTTAACCGAAACGCTCGGCCAGATGTTCTTGGCAGCGCAACTAGCGTGGCACAAAGACCGGACGTATGTGCCGTTCGAACAGATTGGCGGTCACACCCAGCGCAATGATTTCTTCCTTGGATCTAACGGCATCGAGAAAACGGTCGCCCATCTTCGCGGCAATCTTGAAGCTGATGTGAAGTAGCTGGCGCAGGTTCGGATTGTATGTCTTGCAATTTTTATCGTGATGCAGTGTGTTGACGTATTGCTGCGACGTCCAGCCATTAACCTCGGCCGGTAATGGCAGCTGTTCGCTATCTATCTCAATGACCGTGGCATAGGGTTTGCAAAGTTCCTCCATCTGTCCATAGGCTTGCGCGTAGATTTCTTTTGCAATGTTTAACCCGTTTCCTCCGGCGCGCGCCAAGCCGGTGATTTCCTCCAACCACGTTGTGCCTGCGGTCTTCAGATGAATGCCCGCCCCTGCACTTTGTAGCGCATCATGAATGTGCGCATACAACGAAAACTTATCGCTCCCAGAGTGGATGCTTAATTTCAGATTGTCAGGCAGCTCGTACTTGCGGACAGCGTGCGCCACTATGGCTAGATCGGCCGAAAACTCGCGCGTAAAGGCCTCCACGTCCCCGCGGAAATCCACACCCTTGTTAAACCGGCCGGTAAATTTCGGTGCGATGGTCTGGATTGGAATTTGTTCATCTGCTACAGCCGCGAGAATAACCAGCAATTCGATGGGCTTTTGAGGCAAATCGGTCTCGTCCATTGAAATCTCAGGGATAAATTGACCCTTCCCCTTGCGCTCCACAATATACCGATAAATTTTTTTAGCTTCCGAAACGGCCGTCAGATATTTCCTTGCAGCGTTATCGATCTGCGTGCGACTTGCCTTTAAAGTGAGCCCGAGCGAGCCAAGCCGTATTTCATCCAAAAATTCCGAATGCCGATTTGTAAATTCATTCACCAAACCAGGATCCGCCGGCACGCCGATTTTGTCCGCGACGTCGATGGTGAAGAAATCGCACGGCTCAATGAACCGGTCGACAGTTTCTAAACCAATATGATCGGCGTCGAAGAAATAAGGGCGGGTCCATTCGCTCTTTTCGACAGCAAGCTGAGCGGCTCGCCGTGTTTGCCCAGGTTCCGAGCCAATTATGTTGTGTTCCCGGTTGGATTTGTTCCATACGGGAATCACTTCCACGCCCTGTTGCAAAGCGCTGACACAAGCTTGGATTTGGGCTTTACCTTGTAGCGAAAAACGATCTCCAACGCCGATCGAATATTTCGGTAGCCGTAGCGAAGGTGTGGACATTTTATTTATTCACGAGCATCGCAGCCGGCGACGGCCCGCGGCCCGGCTCAAGCGACTTTTTCCAAAGAGAACAAGCCGCGGTAGTATAAGCGATCACGAGCTATTCTTTTATTTTGCCAAATGATTTTTCAGCTGAACGAGGCTGCATGGACATAAGAATCTTTCCGGACAAGCAGGCACTGGCTTCAGCAGCTGCCGATCGTGCCGCGGCCATCATTCGAAATTCCATCACGCAGGGTGGTCACGCGCGTATTATCGCCGCGACGGGCGCATCGCAATTTGAGCTTCTCAAAGCATTGACGAGCTTGCCTGAAATCGACTGGAGCCGCGTGGAAATGTTCCACCTGGACGAATACGTCGGCATCCCAGACACTCATCCGGCGAGTTTTTGTAAATATCTCCGCGAACGCCTGATCGATAAAGCGGGTATCGGAAAATATCATCTCTTAAACGGCGTCGGTGATCCCGCCACCGTCATCGCAGAAGTCGGCCAGGAATTGCAGCGAGCGCCAATCGACGTTGCCTTTGTAGGCGTAGGAGAAAATGGTCACTTGGCTTTCAACGACCCGCCCGCGGATTTCGATACCGAAGAGCCTTATGCCGTTGTTTCGCTCGATGAAGCCTGCCGCAGCCAGCAGCTGAACGAGGGATGGTTCTCATCTCTAGAGGACGTTCCAAAACGCGCGATCTCCATGACCATTCGCCAGATTCTTAAAGCCAACAGAATTTTATGCATCGTGCCAGACGCGCGTAAGGCGCGAGCAGTGAAAAATTGCTTCGAGGGCGGAGTTAGTCCGATGGCGCCGGCCTCCGCACTGCAAAATCACGCTGCAACGATTGTGTATCTGGATCCGCTTTCCAGCTCTTTACTCAGTTCCGACGTTCGTGTGGAACGTGTCTGAGACACAAGACACTGCACGATTTCCAAATCATATTCGCCGTGCCAATCCGCGTTCCGTGGCGGCGTTGTTGCGAACCAGCAAAAGCACCAGCAGCATGCCCGCAAACGGAATTAGTCCACCGGCTATCAGAATGGAATCAAAGGAGTGTGTCGCCGCCGCACGGTGAGCGTCTGCCAAGCGACCCACCAGAAAAAATGCCGCAATCGTTCCCAGCCCGGACCCCGTGCCCCCGAGGCCGCTCACGCTGGCCACCAGGTGGCTTGGGAAAAGGTCGGTGGGAAGGACATGCGCGATGGTGCTGAAACTGGCATAAAAGAAAGTGGCTAGGGCGAACAACGCCGTAATCACGTAAAGATTTGAAGTAAAAATAGTTGGAATCAAAAGCATCATTCCAAATCCGCCCGCCACCACCACGGCTTTGCGAGATTTGCCGACAGGCCAGCCGCGTTTTATCAGATAGCCGGTAGCGGCGCCGCCGGCAAAATTTCCTAAATCCGCGGCGATGAACGGCACCCATACCGCGATCAGGCTTCCGCGAAGATCAAATCCCTTTGCAATTAAGTAAATGGGAAACCAGTCGGTTATAAAAAACCACACTGGATCGGTGAACGTGCGCGCCACGATAACGCCCCACGTCTGAGGAATCTTTAATAGTTCGCGCCAGCGCAGCCGCTCCTTGGG
The DNA here is from genome assembly GCA_035996445.1 of Candidatus Acidiferrum sp. Lineage (GTDB taxonomy): Bacteria > Acidobacteriota > Terriglobia > Acidiferrales > UBA7541 > Acidiferrum. The sequence goes on along the minus strand of DASYJM010000217.1, from coordinate 3,297 downwards.
AACATCTGCAATAGGGGGGCGATCCGCCAGCAGCATGTTCCGCTCTTCCGCCGAGATGAATGGATGAGATTGGGGGGGATAATAAAGCCATCGCCACGCGACCAACCACACAAACCCGAGTAAACCAGGCACGATAAAAGCAGGCCGCCATCCCCATCGTGTGTAGATTCCTAAAATCAAAAACGGCGCAATCGCACCGCCGATGGAAGACCCGCTGTCGAAAAGTGCAGTGGCCAGTCCGCGCTCGCTCTTGGGAAACCATTCGGATACCGCTTTAGTCGCTGCCGGCCAGTTTGCCGACTCCCCGGCTCCGAGAAGGAAACGAAAAAACGCAAAGCTTCGTAGGCCTTGAGCCAGCGGCGTAAATATCGACACCAGTGAGTAAGCGGCGACGGTCAACGTGATTCCACTCCGTGTCCCCACTCGATCAATCAAGCGGCCACAAACTGTCTGCCCCAGCGAATAAGCGATTCGAAAAGCGATGACGATTGCCGCGTAATCTGTGTTGCTCCAATGAAAATCCACCTTAAGAAAGGGCGCCAGGATCGATAGAGTTTGCCGGTCGAGGTAATTAATTACCGTAGAGGTAAAAAGAAGCGCGCCAATCGACCATCGAAGTGAATGCGCGAAGGGGCGAGGCATCGACTTTGAACTTTACTCCGTTCCCGTGCCACGCATCTGACACACAGAACTGTGCGGGCAGAGCTTATCTCGGCTTAATGGCAAGGTAAACGAATGACTCATCTAAAAAATACTTTGCCATGGAACTACCTCAACCCGTTGCGCACACGAATTGTGAATTTTTATTCGGCCGGATGGTATAGCAGATGGCATCCTAGCGGTTACGTGGGAAGCTCTATCCTCCGTGCAGCTTTTAAAGAGGATGTATTTGACCAATCACGGAAATCTTCGCCTCCTGAGTACCGGAGATCTAATCGGTGCGATGGAATTATCTCGACTGGCCGGATGGAATCAAACCCAGGATGATTGGGAAGTGATGTTGCGCCTGGATCCACCGGGTTGTTTTGCAATTGAGGCCGACGGGCTTATCGCTGCGACCACAACTCTGTTGTGCTACGGGAATCGCTTGGCGTGGATCGGAATGGTGCTGACCAGGCCGGAATACAGACGTAGGGGCTTTGCGCAACGGCTGATGGAAACCGCCTTGAAGCGCGCCGCTGATCTCAAGATTGAAAGCATCAAGCTGGACGCTACACCGCAAGGCCAACCGCTCTACGAAAAGCTCGGTTTCAAGACAGAGCAAATCGTCGAGCGATGGTGGTTCCATGACGGAAAAAGACCAGATCCGCATTTCGAACCGTTGACGTCATCGCCTCAATATTCATCGGAGATGGATCTGATAGCTTTTGGAGCAGATCGTTCGATGCTTCTGCAGAATCTTACGTCGCGAAATTCACCGAACACCATAGCGGAAGCGTTCTGCTTTTCGCGTGCCGGAACACGTGCGCGGTATTTAGGCCCGTGCGTTGCTCAAACACAGAAAGCCGCTCGTCTTGTGATAGAACACACCTTGCGAACGCCGTCTGAATCGGGTTGGTTTTGGGATTTGCTAAGTGCAAACAAGAACGCTGTCCAACTGGTGGAAGAACTTGGATTTGCCCCGCAGCGACGGCTCGAACGCATGGTTTTGGGCAACAGCCTATCAACAAACGATGAAATGGTTTATGCCATTGCGGGATTCGAACTAGGTTGAGCATGCAAACAAACACAGAAATAAAATCAGTGCAGGAGCTGGAAGAATTTCTTGCGCGGCCATCGGAATCGGACATTGCCGCCATGGGGCGGCGCGATGGCGATTTACTTATTTTGGGTGTAGGCGGAAAGATGGGCCCCAGTTTGGCGCGAAGAGCCCGTCGAGCCGCGGAAAAAGCAGGCGTGCGCAAGAAAATCATCGCCGTCGCGCGGTTTTCCGATAATCAACTTCGTGCAAGCCTGGCATCGGAAGGCATTGAGACGTTGGCAGTCGATCTTCTGCAGCCCGGCGCTCTTTCCAAATTGCCGGATGTCCCAAATGTAGTTTTCATGGCTGCTCGAAAATTCGGCACTACCGGCTCGGAAGATTTGACCTGGGCGATGAATACATTTTTACCTGGGCTGGTGGCTGAACGTTATCGAGCATCGCGAATCGTTGCGTTTTCAACCGGCAATGTTTATCCGTTGCGCCATGCCATGGAAGGCGGAGCCATTGAGTCCACGCCAGTAGCACCCGTGAGTGAATACGCGCAGTCAGCACTCGGCCGAGAACGTATGTTTGAGTACGGCTCGCGCCAATGGGGCACGGCAGTTACTATTCTTCGACTGAATTATGCGATTGATCTTCGCTACGGGGTGTTGCTCGACATCGGCACGGCGGTTTTTGAGCGACGGCCCATCGATCTTCATATGGCGCTCGTGAATATCATTTGGCAAGGAGACGCGAATTCCGTTTGCCTGCGTTCCTTCGCGCATTGCCAGGCTCCGCCCTTGATTCTGAACCTGACCGGACCTGAAACTTTGAGCGTTAAGTTTATTGCCGAAGAATTTGGCCGTCGATTTAACGTGCAGCCAACTTTCATTTCCGAGGAAATGCCCACCGCTCTTCTGAGTAACGCGGCAAAAGCTCATCAAATATTCGGACGTCCGACGGTAACACCGGAGCAAATGATCGACTGGACCTCCGCCTGGATCTCAACCGGCGGCCCGCGACTGAACAAGCCAACGCATTTCGAAGTGCGCGACGGAAAATTTTGATGTCGCTTCGCGCTCAACTTCTTTCTGGGCTGGTGATCCCTGCGCACCCGCTGGCGCTGAATCGCGACCGGAAACTAGACGAGCGCAGACAACGCGCATTGACGCGTTACTATTTGGCAGCGGGCGCGGGCGGACTGGCCATCGGCGTTCACACCACGCAGTTTGCGATTCGCGATTCCAAGATTGGTCTTTTTGAACCCGTCTTGAAGATTGCCCTGGAGGAAATGCGCGAGCGCAATGTTGTGAAGATTGCCGGCGTCTGCGGAAAACTTAAGCAAGCCGTTGCGGAAGCAGAGTCAGCGGCCCAGCTTGGCTACGACGCTGTGCTTTTAAGTCTCGCCGCGCTTGCCGACGCATCTGTCTCAGAGCTAATCGAGCACTCGCGTTCCATTGCCTCGATAATTCCTATCATCGGATTTTACCTGCAGCCCAGCGTTGGTGGCCGCATTCTTCCCTACTCTTTCTGGCGTGAATTCTGTGAAATCGAAAACGTGGTAGCCATCAAGGTGGCGCCATTCAATCGCTATAAAACCCTCGAAGTAATAC
>DASYJM010000216.1:0-18745 GCA_035996445.1 Candidatus Acidiferrum sp. | reverse complement strand
GTCGGTGCTTAACGGAGGCGAAACGGAAGTTTGCGCGGAAGCCATGCTGTGTCAATGCATTCAATTTAGGAATTGAATGCATGAATACTAACACACGCGCTCCTCAAGTCAAGCATCTAACTCTTTTTTTTACAGTACTTTTGAGGTACTTAACCGTTTCCAACTCGCCCTCGACTTTGGTGATTCACAACGCTTTCACGTGTGAGGCCCTTTCGGCGCGGCGCAAAATATCGCCTATCTTAAAACGAGAAAACCAGTCAATTTGGCGCATCGATTTCATTTGAGGAACTTCGCAAATTATGGCCGACAAAACGTTTTCGCGGCGTCGTTTCATCCAGAAGTCGCTTAAGGGCGGTTTAGCCGCCAGTCTCAGCTCGGCTTCCGGATTTGCGACCGCAGCTTCGGCGAGCGCTTCAGCAAGTATCGCCGGACTATCCCTTGCTGTCACCGGCGATGCCAAACAGGGCTTCCATGTCACGGTTCTCCATGATGGAGCGGCCATCGCGCACCATAGCAAGGGCGGTGAATTCTCGGCATATTTTCAGAACGAAGAACGGAGCGTGGAAGATCGCGTGGCGTCCTGGAAGGCCACCTCATGGACCGGCAACTCCACGCACCTCACACTTCGCGGCGAATGTACGTTACAGAATCTAAATACAACCGTCTACGCGCAGGTTGACTACTCCGTGGTGACGCCTCACGTGGTCTGCAAGAAAATCCGGCTACAACAAGCCGACATGTTTATGTTGCACTACCAATTGAGTAACAGGTTGGAGGCCACGGGGGAGCCGGCCAAATTCTGGAGCTTTGATCAACTGGACTGGCTGGGAGAATCGTCGCGCGAATATTTTCCAGCGGCGGGCTTTCGCACCAAGAACGGATTATGCATTGGCCTGCTGACGGATTCCGGATATCGCAACCAATGGACGCGAATCATCCGACGAGACGGCCGGCCTGTTAAACCTGCGCCCGCACGCGTTCCCGACGTCAATCTATATTCCGCAGCGCGCCGCGAACAACGCCATCAGGGCGAATTTTTTGTTCAGCAAACGTTCGGAGAACTGTTCGAACAGCTTCCCGGAGATCTGAACGGTCATGCAATCGCGGTGCCGGATATTGCATCCTGGAAAAAACACGGCAACGTGGCCTTGGAAGTAGTTGGCGGCGTGGCCGCGTTTTCCACGAAGAATTCCGAGAGTGGCGTCCTTATTCCGTTTACAGCGGACAGCCCACAGCTTTATTCGCTGAATGTGCAGTGTCGTTCGCCAGTGCCGGTGGCGATTGAAATTTGGAACGTCGACGAGCAATTGCGCAAGATTACCGACATCACGTTGTACAACGACGGACTTCCTGCGTCGCCAGACACTTGGAATGATTTTAAGACCACCGTCTTCGTTCCGGGCTTGCGAGGGAATCGCTGCGCCGTGTTCATTTCCGTTGCGCCATCCGAGCAAGGCAAAACGATAGATGCGCCCGAAAGTTCTGCAAAAATCGAGATCCAGGGTTTGCGGATTGCACGCCTCGCCACTCGAAGCCAACCTTATCACCTGCTGGAAATGGGGCAGGCCAGCGAAAAAACAGTTTTCATTTTTGCGGATGGCAACGTTCAGGACACTATTCGCGGCCATCGGCTGGCGAGCCAGATTTATCTCGCAGACGGTCTGGGCTTCAAGGGAGGAGACACCGAAAAGGTCGTTTACGCGGACTTGATGATGCTGTGTTGGATTGCCAGTCCTGAGAGCTTTCGACCGATCCTGGCGCCCAGCATTTGGTATTCGGCTGCAGGGGAAATGTATATGCGCGACAGTTTTTTTGCGCTGAATGGAATTCATGACCGTGAATTGAATGAGGGCGTGTTCAATATATGGGCTGAAAATCAGGGAGAGGATGGAGCGATTAACACATTGCTGGAACCAAACCTGGCCAACGTAGAGCGCAAATCCAACGACTCCACTCCTCTCTGGCTAATGTGGGCTTTGCTTAATAAGCGGCGCTTCAGTACGAAGTTGCCAACGGACAAAGTGCGTAAAGCCGCGGAATATTGCCTCCGAACATACGACCCACGCGGCGATGGCCTTTGTTGGGCGCAGTTCGTCATGGGCCAGCTGGACGTCATCCGGTACCCCCAAGGCACTTCAGTAATCTGTGAAAACCAGGGAATGTTGGCGGTTACTTTGCGTGTGATCAAGGAGCTACAAATTCCGGGCGTGAGTGAAACAATCCAGGAATCACATGTTAGGCGCGCAGAAGAGCTCTATCGCAGCTATTACGATCCGGTGAAGAAACTTCTGCGCCCGGCACGCGACATTGACGATGCCATCGGATTTGCCGAAATATTTCCAGAGTACCTTTCTCTTTGGCTCTTCAACCGCAAACTTCTCACCGACGAGATGGTGGTCAATCATCTCGATCGCATACCGGTGATGATGCCGCGCGCAGAATGTCCGTTTCCTCAAGCCCAAGGCACTGTGCGACCAATTCTTGTCGGAGTTCGCGGGCCCCATAAGAACGACAAGCCCGATAAGAACGCTAAGAGCTGGAGTTATTTCGACGAAAAATGGCACCCCATGATCAGTGATTCATTCGCTGCCACTTACGCGAACCACGGCGCTGACGGAATTTATTACAACGGAGGCTCCTGGATGCGTATCGAGATCTGCGGATACGTAGCCGGCATGCTTCACGGGTGGGGCCCGGCGAAAGAGGCCATTGCAAATCGCTTGTGGGCGGAGTTAAACATGGCGCCGGAATTCCCAACCAGCCAGGAATACATCGCTACAGGCCCGGCGAACCCCTTCTATGGTTACCACCGAGTTTTCGCCTGGAACTCATTTGTGCTGCAGGCGCTGGAGCTGGCAGGGCTGCGAACGGCGAGCATGGATCCGGGATAATTCCACAAAATTCGCTTGGGACGAGGCCGAAAAGACGAATGTAACGTACCAAAATGGCACACCCTGTGTTTCTCAACGATTTAACCAGCCATCAGTTAAGTGGTTTACTTTCAATTCGATGATCGGGTTACGTCGCGTTTCCGGCTCTCATTTTTGTGATTCACAATGATTTCACGTGTGAGCCCCTTGCCTTTATCGAAGTACAAGTCGAGTATCCATCCAACAGCGACCTAGTACAAAACTACTAGTCGCGGCAGGCATATTTTGGGGTGCTCGGTTCTGGGTCATTTAACTCCGCGACTTCTGTGTCCGCGTTCACCAGAGTGGAATCACCAACAGAACCAGCCAAGGGGAATCCATTGAAGATACTTGTGTGCACTCTCGCGTTTTTGCTGCTCTTTTCGGCGGCAGGCCTTCGGGCTCAAACCACAAATGGCAGCATTCAGGGAACGGTAACTGACCCCAGCGGCGCGCCCGTCGGCGGCGCCAGCGTAACAGGTCGCAATCTGGACACCGCTCTGTCTGTCGCCACGGTGACCAGTGACGCCGGCCTCTATTCCCTCGCCAACCTGCCCCCCGGGCGATACTCGGTCACCGTCGAAGGCCCCAGTATGAAAAGTTATGTGCGCCAAGGCGTAACCGTGCAGACCGGCAGCACAGTTTCTCTCGATATCCAAATGCAACTTGGAGGAGTCTCGGAAAATGTCACGGTTTCCGCTGACGCGAGCCAGCTCGAAACAGCTACTTCTGATATCGGAGCAACCGTCCAGCAAGTCCTGGTGGAGAATTTGCCACTGGAGGTTTCTGGCACGGTGCGCAACCCGGTACAGTTCATTACTCTAGTTCCCGGATTCGTCGGAAATGTCGGTAACAATCCGGGCAGCAACTCTACCGATGACTTCAAGGTTAACGGGGGCCAGGAAAACAGCACCGACGTACTTGTCGACGGCGTTTCCATTTCGCTCGTTTCGCCCAATACCCAGTGGAATAAGGGCATTTCGACCGAAGGCGTGCAGGAATTCAAAGTACTGCAGAGCAACTTCTCTCCCGAATATGGCGAATCCGGCGATGGGATCGTAAGCCTGACGATGAAATCAGGCACCAATGATCTGCATTTCTCCGTTTACGATTTCTACCGCAATCGCGCGCTGGATGCCAACAGTTGGGTCAACAACACCGCTGGTCAAAAGAAGTCGGTCAATACTCAGAACGACTTCGGAGCAACCTTCGGCGGTCCCATTCGAATTCCGCACATCTACAATGGCCGCGATAAGACTTTCTTTTTCGTGGACTACGAGGGATTTCGCTTTCGAACAGGCGGCACTTCGCTGCAAAGCGTTCCTAACGAAGCGTTTCGAGCAGGGGATTTTTCCGCGTTGCTTCCGGCCACCCAACTTTATGATCCGGTCACGCATGCTGCGATCCCAGGAAACATCCTAAGCAACGATCCTAATTTCACGCCCAGCAAGGTGGTAAGCAACATCTTCGCGCTCTTGCCCGCGACCAGCGGTGGGCTGACCAACAACGTAGTTGACACCACTGTCTCAAGCACCACGGCAAATCTATTCGATATCAAGATCGACCACATCATCTCGGAAAAGCACAGAATCTCCGGTGGCTTCGACTACGACAACACTGCCACTGGCGGCACATCCAATCTGGGGCCGCTTTTCGGCTCCACCACCCCGCAGAACACCCGCTATGCTCGCATCAGCGACAATTATATTTTTACTCCATCGCTCGTGAATCAATTTTTATTTGGATTCAGCCGCCGTTTCCGCGGTGAGCTCTCCAACAGCATCGGCCAGAACTTCCCAGCGAAGATCGGTCTCACTGGAGTTCAGCCAACTACATTTCCCTGCGTGAAGTTCACCAGCACGCCTTACGAGGGACTGCTGAACAACTGTGGCGATTCCCAGTTCGCTGACAACGTGTACCAATTGAATGATTCCGTCAGCTGGGTCAAAGGCAAGCACAATATGAAGTTTGGCGGAGAAGTCCGGATGCTCCAGTTCAACGTCCGCCGGCTCACCCAAGCGTCGGGTGAGTTCGATTTCAACGCTCAGGAAACCAGTTTGAATGGGGCTGGCGGGAACGCGGTAGCCAGTGCGCTCTTTGGCTTGGTTAACACCTCAACGCTGAATTACGGTGCCTTTAGTGGCGTGCGTTACAAAGACTTTTCACTGTATGCCCAGGACAGCTTCAAAATTCGGCCTCGCCTCACTTTGAATTACGGCTTACGCTATGACATTGACTTGCCCGCTTCCGAAGCTTTCGATCGCTTTTCCATGGTTGATCCTACTCTTGCAAATCCTGGAGCAGGCGGTATCCCCGGGGCCTACACTTATTTTGGAACCGGCGCTGGACGAAACGGAAGGACGCGCCCACAAGACATTTATACCAAAGCGTTCGGTCCGCGCGTGGGCTTCGCTTACAGCATCAATGACAAGACCGTATTCCGCGGCGGTTATGGAATCTTCTATGAGCCGCTCAAGGAAGGTTCGTTCGCCGATCAGGACGGCTTGGGGTTCTTTAACAGGCAGACGATTACGCCCACCAACGGTGGCCCAATCCAGATTGATAACGGCGTTACACGCATTTTTCCGAACTCGGGACCGTTTACACCCGACGGCCAGAACGGCAGCAACGGTGTGATTCTGGTTCCTGCAAATAGCGGACGCCCTGCCGATGTGCAGACCTGGAATCTCGACATCCAGCGGCAGATCACTTCTAACCTGATGGTTAGCATCGCCTATGTCGGCTCCAAAGGGACCCATCTCCCGGCGTTAAACATTATTCCCAATCAGGTGAATCCTTCTTTCCTTGCGCTCGGAAACGATCTGACTATGAAGGCTACGTGCCTTGCGGCGGGCACTTGTCCCGCAGCCGTAGCGGCCGGTGTGACGCTCCCGTACGCCGGCTTCACAGGACAGATTAACCAGCTTCTTCGGCCCTTTCCGCAGTACGGTGACTTCAACCAGGAAGATAACTCCTTCACTCCCGATCGCACTGGCAACTCCACCTACCACGCTATGCAGTTGCAAGCGAACAAGCGCTTCGCGGCAGGGCTGAGCTTTCTCGTTTCTTACACCGTTTCGAAAAACCTTACAGATGCCGATTCTTCTGGACCTGGAGTCTCAGGTTTCATCGGCACCAACGAATTTATCGGTCAGAATTCCTACAATCGTTCCGCGGAAAAAGCGGTCAGTGAACTTGATACACCGCAAACCCTCGTTGCCAGCTTTTTCTATGAGCTGCCGGTTGGACAGGGGAAGCGCTTCGTGAACCAAGGCGGAGTGACGGATCGCGTGCTAGGCGGTTGGTATGTCTCGGCGATCTTGAACTATCACTCTGGACTTCCAACCGAGGTATATGGGCCGTGCGGAGGGACGGCCGGTGACGTCTTGTTTGCCGGATGCCATTTCACCGGCGCAGCGCGCGTCAACGTCGTGCCCGGCGTGCCCCAGACCAACAAGTCAAATTTTAACCCCATGACCACACCGTTCTGGAATCCAGCCGCATTTACACTTGCTGCCCCTTTGACTTTTGGCAACGAACCGCGCTCGCTTGCCAATGCCCGCACCTTTGCCGGCAAAAACGAAGATTTCACACTGGGCAAGAAAACGCGGCTTTTTGGCGAGAAAGCTGTCATCGACTTCCGCGCTGAGTTCTTTAATATATTTAACCGGCACATCTATCAGCCCAGTGTGGGGAACCCGCAGTTAGACAGTCCCTTTATTCCTCTGGGAGCGCCCGGGTGCAATAAACCTGGCCAACGTTTCGCCTGTGGATTCGGCTCCATCACCAATGCCAGCGGACCCCGAACCATTCAGTTCGCTCTGAAGATCTCATATTGAGAGAGCTATGGCCCGACATCTCGCCGGGCCTTTAGCGTCACATTATTCTCGTTCCAGGTTTGCCCACATGAGTGCTCTCAATCGGCGATTTTTTGTCAAGGCTCTTCTGGCCAGTGCTGCAAGTGCAGCACCGGCTTGCGCCGCTCTTCACAAGCGAATTGCTTTTCCTGCCAAGCTCGCCGGCGGCGATTTTTTTTCTTTGGGCGATTCTGCATTTTTAAGTATTGACGCTGGAAGTCAGCAGCTGCGGATCGCCCCTATTGGCTCGCCTCTCTCATTCCAGAATTTTCTTCGCCTCGGGTCCGAGTGGAAGCCCGCCACGCTGGCCGGAGTGCCATTTGTTACGGGTGCGTCGTTTCCGCTGGTCACCGAACGCGTAAAGCACGACGGATCAAGTCTTCGATGCGAGGGAAGCGCCAACGCTGAAGGCCTTGACGGAAAAACTCTGCACTACGATTGGAAGGCCGAGGTCAGTTCTTTAGCCGGTGACCAGCCCTTTCCCTGGATCCACATTCGAACCGCGCTCAGGCTACCCGCACCACTTAAGCTTCAGCAAAAAAGCGGAGTCGAACCTCAAATAATCACCTGGTTGAGTTCGAATTCGACCTTGATGGAGGGGCAATCCGGCAGCTGGAGACGTGTGTTGCTCAGCCAGCCCACGCGGAATTCCCTGGGAACTGCAGGCAACGATCTTCCCGCTGTGTATCTTCTGGACCAGAATCTCGGCGTCGAGACCATGATGTTTTTCGATATGGACGACATGGCTTGGATGTCTGCTGAAAATTTGCCGCGCTTCCTCGTTTATCGCTGCTCCAGCGTTTCTCGATTTGATAAAGATGGCACGCAGCGGCAGGGCATTGGTTTGCTAGCCGATCAGGCGACTGGAAATGTTCTTCCCGCCGGCGAAATCAATTTCAGTTACTGGTTGCTACAACGGCCGCTCACGCGCCTCATCACCGAGCAGGAAGCGGTCAGTCGCTGGATGGAAGCGCTTCTTCCGCTTTTTGAAGAAAAACTTTCCTGGCCGACCTGCGCTACTACCTGGGCGGACTTTGCCGCCGGCACTGTTCGTGATTTGCAGGATAAAGATGCCACTGTCGCCGAAGTCGACGGCCGTCGCGGATTGCGCGCCTACGTCAAAGAGAGCTCGCAGATCTGGAAACAAGCCGGCGACAACTTTGAATTGATGACTCTGGCGGACGTGCTGTGGCCGTCGCTGCTTTACCTGCGACTGCATCCTTCTCCCAGTTTCGAGCTGGAATGCAAAGACCTTTTGAGTGATCTTCCCAGTTTCTATAATCCCGCCACTCGAAGCATCAGCAATGATTTCAAACGCTCGCCCGATGAGCGAGCCGATTCCTGGTACCCGTTCGAAAACGGGCTCATCAAGTACCCGATGATCGGTTCGCTATCAGGCTCGAAAGAACTTACCGATCACTTTCTAGACGCCTTCGGCACCGCCGAGAAAATGGCTCAGCAATACAACTATCTCTTCCCCATTTATTACCAGGTCGCGACTCTTCGCGCGGAAGGGGCTGGCACAAACTACGCCGTCGGCGGCTTATACGCGTGGGCCGCGATCCTAGCGCACAAATTGACCGGTGAGGCTCATTACCTGGAAGAGGCCCGCCGCGCCGTTCGCGTTTTGTATACCGTCCCCGCGGACAGACTGTTTCACGAGCCGCAGGAACTTGCCTACGGCGCGCTGGCAGCTGCCGAACTTGGCATGCAGGCGGAGAGCAAGTACCTGCTCCACGAGCAACTGCGCATGTTTTATTGGTTTTCTGACCCTAGCCAAAAATCACACGAAATACGCGGAATGGTTCAGGCCGCGGCTTCCATTCTCTATCCCGCGTTCAAGGAAAATGTCGAAGCCATCCTGCCTTGGACCGGCGTAATGAAGCGCGGCATCGTGTTTGAAGGGCTTTTGCGTTTCATGGATCAACAGCGCCGCAACAATTTCTATTTTTTTCAAAACTGTTCTGGCGCGCGCGAAAAGGCCTCCACGCCTTTTATTCCCTTCGAAAATCTGGGCACTCTCGAACTTGGCGGTCAAACCGGAAATGTGGGCAAGGAAATTTACGGCGCCGGCGAATCGCTGTGGATGTACCTGATGTTTGAAGCGTTAGGAAAAGTGGATGACCGGGAACTGATGCTTGTAAATCTGGACCTGCTTGACGTTACCGATGCCAGGACATTCCCATCGCAAACATTGAACTTCATTTTGTTCAATCCTACGGCTGCCAGCCGGTCCACGGCGATCACGATTCCAGCGGCGCGGGAGCGAACCGCACGCTTGACTGCGAATGGCAAGCCTATCGCTGCGACTTTACAAATTGCGGGACGATCCTTCCTGCAAGTGCAAGCTGAATTCTGATACACGAGTCGTTTTTATTTTGCGTCGAGATAAAGTTCTGAATCTCTGCTCAATGGTAATGAAAGGAATTCTGCCAAATGGTGAAACTTAGGTTTTTTGGAGCCCACTCGCTACGGACATCGATCGCCACTGCAGTAGCACTGATTGTGCTTGCAGTTGGCGCAGCGGCTGCCTTCACGCCGCCATTTGGGAAATGGGCTCGCCTTTCTACCGCGCCCATCCTTTCGCCGCAGGGTAACGGATTCGAATCGGCCGGAACGTTTAATCCCTCGGTGGTGAAAAAGGATGGCCAGTTCGTGATGCTGTATCGCGCTCAGGATCGTCAGGGCACTTCTTCGCTGGGATATGCCACCAGCGAAGACGGGATTCATTTCAATCGCCGCCCAGCTCCGGTACTGACTGCAGAAGCTCCCTATGAAAAGGGCGGTGGGGTGGAAGATCCCAGGATACAAAAATTTGGCGACACTTATTACTTGACCTACACGGGATACAACAACGTCGACGGCGCGGCCGCCGACAAAAAAGATGCTCAGCTTTGTCTGGCAACCTCCAAGGATCTGATTCACTGGGAGCGCCATGGAATCATCATTCCCGCGTACAAGGGCAAATGGAATGTGAAGTGGACCAAGTCGGGCGCGATGGTTCCAGAAAAAATCAACGGCAAGTATTGGATGTACTATCTGGCCGACGCCAAGGGCAAAGACAGCCAGATGGGCGTGGCATTCTCTGAAGACTTGTTGCACTGGACGGAAGCATTGGACCATCCCGTTCTGGCCAGCCGTCCTGGATCGTTCGATTCACAAGTAGTGGAGCCGGGCCCGCCACCGGTAATCACAAAGGAAGGCATATTTCTCATTTACAACGGCGCGGCCGACAATCTGGTTTATTCAACCGGCTGGGTGCTGTTTGACAAAAAAGATCCGACCAAAGTTCTGGCGCGCTCTGACGAGTCCGTATTTCGCCCGGAGCTGGAATGGGAAAAAGTTGGGCAGGTTCCAAGCGTTGTGTTCGTAGAAGGTGCGGTGCGCGATGGCAAGCGCTGGCTGTTTTACTATGGCGGCGCAGATAAATACGTTGGGGTAGCGACCGCCCCGGTACGCTGACCCGTGCGCTGAAGCGACGCGCAGTCAAATCGTGAGCGTCAACAATGCTTAGCCTCGTGAATCCGGTTTATTCCTGGCACGCAAGCCGCTGGCGTGCGTATGTGGACCAGGAGCTGTCCGGATCAAGCTCCAGATATCTTTGCCAGTGGCGGCGAGCTTCGACATAGGCGCCGAGTTTGTCGCACACAAAGGCCAGGTTGTACTGCGCGTCGGCATGTTCCGGATCAAGCTGAACGGCGCGCCGCAAATGCCGGCGGGCCTGGTCGTCGTGCCCGTTTTCTTCCAGCGCGCTTCCCAGATTGAAGTGAGACAACATGTGGTCGGGATGGAGCTCCACAGCGTGCCGGAAAAGCGCTATCGCATTTTCCAGGTGGCCCTCTTCGTAGGAAAGCGTGCCCAGGTTATTCAGCGCATCTACGTTGTTCCTGTCGGTCTCCAGCGCGGACCGATAGGCTTCCGCTGCCAAACGCGGCCCAGACTCTGATGAACTTTGTTCCTCGCTTTTAACGCCCAGGGCTACCCAATCGTTGGCACTGCGCTGTGGCATCATGCGAACTTTTTCCGTTAACTCGCGGGTCTCAAAATTGAGCATGATCTGCCCGGATATTGGTTCGAGGTGTACGCCCGCGCGCTCCACGATTACGTCCCGGCCGTTCGATCGAATGCGCAATTCGGTCAGCGGAGACTGCACTTCGGCGAGTTTTTGTTGCAGCGCCACGATGGAACGCTGCAACCGCTGCGCTGGGACCCCTTTTTCGATGAGTTGCTTGGCGGTTCGGAGGGTGATCAGGTCGCGGAAGTCGTAAGACTTCTCGCCGCTTTTTCGGGGCGCTACCAGGCGCAATTTTTCCCAGTAATTTAACTGCTTTTCAGTGACATCGAGCATGCGTTGAAATTCAAGGCGCGAGAATCGATCGTTTGTTGCCATCAAATAAAAACTAGCCTACCGCCTTTTTGCTCGACTTGCGACTCGATTGTGTTGCCTGTGACGCCGACGAGCCCGAAGAGATAGAACGCACCGGAGGTTTTTTGCTGGCGCTGGCGGCCGGCTTGGCGTTTATGCTCTTGCGCAACGCATCCATCAAATCAATGACCGGAGCTCGTACCGGGTGAGTTGTGGGCGTAACTTCCTGGCCCTTTTGTTTGGCGGCGATCATGGTGCGCATGCTTTCCATGTACTCGTCGCGGTATTTTTCCGGCTCAAAAGTCGCTGCCAGGCTCTCGATCAATTGCATCGCCAGCTTCTTTTCCTGTTCCTTGGGCTCCACTTTATCCTGATGGGTAAATTCCGCAACCTCGCGTATTTCAGTCTGATAAAACATGGTGTGCAGCGTCATGCCCTGCTCACGCGCGCGGATCACCACGATGTGTTCGCGCTGGTGCATGGTCACTTTGGCGATAGCCGCATAGCCGGAATCTTCCATGGCCTTTAACAAGAGCGAGTACGCTTTTTTGCCTTCGTCTTCCGGGGTCAGGTAATACGAGGCGTCGTAGTACAGCGGATCGATTTCGTCCACTTTCACAAATTCGAGGATCTCCATCGCGCGCGCCGAGTCCGGCTCAATTTTGTCCAGTTCATCGTCGCTGAACAGCACGTATTGATCTTTCTCGTACTCGAAGCCCTTAATGATTTCCGAGCGCTCCACTTTTCGATCGCAAGTGGGGCAGAAGAGCGGCATCTTGATGCGCGTGTGGCAAACTTCGTGGAGTTGATTGAGGCTGATGCGCTCACCGCGTGCGGCGGTGAAGAGACGAATAGGAATCGAAAGCAGCCCGAACGACAGATACCCTTTCCAGACCGATGACGCCATGGTGACTCCTCACGGATAGATATGTGCCTGCCGAGGGATAGCAACCAAGGTTAGACGGCACTGCAAGAGCGCGCAAGGCGAATTGAAAGCGAAAGTCGTCAAACTCATAACAAAATTCGAGTTTCCGATGACGGGAGTCGTCCAGACGGACGAAACAACTGAACAGCCTGAGTTACTGAACGATAGGGTCGGATGCGCTGCCTACGGCCCCGCCATGGTCCGCGGCGTGCCATCCACCATCGGCATCGCGGAAGAAGGATCGCTTACCGGTCCGGCCATAGGAGGATGGAATCGCCGACAATTGATATTTGGCGGGAGCGCCCAGCGTGTCGGCGCCCGCGATGATGATGCGAAATTGATAACCGTCCTTATCGCCATTCGCGAGCTCCTCGTCTACCAATCCGGCGTGCTCACGGGTCGCGGCAAGAATCTTTGATTGCGTTCTCTTCGCGGAAGTATCGATGGGTGGTGGACCTAGCCTGGCCAGCGATTCGGGCAAACGAAAATACGTTCTTCGGTAAGTCTCCACAGCGTCGGCAAGTCTTCTGAGATTTCCGAGTGCGGTGATCTCGTTCGCTTCTGCTTCCTCTGCATCCCACTCGACTTCTAAGGAAGGAAGATCGAGGAGCAGAACCCCAATGGACAACAAGCGCCACTCGCCATCTTCGCGTACCAAACCCATGCTGATCTGGCGCACGTTTGCTCCGGTCGAATCGGTAACATCACGCAACTCCATGGGCAGGAACGCCAGATTGTCGCGGCTGTCCGCCCCGCCGATGGACATCTCTGTGGTCACGTCCGGCGTTTCACAGCGAACTATGGGACGCCCTGCGGGATTCGGGGTAGCGGTGGCCTTGCCCGGGGTGTTCAGCAGCACAAAGCGTTTCATCAACGCGACGCGGGCCGCCGGTGTAAGCCGCTCGAAAGAGTCTTTGCTGCGCGCCGTCAGATATCGCGAAAACCCGCCCATATCTTGTGCGCACGCCGCTTGCAAAACATCGCGAAGCGCGGCGGCCGGGCTGTTTGCCGCAACAGCCGCCACTTTCGTACCGTCTGCGCTCTTGGCCGCAGGCACGCTGGGTGAATTGGTCCGCTTCGGCGAGTCACCGGGCCGGGACGAGGATTCCTGCGCCAGTATGTGGGCCGGGAAAGCGGCCATGAGCAACACGAGTGCAACGAGACCGAACCACGGCGGCGCGTGCAGTAAAGATGTACGCGAAAAACTCATTCAAGCCTTCGCGGGACTCAATATCTCGGCAAGATTTTGTGTGAAGGTCGACCGCGGCATCACCTCGTCGCAGCCTGCATTTCTGGCCTGCTCCGCCAATTCTCTTTGCACGTGAGAAAGAAACGCCACTACTCGAATGTCTTTTGATGCTGCCCGCAGCCTCACAATGGCGTCGATGGGCTGACTACGCGCGTTGAGATCAACGATTACCAGTTGCGGGCGCGGCTCCAGCAAGCTCAGCAGCGCGTCGGTATTGGTGGCCACCTTGAATTCGATGCCTAGGTGCTTGGCGGTCTCCGCAACTTTCATCTGAAAAAAAATATCGTCCATCAACGCTACCACGCGACCCATAGACTCGTTCCTCTGGCAAGTATTATGCCTGCATATTTGTTAGCCGGCTCGCGGTTGGTGACCTGCAACGGGTATGATGCGCCTATGCACCAAGACGGCCACCGATCATGAACGACGCGGCACCAAAGCGAGACGCCGGCGCGTCGACGAAACTTCATTCTGGCCCTGACGTTACGCTGTACAGCCGAGTGGGTTGCCACCTGTGCGAGGATGCCAAGTCCGCCATCGCTCCACTATTGCGGGAATTCCGCGCGACGCTTCGCGAGATCGACATTGAAGGCGACGCCACGCTGATGGAGCGCTTCGGTTGCGACATTCCAGTAATTTATATCGGTCGCAAAAAAGCAGCCAAGCACCGCGTCAACTTGGAGCAGTTCCGGCGCCAACTAGAGGATGCATCCTGACGGCTGGACTCCGCCAGAAGTCGGCGCCTCTTCATTCGATGAATATTTGGAAATTACCGCCAAAAGGCGGGGGATTAGTGCCCGATATTGGGTTCGTGAGCCCCAACGGTCTCGTCAGGAACATCACCCGGGCGGCCTTTTACACGGTCGTACACGCTGACGTGGCTGACCGAACCGATGGCTTCATTATAGAAAGTTGGTATACCCAGTGCGGTGCGCAGCTCTTCGTTAAATTTGCGCAGACCTTCGAGGTGACTCGCCAAAGCGGGAAACTTTAACCCGTCGTCAGTGAGCAAGAATTTCTGATAGCCAGCGTCCCACAAGCGCGTGAACTTCCCGTTCAGCATAATCGTGGGAGGGATGGTGAGTCGGTATTTGCCGTCAGGGTCCTGGCGAAATTCCGCTCCAGCTCCATATTTTTCCACACGCACAACCCCGCGAGTGCTGCCTACAGCAAATCCCAGAGCCGCTAGTCCCTCTATTGCGGTGGGAGAAAATCGTTCTTCAATATTCCACATGGTGACATTCAGATTACGATGCGAATGGCAAAGCTGTAAAGCCGTCCGAAGCTGTAGGTAAAGCTTATGTTTCTCTATTTCAGCGATGGGCAGCGCTACGCGATTCAACCTCCGCATATGTTTGCGCGGAGCTTAAATAGGTTTTGGACATTCGGTCGTGCCAGGTTAGTTGATCTTCGTCCCAGAGCGCCCACAAGAAACCGATGAAACACATGCCCGCTGAGAGCATATAACCCGCGCTGCGAAGCAGCATCTGTCTTGGTGTTGGGGTGTCCCCAGAAAAACTCATCACTTGCAATCCACGAAACATCATGCCCGGTGTGGTCGCGCCAAAAACAGTAAACAGCGCGAAGTATTGAAAGTACACCACGCTTAAAGCCATCAGATATACCGCTGCGTTCATTTTGCTTAGCGTGAGTTGCCCGCCAAGAGAGCCGAATAATGCTACAAAACCTCCGAACGCAAAAAGCAAACAGGCTGCGTCTATAATTCCCGCAAGTTGCCGGTCTCCGAGCGGGGCCACGGGATACAATCCCGCATGAGTTCGTTCCGTTAACTCATTTGTCTCCTCTCCTGAAGCATCGGCATCGGAGGAATTGGACACATCGATCATCATGCGCCCATCCGCTGTGTGCGGCTTCGAGGCGATGCGGCCGATGGCTATTGTGAACGCAAAATCGTCATCGTAAGACTTCGAGGGTTCGCAGGATATTGGCTGTGGTTCCGGGATAGCTGTGACAGAATACTCCGCGACCGGGACGGTTGTAACCTGATTCGCCGCTACAGCGCTCGCACGCTGGGCCACCGGGTCCGAGAACGGCAATCGTGTTTGCGCTGCGTTCGGCGACACTTTGCGGCGCCTGTTGCGATACGCTTCTACGCGGTTGGCCAATTCACTCTGCCACGTATAAGGCGGATCGGTCTCCGGGCCGCTCACCGCCGACTGTTCTGGCGAAGTCCAAATTCCTTCCCCATCCACACGGCGATCGGCATCAGCCAGCTCGGCAACGTGCCGGGGAAGGACAGAAGCCCTCTCTGGTTCAGCTGCTCTGGGTTGAAAATGAGAATCACAGAAACGGCAAGCGCATATGCCCGACGGCAGTATCGCGCCACACTGCAAGCAAGTTTTATTCACCGGTTGTTTTTGCGCTGCGGACGCATCCACTCCGGCGAGGAGGGAACGTCACGAGAATAACACGGGGAATTTAATCGGACCAAGAAAGAAGAAGTGCTGTTTCGTATAAGTCAGCAGCAAAACTCAGTAGTTAGATGGGTTGAAGTACTTCGAACTACCCGGACATCTGTTCGGCGAACATGTCCCGGTTGTGCGCGATGCGGCGATCCAACGCCACGGCAGCAAAGTAAGCGCACTGCGAACGCTCCGATTCGGTCCAGGCGCGTAATGAAGGAATTAGCCTTCCCATGGTGGTGCCGACTGCCCCAAGCAGCCGAAAGTAAGCCCCGATGGCCTTTACGCCATTGCGGTCTTCGCGGCGATCCGGGCACAAATGCAGGAATTGCATGACGCGCGCAAAATCCTCGCCACTCGCGCTTCGCGTGATTCCAATCACGTCCTGAACGTCAACCGATAATGCCCGTCGTGCTGACGCGGCGATCAGCGACCTGCAGTACGACACAAAAAATTGCATCAGCGCTGCCACCGAAATGACAAAAATTACAGCTGCCATCATCGGGGCACCGCCGCAAGACGCGCGGGAGCCAGGCGCGCTTCATCATCAAACTTCATAAAGGCGTAAATCCAGGCTATGGGCAGGAACACTCCAGCCGCCAGGGGGAGATATGCCCAGACAAACCGCAGGTTGGGATACGCGTTGCGCAGCGCATAGCTGGCCGCATTAATGCTGAAATACATGCCCAGAGAAAGGACTATCTGAATGACGCGGACGCGGCTCTCGCGCAGCTTAAGAAGTGCGGCCCACAACACATAGGTCAAAACCAGCCCCACGAAGTAAAGGTTTTGAGAAATTTCCACTATGTAATGCGTGAGCATCCGCGACTCGGATTGGTGCACGACGCTGAAGGAAAATAGCGTGGTTCCAATGAGCAGCAACATCATGAAAACCCGGAGTCGCATGGTTACTCCGAGTTCCTCGAACACAATGGCGTACAAGCCCATCAACGCGAAGTATAAGCAGATGGTCAGGATCGCATCTGAATAGTAATAGAAATAAATATATTCAGACGACATCAAGCCGTGCCGGGTAAATATTATGTATCGGCCCGCGTTCACCAGGACCGACATTGCCATATAAAGATTCAGGGTAAAGTAGCGCCGTAATGGGCCGCGAAATAGCGAACACACCACGACCGTGGCCTCTAACAGGGCGCCTAACAACCAGATCGTGTATCCGAATGGGCCAACCACGTTTTTCTTTCTAACGTCCTGGCCCTCACGCGGGATTTATCCGCTTTGAAGTTTAGCTTACCAGGGCGTTGGCGGAATCGGTGCTGTGCCGTTCCACGGTGTCGGCGGGATTGGCGCCGTACCGTTCTTCCAAGGCGTCGGCGGAATCGGTGCTGTGCCGTTCTTCCAAGGTGTCGGCGGAATTGGCGCCGTACCGTTGGCCATCAACACGGAAGAATCTCCGTGGGTGGTTAATACTGTTTTGAGGCCCATGGCTCCAGTTAAAACGAGCATGGCTAGTACGATTGCCGATGAGATACGTGACATAGTGCCTCCGGGGACGATACTTCCCAGAGCGCACTCTATCCCATACTAGGGCGAAGTCAAGTGATTACTGTACTAATTCGACACACACCTCCGCTGCCCTCGTTTCGATAAGCTTTCGCTTATCCCACAAGGGAGCTAATGCCCGACCTCCAAAGGCTAGGGTTCTGGCAGGCTAGGGTCAACGGTACCTTGGTACTAGAATTTATAGGACTAGCATGCGGTGCGAGCGGCATGCGCGGAGCGTACGCGGTTGCGCATGGAGTCCTTGTTGGGTGCGTTGGGGCGGTCGGTTGCCTATGGAGTGCACTGGGTAAGTAGCATTGTGCCTGGGCTCGCCCGGAATCACTGACCCAAGCACCAATTCGGCACCCATTTTGTTCGGCCTAAGCAGCACTTGGCTTGACACCGCCGTGACGGTATCCGTAGCATGATTGTCCTGTGCCGGCGTAGCTCAGTGGCAGAGCGAGGGTCTCATAATCCCTAGGTCGGGGGTTCGATTCCCCCCGCCGGCACCACTGAAGAAAAAGAACTTAGCGAAGTTTTTTTCATTCCGCGTAACCGCCGCGTAACTTTGCATCTCAAAACGAGCAAGCAGACAACATCGGTCGCGGCCATCGCGCTCAATGTTAGATACCCTACAGTGTTGTTTGTATTTCCGTTTAAGCGGTTGCTGTTAGTCTTGATCACGAGATTTTTCTGATCAGGATTTTAATCGCCGACGACCGCCAGCTAATGCGCGATGCGCTTAAAGCAATCTTTGCGCTACGTCCGACTTGGCAAATTTGCGGCGAAGCTAGTGACGGGGCGGAGGTGGTGGCAAAGGCGTCGCAACTGCAACCCGATCTTATTATTCTGGATTTTAAAATGCCACTCGGTGACGGTATCCGAGCAGCAAGCGAAATTCTGGTCGCGATGCCCTCGGTTCCCATCGTGATGTATACGCTTTATAAAACAGAAGAATTAGAATCGGCAGCGAAGTTAGTAGGCGTTCGAGCTGTCGTCGGGAAAGAGGACGGGGTTCGCAGTTTGCTAACTGCTGTCGACGCTGAGCTGGCAGCCAAACAGTAGCGTGTTTTTAAACGGTGTTAGCTTGTTCTAGCGAAGCCCAACCAACGTAAATCTAGTCAATATCGCGAACGTCAGTTTGGCAACGTCAGTTGCGGTCTTTCACCATCCTGCGTCTTTGAATTAAGCAATACGATTGGATCTCGATTCCAAGCGCGTTGTAGATCCGCTTCGAGCTGTAACTGGCGATCACGGACCCACGGATTGTAGTGCTGTTGAGTTACCTTGATATTTGAATGGCCCAAAAGAATTGAGACCTGTTCTATCGGAACGCCCGCGAGTAGCAGCGAAACACTGAAAGTGTCCCGTAATCTATGCGCGTAACCATTTTTGATTTCGGCTCGCTTAAAAAGCGTCTTTAAAGTTCTCTGCCAAATTCCGTTCACCGTATGGAGAGTCGATTTACCCGTCCACCAAAAATAGCGATCACTAATCCTCGGAAGCGATT
>DASYJM010000215.1:0-2846 GCA_035996445.1 Candidatus Acidiferrum sp. | reverse complement strand
GAACCCTACCTTGGAGCGCGACTCAACGCCTTTGTTCGCTGGAATCAGGTGCTGCCGGCTATCAAAGGGATTGCCGAACTTTTTCGCGATTCGGAGGTGCTGCGCGAACACCGGGAGCGTGCCCGTCTGAAGTTTCTGTTTCTCCGCCATGGCTGGACTGCAGAACATTTTCTCGACGAACTTCAGCGGCGCGTCGGATTTCAATTCGATTCCGCCATCGAAGAGCATCCTCCCGCGGACGTCTATCGCGACCACGTCGGCATTCATCCGCAAAAGCAGCCTGGCTATTGCTACGTTGGCGCGGCAGTTCTTCGCGGTCGAATTACGGCGGAGCAGATGAGTGCCGCAGCGGATCTGGCTGACCGTTTTGCATCCGGCGAGTTGCGCGCCACCAACATGCAAAATCTGCTCATCGTGAATGTTCCAAACGCTAACGCCGGCCCCTTGGCCAAGGAACTGGATGCGATTGGATTGCGGGTAGGCGGTTCCGCCTTTTATCGCGGCACCATCGCGTGCAGCGGGACAGAATTCTGCAAACTCGCGATCACCGAGACCAAGAGCTTTTCCCGATGGCTGGTCGAAGAACTGGAAGAGCGGCTGCCGGGCTTCGATCAGCACTTGAAACTGCACGTTACGGGATGCCCCAACAGTTGCGGTCAGCACTGGATCGCCGACATCGGAATTGATGGCAAGAAGATGAAAGTCGACGGCCATATGGTAGACGCGTATTACTTCTGCGTTGGCGGGGCACTCGGTCTGCACCAAGCAACGGCGCGTCCCGTGGGATATCGATGCCTCGCAACCGAGGTGCCGGAGGCGATCGAGAGATTGCTTCGTCAATATTTAGACACGCGGGAGACAAACGAAAATCTGCGCCAGTTTTTTGCCCGGCACAGCGATACGGAATTGCGCGAGTTTCTCGCCGGTGCCGCGGTAGACGCCGTTACTCGCGATGTGGCGCCCCCGATTGTACGTGGAAGCGGGCATGCAGCCCATGCCGCTGGAGGAGACGGTGACTAATCTTTTTCCAATGTTCATGAAGCTCGCAGGCAAGCGATGCCTGGTCGTGGGTGCCGGAAAAGTTGGCGAGCCCAAGATCGCTGGGTTGATTGATACCGGTGCGCTGATTCAAGTTGTTGCCATGGAAGCAAGTAACAAAGTTCGCGAATGGGCGGACGCCGGCAAGATTGTTTTGGAGTTGCGGCCGTTTGTTCCAGACGATCTCGACGGCAAATTTTTGGCGGTGATTGCAACGGCCTCAAATGGCCTCAATCAGTTCATTTATCGCGAGGCGGAGCAGCGCGGCGTTTTGTGCAATGTGGTGGATGTTCCTGAATATTGCGATTTCTTTTATCCCGCTGTGGTTCACCGCGGAGACTTGCAGATCGCGGTCTCGACTGCCGGGCAGAGTCCGTCGCTAGCCCAAAAGCTTCGGCATCAACTTGAACGTCAATTCGGGCCTGAATATGAAACTTGGGTGCAGCAGCTCGGAGAGACGCGGCGTCTCATTCTGGCGAGCGATCTCGACAAAGAGCGCAAGTTGGAATTGTTGCACTCCTTGGCCAGCAGGGAAGCGTTTGAGGCGGCGGTCTCGGAACTTCCGGAGCTGGCGGCGACTGCGAAGGTTTAACGCAGATTAAACGCGAAGGATTAACGCAAAAGATTAGTGCGAAGGATTCGCACAACGAAAAGTGAGGAAGGTATGAACGGAAAAGTTTATCTCGTAGGCGCAGGCCCGGGCGATCCCGAGTTACTGACCCTGAAGGCGCTTCGCTTATTACGAACCGCGGACGCGGTGCTGCATGACGATTTGGTGGCTCCTGAAATTCTAAATTTCGTCCCGTCAACCGCGCAAATTCATAACGTAGGAAAGCGCTGCGGCAAAAAGAAAATACTGCAAGCCGAGATCAACTTTTTGATGATTGCTCTCGCGGCTTCGGGTTTGCAGGTCGTCCGTCTCAAGGGCGGTGACCCGCTGATCTTTGGACGCGCCGGTGAGGAAATCGAATCGCTGCGGCAAAATAACATTCCTTTCGAAATCGTTCCCGGTGTCACCTCGGCTCTCGGCGCGGCCGCGGCAGCCCAATTACCGCTGACGCATCGCCGGGCTTCTGACGCGCTGGTATTTATCACTGCCCATCGCGCTTCTGGCCTTCGCGCTTCTAAACAAGCATCCAGCAATGTACGCCATGAACAGTCTGCGGAAAATGAGGGCGCGGATTGGAGCAAGCTCGCCGCCAGTGGCGCGACGCTGGTCATCTACATGCCGGGACAAAACTATGACCACATGACAAAGAAGTTAACAGCGGCAGGTTTGTCCCCGAAGACCCCGTGCGCCGTCATTTCGCGAGCTACAACGAAGTATCAGCGGACACATATAACAACCGTTCTCGACCTGCACCGCGCACCTCAGCTAGCAGCTCCCACTTTGCTAGTCGTCGGAGAGGTTGTGGGAATGGCCGATCCCGCCTCGATGGTTGAGCGAGTGATGCAGCCTGGTTATGCGCCCGCAGGCAGTCTATTTCCAGAAACACCTTTGGAAAATATTGGCTTTGCAGATTCAGACCTTGCGGCCGAAGAGGAGTTCAGAGCGTGAAGAACAATATCGCAGAATTACAATCCACCGCAGAGAGTTGGAATCCACAGCGGGTGCTCGCTTGGGCTTTTGAAACTTTTGGAAACAGAGTTGCCATCTCATCCGCGTTTGGCGCCGAGGGAATGGTTCTGATCGACATCGCTTCCCGGCTGCGCAAGGATTTCCACCTTTTCACAGTGGATACGGAATTCCTCTTCCCCGAAACCTATGCGCTCATGGACCAAATTGAGCAGAAGTATCAAATCAAAAT
>DASYJM010000214.1:0-3294 GCA_035996445.1 Candidatus Acidiferrum sp. | reverse complement strand
ATCACCGCAATCGAAATGCTTTCCTTGTGCACATCCATACCGATATACTTTTTGTTATCCATTGAGGACGTTCCTTTCTGTAGGAAATGAGCCAAGCACTCAAAACCTACTCCAAAAGGGGCGTCCTTTTATAATGTGTCGGGTTACCGGACAAGTCGTTTTTGCGCGAAAGCAGGTTTCGCGCCCTTGGCGCGCCTCTGATTAGGAAATATACGCTTCGTTAAGGGGGTTCGACACGTCGTAGTCCTATAATCCTTCCCACCTAAGGCGGTCCGAGGCCAATGATCGCCTGCCGATGGCCTCTAAGTACATAAAGAACCCCGAAGCCCATGTAAACCCGTGGGAGAAATGAAATTTTCGTTTTCCCTCCGAAAACTGATATCGACCACCGACCACCGAACCGGATTCCTTTGGGAAAAGGGGCCCTGGTAGGGCGCTTAGTTGGTCTTCCTATACGAAATAGACTTTTGCGTACCCACGATTCCTACCGGCATGAAAATCCCTTGCAACGTCCCGCGTAACCGCGAAGCGCGTTTCTGGCGGTTTTGGCGTTTCTGGCGATTCGTAGAATCAATAACTTACGTGATTTCAACGTGGCCCGTCGGTTCGATTCCCCCCGCCGGCACCAGATTCAATCGTGTCCGACCCGGCCACACGGGTTACAGATGTGCCGACAACCCCGCTAACAATCCCCGCTTACAATTCTGGCGAGTTTCCCCGCCTATCTTTCCACCGTCCATAAAAACGAATCCGGCGACGCACTTGGTCGGAGCGTTCTTCGAATATGCTTGCGTTGCACTTTCAGACTCGAGATTTAAAAAGTACGACGTGCTATCGATTCGTCTAAATCGCAGAATTAAATTGAAATCCCGACCGGCGGAATCAGGTGACTTCGCGCTTCTTTAGTGATTAAGGTTAGCCACAAAAACATTCCAAGCCCTCGCACCTCATCTTACTCATACGGTCTTCGCCCGATAGGCACCATTCATGTGCAGGATAGAATCACAAGCCGGGTGATGTATCTACGCGATTGACCTTCGAGAGAATGAGGAAACATGAATAAATTTCTTTATACCTCGGCTTTGGGCCTGCTTTGTGTGCACGCCACTTTCGCCGCTCCGCAACAACGCGAACGCACGCGCGATTCGCAATCGCCGTCTTTAATAAATATCCGCGTATCGCGAACGGTGCAGGCCGTGAACTACCACGATCGGGCTTCCACCAAAATAGATTTTCGAGGCACGCCGCTCATGCCGCGCGCCGAAGGGAAAGCTGACATTGAGGCCAAGCGCGGACGCGTTGGAATTAAGGCTGAATTTGATCATCTAGAACTACCGTCAACGTTCGGTTCAGCCTATTTGACGTATGTACTATGGGCGATCTCGCCAGAAGGCAATCCCAATAATTTAGGCGAGGTGGTTCTCGATGGTAGTAAGAGCAGACTGGCAGTGACCACCAACCTGCAGACATTTGCCATGATTGTGACCGCTGAACCGTATTTCGCCGTTAGTTTTCCAAGCGAAGTAGTGGTCATTGAAAATATTGTTCGAGGGGACACCAAGGGCTCCGTCAGCACCGTGGATGCCAGGTTTGAACTGTTAAAGCGCGGCACCTATGACGATATGCGTTTGGAACGTTTCACTACTGACGCCAGCGCTCCGCTATCGCTGTACGAAGCTCGCAATGCCATGCGTATTGCAAAAGCCCAAGGAGCCGCTCGGTACGCTCCCGAATCTTGGGCCAAAGCCGAAGATGCCATGCGGCGCGCCGAGGACTATCAGTTACGCAAGCAACATAAATCGGTGCCGACCGCCGCACGAGAAGCCGTGCAAAATGCGGAGGACGCGCGCAACGTCGCCGTCAAGCGTCAGGAAGACGAGCGCGTCGCTCAACAACAACGTGAAGCTGACGAGCAAGCGCGCCGCGCTAAGGCGGCTCAGGAAGATGAAGCCCACCGCCGCGTGGATGCCGAACGCCAGAGACTCCAAGCAGAAGTAGCCGCCGCGCAGGAAGCGAAGGCCCGCACTGAGGCGGATGCGCAACGTCAAGCGGCCATGCTCCAGGAACAGCAGGCTCGCGAACAGGCTGCTTTGGCGGCGCAACAAGCCGCGCAATCTGCCCAGCAAGCTCAGGATGCCCAATCGCAAGCACAACAAGCGCAGCAGCAAGCCCAGCTGGCCCAACAACAGGCCGCGCAATCCGAAAGGGACAAGCAGGAACTACGCGCCAAACTCCTTCAACAATTCAATCGCATTCTCGAAACTCGCGATACTGTGCGTGGATTGGTCGTAAACATCGGTGACGTGTTATTCGACACCGGAAAATACACCCTGCGCCCTCCTGCGCGCGAGGCCTTGGCCAAACTATCCGGCATCGTGCTGGCCTATCCAGGATTGAAACTGCAAGTGGAGGGTCATACCGATTCCACCGGCACGCTTGCATTCAACCAGAAACTATCCGAGCAGAGAGCAATGACTGTTCGTGATTATCTCGTGCAGCAGGGCGTGGATATGAATTCCGTCACCGCGGCCGGTCTCGGTCAAGATATGCCGATCGCGGATAATTCAACCGCAGCTGGACGCCAGAAAAATCGCCGCGTGGAAATTATCGTTAGCGGGGAAGTGATTGGCAACAAGATCGGCGGCCAGTCCGGCGATCAACCACCACGGTAGCAAACAATCCATTCAAGGCATAAAAAAACAAAAACGCCCGAATCTCCGGCGCGTTTTTCTGTTCTCTTAACTCTTCTTCGTATCGATCTTGAGGTTCACAACAATTTCTTTGCCACTCGCCGTGCGTCGCATCACCCAACGCTCGCGCACGCTATGCAGAGCTTGCAGGTCTAACTGCTCCTCTGTCTTGATCGGCACAAAACGCATCCTTGGTCGTTGCACCGCTTCGGCAATGGCTTCGGCATCCAGGTAGTCACTCTTGTTCGTCTGTACGTAGGGCTTCACGTATTGCGCCGGCATCAATCGCGCAGCGCCCGCCCCAGAAGTGAGCTCCACTACAGGCCTCCATGCCAATCAACTGCACCTGAAAATTCACGGTGAAGGCCAGCAGTTGGGTGCGAGAACATCTCTTGCGGATCATCACTCGGCCAGATAAATCCACTCCAACCGGATGAAAGGCCGTCTTACCTAAATCAATGCCTCGCACTTGTAGTTTCATGGAATGCCTCCTTGCCACCGCACTCTACAACTTCTAGAGATCTGCGGCGGACCATCCCATTAACTTGAAAAATCCCCATTGACGGTTGATGCCATAACGACGCCGGCCTCGCGACGGCCCGAG